>PMOG01000213.1 GCA_003161555.1 Vulcanimicrobiota bacterium | reverse complement strand
CCGCAGTTCTACTTCCGCACGACCGACGTGACCGGCACCATCCAGCTGCCCGAGGGCGTCGAGATGGTCATGCCGGGCGACAACGTTCAAATGAACGTCGAGCTGATCACGCCGATCGCCTGCGAAGAAGGCCTCCGGTTTGCGATCCGCGAGGGTGGTCGCACAGTAGGCGCCGGCGTCGTGACGACGGTGGCGGATTAGCATGGCTAAGCAGAAGATTCGGATTCGGCTCAAGGCGTACGATCATCGGGTGCTAGACCAGTCCGCCGAGCGGATCGTCGACACCGCGAAGCGGACCGGGGCGTTCGTGAGCGGTCCCGTGCCGCTCCCGACCGAGATCAACCGGTTCTGCGTCAACCGGTCGCCGCACGTCGACAAGAAGTCGCGCGAGCACTTCGAGATGCGGACGCACAAACGCCTGATCGATATCCTTCAGGCCTCACCGAAGACGATGGACGCGCTGATGCACCTCGATCTGCCGGCCGGCGTGGACATCGAACTCAAAGCCTGATCGCCCGCGACCCGCACCGCGAAAAGAATCCCGTCGGGATTCTTTTTTCGTTTTCGAACGCAGAAAACGCATCCGGCGGGTATGATCCGTCTGATGATCGCGGGCGGCGGCGATGGTTTACCGGAGGTCGATCGCAGCACGCTCGACTTGCTGCCTGATCCCGCATGGATCACGCCGGCCGAGCGCGGCGTCGCCTACGTCAATGCGGCCTGGCTCGCCCTGACGGGGACAACCGAGCGGCTGGTGCCGATCGAGGAGTTTCTTCGCTGTGTCCATCCCGACGACCGCGAGCGGATCGGCATTGACTGGGGTGCGGCTCGAGCCGCCGGCGCGCCGTTCGCGATGCACTACCGCATTCGCGGCGGGGACGGCGTCGATCACTGGTCGTTGATGCGGGCGGTTCCGATCGTGCAGCACGGCGTCATCACGGGCTGGCTCGGAACGCTGCTCGACGTCGAAGCGGAGCGAAGCGCCCGCGCGCGGGTGGCCGAAGTCGAGAACCGGTCGCTGTCGCTGGCCAACGCGATCCCGCAGCTCGTCGGCGTCAGCGATGCCGACGGGTCGCTGCTGCTCGTCAACGACACCTACACGGCCTACACGGGCTTGACCCTCGAGCAGGGGCGTGAGGGCGCCTGGATGTCGGCCGTCCATCCGGAGGATCTCGGCGCACTGCTCGACAGCTGGCGTTCGGCCTTCGCGCGCGGCGAGAGTTACGAAGGCGAGTACCGTCTGCGCCGGCACGATGGCGCCTACCGCTGGATGTTCCACAAGGGCGTGCCCGTGCACGACGCCGGCGGCAAGATCACGGCCTGGATCGGTTCTGCGACCGACATCGACGACCGCAAACGTGCCGAAATCGCGCAGCAGGTGCTGGTCGAAGCGACCGCGGCTTTTGCGGGGACGCTCGATGCGTCGGTGGCGCTGCAGCGGCTGGCCGACATCTGCGCCGAGCACCTGGCGGATTGGTGCGGCGTCCACGTGTACGACGGCGAACGCAAGCTCGTACCCGTCGCGATCGCGCACCGCGACCCGGCACGGGTTCGGTTCGTTCGGCACTATCTGCGTCGCTATCCGAGTAGCGGCACCGACCCCGCGTCGACGGTCGCCGCGACCGGCGAACCGTTCCTCGTGAACGAGATCGTGCCGGAGATGTTCGAGGTGATCGAGGATCCGGAGCAGCGCGAGCTGGCACTGTCGCTGCGCCTGAAGGCGATTTTCTATGCGCCGCTGGCGCTCGACGACCAGCGCTACGGCGTGTTCACGCTCGCGATTTCGGAGAGCGACCGCCGTTTCTCCGACCAGGATTGCAAGCTCGCGCTGCTGATCGCGAAGCGCGCCTCGATCGCAATCGGAAACGCCCAGCTCTACGAGCGCCAGCGCGAAGTCGCCCGCACGCTGCAGGCCTCGTTTCTGCCGCCGACCCTGCCGCGCACGGCCCAGGTTATGTTCGACGCGGTCTACGCCGCCGGTACCAGCGATCTTACCGTCGGCGGCGATTGGTACGACGCGTTCAGCGACGAGAACGGCCGGCTCGAGTTTTCCGTCGGCGACGTCGGCGGACACGGCCTGGACGCGGCGGTGCCGATGGGCAAGATGCGTCAGACGTTCCGCGCCCTCGCGGCGATGGAAAGCGATCCGGCGAGAAAGCTGGTGCTGGCCGACGTCGTCCTGCGCCGGGAACATCCGGACGTCTTCGTGACCGCGTTCGCAGCAACGTACGATCCCGGCGCGCACCTCCTGCAGTACGCCAACGCGGGCCATCCGGCACCGTTCGTGCGCGCCGTCGACGGGGCGCTCTCGCGGCTCGAAACGGCCGGCGTTCCGCTCGGTTTGGGAGCCTTCGACGCACCGCGGACGCGCGAGCGCACCCTGTGCGACGGCGATCTTTTCGTGGCGTTTACCGACGGGCTGATCGAAACGACGCACGACATCGAGCAGGGTGAGCGGTTCGTCGGCGACGCGTTGGCGCATCCGGCATTCGGCGTCTGCTCGGCACCCGCCGCGCTGCTGCGGATCCTTGCCGTGCCCTCGTTGCCGGGCGACGACGTCGCAATTCTCACCATGCGTGTGGGCGAGGGCGGAGCGGACTGGTCGTTCGATGCCAACGACGCGCGCGCCGCACAGGCGGCGCGGGAAGAGTTCGTCGGCCGGCTGCGCGCGGCGGGGGTGCCGGCCGAGCGCTGCGAGGCGGCGGAGATCGTGTTCGGCGAAATCGTGGGAAACGCGGCACGGTACACCCCGGGTTGGCTCGACATGAAGCTGCTGCGCACGCCGGGGTTTGCTCTGGCGGCGCTCGACCGCGGCGCCGGCTTCGCCTGGAACGGAGCCCCTCCCGCGGATGCGCTGGCCGAGAGCGGCCGCGGCCTGTTTCTGATCGAAACACTGTCGAACGACGTGTGCGTCGAATACCTCAACGGTTTCGGAACCTATCTCGAGGTGGCGCTCGACGCCTGAGGTTCCCACGGACGCGGGCGGTTTTGTCGACCTCGCGTCAGAAGCAGACCGTCATGCCGAGCCCAGTCGAGGTCGTCTACGAGCGAACGTTCAGCGGGACGCCGCGGCGTATCTTTCAGCTGATCGCCGAGATGGGCACGTCGGGCGATGCGATTTGGCCGTTCGCATCACAGCCCTTCATCCGCAGCGCGGGTCCCCTCACGCCGGGAACGACCGAAGAGTGGCATCTCGGCCTGCACGCGATCCTCGACGGAGTTGAACCGGAGCGGCGTGTGACCTGGCGTTTCGACACCGACGGCATCGAAGGAATCCACGAGTTCACGCTCGAGCAGCAAGGGCGGCGCGTCGTGCTGCGGCACCGTTTTGCAGCCATGCTGTCGGACACGCAGGGGCGCCTTCTGTGGCGCCGCGTCGAGGAGCAGCACGAACGCGCGATCAACGGACTCTTCGACAAGCTCGCCCGGGTGCTCAAGCGCTGAGCGCGGCGGCGGTCCTCGCACTGGGCTTGGCTCTGACCCCGCCGGCGACCGCGCAGCGCGTCGATGCCGCAGGTGCGACGTGGTGCCGCGCGGTGCCGGTCGAGCGCACGTTCTGCCGGGCACTGGTCATCGCTGTGCCGGCGGGCACGCTGCGCGTCGCAGTCGCCGATACCGACGCGCGGCGCGAGCGGGGTCTGATGGGTGTCGGCGCAGTGCCGCACGGCGAGGGGATGCTGTTCGTGTTCCCCGATGCGGACGACGCCGAGCGCGACTTCTGGATGAAGGATACGATCACGCCGCTCGACATGATCTTCATCCGCGTCGACGGGACGATTTCCACGATAGCCGCCAACGTTCCGGCGACCAAGCCCGCTACCTCCGACGCCGCCGTCGCGCGGCGCGCCGGCGTAGGACGCTACGTGCTCGAACTGGGCGCCGGCGGTGCCCACCGCGCGGGCTTGCGCACCGGCGACCGGCTCGTGCTCCCGGCGCTGGCCGCCAGTTGAACGCGCTCAGAGCTGGATATCGTTGACCGGCGACGAGCGCATGATCGACACGTTGATCGGAATGCTGGCGCTCTGACCGTCGCTGCGCGATGCGGTCAGCGTAAGGTGAAGCGAGGTCGCGCCGGGCGGCAGTCCCAGGACGTTGGCGGTGAACAGGCCTTGCCAGAGACCAGGTCCGACCGTAGCCAGCGTGATCGAACCGACGCCGCTGCCGATGGTGACCCGCTGCACGTTGGTCGTCGTGATCACGTTGACGCGGACGGTCGAGTTCGGCATGAACACCGTCGGTGAGAGCGTGACGTAGAACATCTGCGGCGCGTCGCCGGGTCCAGCGTACGTGCTCGGCGGCGGCGAGCCGTAGACGAAGGTGTTGGCTTGCGCGAACGCGCTGGGGAGCGCCGTTGGCGACCCCGTGCTGCTCGGCGCAGGCGTCGGCCGGCCGCCGCCCACTTCTTTGGCCTGCACCGCCGGTCGCGCCGTCGGGGGTCCCGGCTCGGGAAAGATCATGCCCGGTGCGAGCGTCGGCAACGGCAGCGCGGTCGGTATCGTCATCCCCGGCGGCCGGGCCGCGTCGGGGATGGTCGACGTCGCTGTGCCGAGCAGGTGCGGCGTCACGACGATGATCAGTTCGTTGCGCGTGGTGGTCGTGTTCTGGTTGCGAAAGGCCGGCCCGATCAGCGGCAGATCGCCCAACAGTGGAATTTTCGATTCCGTGCGCTGCGCGTTCTCTTGAATCAGGCCGCCGATCACAAGCGTCTCGTTATCGTGAAGGTGGACGCTGGTCTGGGTGTCGCGCGTCGAGATCTGCGGGACGCCGTTGAGGTAGCCGGTCAGCGAGTTGACGATCGGGTGCAGCGCCACGATCAACTCGCCCGCGTTGGTGATGATCGGCGTGATGTCGAGCGTGACGCCGGTCTGGAAGCTCTCTAGCTGCGTCGTCGCGACCGTTCCGGTGCCGCCGCCGATCGAGGTGAGGATGCTGATCGTGTCGCCGGCCCGGATGCTCGCGGTGCGGCCCGAGAGCGTCGTGATGCGCGGATCGGCGAGCACGCGCGCGTTTCCGTTCTGCAGCAACAGGTTAACCTGGGCTTGGAAGCTGAGCGGGGTCCGCGTGATCGGCTGCAGCCCGAGAAACCGCCCGGCCTGGCCGTTCGGCGCCGGCGGGGGCAGCACTTCGCTGAAGGTGGTGCCGATCGACGTCGTGCCGAGCTGAAGACCCAGATTGCGCGAACTGTTTTCGTCCAGTTCGAGGATCTCGGTATCGAGGA
>PMOG01000139.1 GCA_003161555.1 Vulcanimicrobiota bacterium | reverse complement strand
GCGACGTGCTCGGCGACGATCTCTTCGACCAGCGGGATCGCTTCGCGCCGCCGTTCTAGGGTCACCGCGATCACATTCGCCAGCCCGTCGATGTCGACCAGACCGACGCCGTCGAGCTGCGCGACGTCGGGATCGACGTCGCGCGGGACGGCGATGTCGACGATGAACAGCGGACGCTGCGGCCGCGCCGAAAGGGCTTCCGCGACCGCGTCCGGCGTAATGACGAAGTGCGACGCGCCGGTCGAGGTAACCACCACGTCCGCTTGGGCGAGCGCGTCGACCAGCACCGACAGATCGGCGCTGTGCGCGCCTGGGCCAAGCGCCCCGGCGAGCTCGGCGGCGCGGCCCTGCGACCGGTTGACGACGATGACCTTGCCCGCGCCTTCGTCGCGCAGCCGCCGCGCCGCGATGGTGGCCATCTTGCCGGCACCGACGACCACCACCGTCTTGCCGGCCAGGTCGCCGAGATGCTGCTTCGCGGCGTCGACCGCTGCGGTGGCAATCGAGGTCGAGTCGCCGGCGATTGCGGTGCGGCTGCGGGCTTCTTTGCCGGCATTGATCGCCTGACGGAAGAGCGTGTGCAGCGACTTGCCCAGGGTCCCCGAACGCTGCGCCTGCACGTAGGCGTCCTTGACTTGGCCCAAAATCTCGGCTTCGCCGATCAGCATCGAGTCGAGACCGGTGCTCACCCGCAGGAGGTGTTCGATGGCCTGTGTCCCGAGCAGCGTGTACATGTACGACTCCATGTCGCTCACGTCACCGTGCCGGAAGTTATTGAGGAATGCTTTGAGCTGCGTGACCCCGGACTCGTAGTCTTCCAATTCGGCGTAGATCTCGAGCCGGCCGCAGGTCTGCAGCATCAGCGCCTCGCGCACCGCTTCGTAATCGCGCAGCGCGACCAGCGCTTCTCCCATCGTCGCCGGTGAGAATGCGTGCCGCTCGCGCACGTCGACCGGGGCGGTGTGGTGCGAAAGGCCCAGACACACTAGCGGCACGCGCACACCTCCGCGACCGCGTCGCCGGCGGCGGCGACCGTCTCGTCGACCAGCGCTTCGGTGTGCGCGAGCGACAGGAACGCGGCCTCGTACGGTGACGGCGCGAAATAGAAACCGCGCTCGAGCATGGCGTGGAAGAAGCGCGCGTACAGTGCCGCGTCGGCGCGCTTGGCGCCGGCCAGATCCCTCACCGGGTCCGCGCTGAAGAAGAAACCAAACATTGAACCTTCGGCATCGAGCGTATGGGGTACGCCGTGGCGCGTAAACACCTTTCCCAGTCCGGCGCATAATCGCCGTCCGAGGCCGGCGAGACGCTCGAATGCGGCGTCGGAGAGCAGAGCCAGCGTCGCGAGCCCGGCCGCCATGGCGATGGGATTCCCCGACAGCGTCCCGGCCACGAAGATGTCGCCGTCGGGCGTCACGCGGTCCATGATGGCCGCGGTCCCGCCGAAGGCACCGACCGGAAGTCCGCCGCCGATCACTTTACCGAGCGTCGTGATGTCGGGGAGCACGCCTTCGCGCGCTTGCGCGCCGCCGCGGCCGATGCGGAAACCGGTCATCACCTCGTCGAAAACCAGCAGCGCGCCGAATTCGTGCGTCAGCGCGCGCAGTGCGCTCAGGAACCCCGGCAGCGGCCGCACGAAGCCCATGTTGCCCACGTAAGGCTCGACGATCACACAGGCGACGTCGTTCGGGAAACGCTCGAACGCGGCCCGCACGGCCGCAGCATCGTTGTAGGGAACGACGATCGTGTCGCGCGCGGTCCCCGCCGTAACGCCCTTCGAGTCGGGCACGCCGACGGCGAGCGCGCTCGAACCGGCCGAGATCAGGAACGGGTCGGCGCAGCCGTGGTAACAGCCGGCGAACTTGATGATCCGCTCGCGCCCGGTGACGCCGCGCGCCAGCCGAACGGCGTGCGCGGTCGCTTCGGTTCCGGACGAGCAGAAGCGCAGTTTCTCGATCGACGGCATCGCGCCCGCGATCGCTTCCGCCAATTCGGTCTCGGCTTCGGTCGGGGCGCCGTACGACGTGCCGCGGCGCGCGGCGCGTGCGATCGCCTCGACGACCTCGGGGTGCGCGTGCCCGGCGATCATCGGCCCCCACGACAGGACGTAGTCCAGATAGTGGTTGCCGTCGACGTCGGTGAGGATCGCGCCCTCGGCCGAGCGGACGAATACCGGCGTTCCGCCGACCGCCTTGAACGCGCGCACGGTCGAGTTCACGCCGCCGGGGATCACCCGGCGCGCGGCCGCGAACGCCGCCGCGGACGCGGCGTGCGAGCGCAGCGTCGAGGTCGCGGGTTCACCGCTCACGCCAGCGTCTCGCGCAGCGCGTCGTACTCGCGGGGCGTGTTGACGTTGGTGAAGGGGCGTTCGTCGCGCACCGGCATGAAACGTGTCTCGAGCCGGTCGATCACGAGCCGCAGCGCTCCGTCACCGCTCAGAAGCACCGGCATGCCTTCGCGTAGGAAAGCCTCGCGGCGGTAGAGTGCGGCCAACGGTTCGATCCTTCGCCGTTCGCCGTCGTGCATCGGCACGACCGCCTCGACGCCGGGCCCGACGTACGCAAGAAGGCGGCGCGCGAAAGCGGCGTCGACGAACGGCGCGTCACCGGCTACCGCGAACACCCACGCATTGCGCATCTCGCTCATCGTCGAAAGCAGTCCCGAGAGCGGACCGCGCTTGGGCCAGCGGTCGACCACGCGGGGCGCATCGATCGCCGCGTTGATCTGCGGCGAAAGGTCGCCCTTGATCGAGAGCCAGGTCGGGCCCAGCGGCGAGACGTTGCGATACACGCGCACCAGCATCGGCACGTCGCCGACCGTCAGCTCGAGCTTGCCGGGCAGTCGCGTGGCCTCGCCGCCCGCCAGCAGGCACACCCCGACGTCGGGCGCGCGCGCCTCGTACAGGGGCGTCATCCGCGATGCCTGCGCGCGTAGTCTTTGGCGAAGTAGGTGATGATGATGTCGGCGCCGGCGCGCGCCATCGCGATCAGCGATTCGTCGACCGCGCGGTCCTCGTCGATCCAGCCGCGTTCCGCCGCCGCCTTGAGCATCGCGTACTCGCCGCTGACGTGGTACACGGCGACCGGAAGATCGGTAATCGCGCGCACCTCGCGCACGACGTCGAGATACGCCATCGCCGGCTTGACCATCACGATGTCGGCGCCTTCCTCGATGTCGAGGCGCACTTCGCGCAGCGCCTCGCGCCCGTTCGCCGGATCCATCTGGTACGTCCGGCGGTCGCCGAACGCCGGCGTCGAATCGGCCGCTTCGCGAAACGGGCCGTAGAATGCCGAGGCGTATTTCGCCGCGTACGACAGGATGGCGACTTTCGTGAAGCCGTCTTCATCGAGCGCGGCGCGGATCGCGGCGACGCGACCGTCCATCATGTCGGAGGGCGCGATGATGTCGACGCCGGCCCGCGCGTAGGTCAACGCCGTCTTCGCCAGCACCTCGAGCGTGCGGTCGTTGTCGACGTCGCCGCTCGGATCGAGGATTCCGCAGTGTCCGTGATCGGTGTATTCGCAGTTGCACAGATCGGCGATCACGAGCAACTGCGGAAGCGCCTCTTTGATCGCGCGGGCCGCGCGCTGGACGATGCCGTTGGGGTCGTAGTTGACGCTCGCGAAGGCATCCTTGCCTTTCGCGTCCGGAATGCCGAACAACAGGACGGCGCGCACCCCCAGCGCGTCGAGTTCGCGGCACTCGGCGACGATCCGGTCGACCGAGAAGCGGTTGACACCCGGCATCGAGCCGATCGGCTGCACGACGTCGCTGCCGTCGACGACGAACAGCGGCTGGACGAGTCCCTCACGGTTCACGCGCGTCTCGCGCACGAGCGCGCGAATCGCCGCGGTCGCCCGCAGGCGTCGCGGGCGCGCGAGGATCCGGAACCGTTCCGCGACGTTCATGCCCGATTCTCCAAGACGTACAGCGTCACGCTTTGGACGAACGCCCCGACTTCTTGAGAAGATGCAACGACGTCGGGTGGCCAGCCCTGCTCCCGGGCGCTATTCGACGCCGAAGCGCCCAGCGCCGCGACCAGCGGCCGGTGACCGTCCGCGCGCAGCCCCGCCAGGTACTCGCACACGGCAGCGGCGGCGCCGGAGGAGGGGAGCAGGACCATATCCGGGACCCGTCCGCCCAATGCCGAGCGGGCGGCAGCACTGTCGGCGGCCTCGACGACCTCGGCGCCGGCCTCGCGCAAGGCCGGTCCGATCCGCGGCGCGTGCGCCGGGAGCGGAAGCAGAAACGTGCGGCCCGCGAGCGGCCCGATCGCCGCCGCCAGCAGTTCGGCGCCCCCCTCGGCCAGCAGGGTCTCGGCCAGTGCCGTACCGAGGGCCTCTGCCGCGGCGATGTCATCCACCCTCAGGGGGGCGGAACGTGCGCCGCGCACGACCTGCGACCCGTCTGCGGCCGCGATCGCCGCGGTCAACCGCAGCTCCCCGCCGTCCCAGGCCGCGAACGCGCCGGCCGGAACCTGGCAGCCGCCGCGCAGCGCGCGCAGAAACGCGCGCTCGGCCCGAACCGCGATTCCGGCCGCTGCGTCTTCAAGGGCTGCAGCGAGTTCGGCGGCGCGCGGATGGTCGCGCCGCGTTTCGATGCCGAGTGCGCCCTGCGCGACGGCCGGGGTGAGGGCCTCGATCGCAAACGGGACCGTGTAGCAGGCGCCGGTGCGGAGGCGGTTCAGCCCCGCGCACGCCAGCACCACGGCGTCGTATTCTCCGCTGCGCAGCTTGCGCAACCGGGTGTCGACGTTGCCGCGGATGTCGTCGTAGCTGAGGTCGGCGCGCAGCGCGCGCAGTTGGGCGCGCCGCCGCGGCGACGACGTCCCGACCCGCGCCCCGGGCGGCAGTTCCGCAAAGCTTGCGAAACGTTCGCTGCAGTACGCGTCGCGCGCGTCTTCGCGCGGCGAAACGGCCGTCAGCGCCATGTCGTCAGGCAGCGTACTCGGGAGATCTTTGCACGAATGCACGGCGTAGTCGGCTCGGCCGTCGCGCAACGCGAGTTCGAGCTCGGTCACGAAGACGTTCTCCGAACCGAGCGCCGCGATCGCCCGGTCCTGAACCACATCGCCGCGCGTCACGATTTCGAGCACGACCGACGGGACGCCGGCGGCCGCGAGCGATGCCATCACCGCGCGCGTTTGCGTCATCGCGAGCAGGCTGCCGCGCGTCGCGCAGACCAGCGGACGCGTTTGCGCCGGCACGACGCCGCCGAGCGTATCGACGACGCGTTCGACCTCGTGTTCGACCGCTGAGGGGCGCATGGCGGCCAGTTCGTCGATGTCGCGGCGGTCGAAGTGTTCCATCACGGCGGCACGTAGCGGTAGCGGAACGACCGCCGCAGTGCGCGCGCGCAGCGCCGCCAGTGTCGCAGCGGCGCGTCCGTAGCGCGCATCGAACTGCAGCGAGAGTTCGTCGCGAATGCGCTCCGTGAACGACGGCGCGTGATCGGCCGAATCGACACTGACCGTCAACGGCCCGGAGCGGTGGACGGCCGGGGTGGCGAAATCGCCGCCGGCCGCGCCGGACGCGGCGTTCACGAGGATGCCGGACGCCCGTGCATGCGCGGCGACGTGCGCATCGGCAGCCGCATCGCCGGTCGCTGCGAAGGCCAGCAGCGCGCCGTGCAGATCGCCCTCCGCGTAGCGGCGCGCGGTCCATGCGATACGGCCGTCTCCCGCCAACGCCGCGAGCGCCGGCGTCAATGCCGGACTCACCACGGTTACGGCGGCGCCGGCATCGAGCAGCGTGCGGAGTTGGGCGAGAGTGCGAATGCCGCCGGAAGCCTT
>PMOG01000106.1 GCA_003161555.1 Vulcanimicrobiota bacterium | reverse complement strand
GAGATCGCCGACGTGTTCGTCGTGAACAAAAGCGACCACCCGATGGCGCTGCAGCTGCAGCGCGAGATCCGCTCGATGATGGAGATGCTCGACTATCGGGGTTGGGTGCCCGCACTGGTCTCGACGCAGGCCGTGGCGGGGACCGGGATCGACGCGCTGTGGGAGTCGATCCTACGGCACGTCGCTTGGTTACGCGAGAGCGGCCGGCTTTCGGAGAAGCGGCGCACTGCCTTTGCACACCGGGTGCGGCAGCTCGTGCTGGGGACGCTGGAGGGGCAGGTCGACGGCGCGATCGCGAGCCTGCCCGAGGACCTCGACCCCTATGCCGCGGCCCAAGCGGTCATGCGCCGGCTCGGGGTCGAGGACGCTGCAGTGACCCACGGCTACGCGCGTCCCGGCGGTGCGACGCGCGCCACCGTGAAGGGACTCTGACCTCGGGAGGTCGGGGTGGGGGCGGCGAACAGAACCGGTTGATGTCGAAGGGAAGAACTGCGCGTGGCTAAGATGATCGACCGTCCCTCCGGGCTTGGCCCCGACACCGGTCCGGAATACCGTGAACTCGCCGACGACTGGCAGGCCAAGGCCGCCGCCGCTCCGCCCCGTCGCGACAAGGGCTCGGGCGCGGTCGACCGCACGATCTCCGACGTGCCGCTCAAGCCGCTGTACGGTCCCGAGGACGTGGCGGATCTCGACCTGACGCACGACTTCGGCTTGCCCGGCCAGTACCCGTACACGCGCGGCATCCATCCGACGATGTACCGCTCCCGGCTCTGGACGATGCGCCAGTTCGCGGGCTTCGGCAACGCGAAGCAGACCAACGAGCGCTATCACTTCCTGTTGTCGCAGGGCCAGATGGGGCTCTCGGTCGCCTTCGATATGCCGACCCTGATGGGCTTCGACTCCGACAGTCCGCACGCGCGCGGCGAGGTCGGCCGGTGCGGCGTCGCGATCGATTCGATTCGCGATATGGAGACGCTGTTCGACGGCATCGATCTGGGCACGATCACGACCTCGATGACGATCAACGGTCCGGCCGCGATCGCGCTCGCACAGTACATCGTTACCGCCGAGAACAAGGGCATTCCGCGCGCCAAGCTGGGCGGCACCCTGCAAGCGGACATTCTCAAGGAATACATCGCGCAGAAGGAATGGATCTTTCCGCCGCGTCCCCACGTGCGCATCATCCTCGACATGATGGAGTTCTGCACGCGCGAGATGCCGCGCTGGAACACGATCTCCGTGTCCGGGTATCACATCCGCGAGGCCGGCTCGACCGCCGCGCAGGAGCTCGCGTTCACGCTCGCCGACGGGTTCGCGTACGTCGAGGGCGCGATGGCGCGCGGGCTCGACATCGACGCGTTTGCGCCGCGGCTGTCGTTTTTCTTCAACAGTCACAGCGACTTCTTCGAGGAGATCGCCAAGTTCCGAGCCGCCCGGCGCATCTACGCGCGCCGCATGCGCGAGGTGTACGGCGCGCGCGACCCGCGTTCGTGGCAGTTGCGCTTCCACACCCAGACGGCCGGCTGCAGCGCCACCGCGCAGCAGCCCGAGAACAACATCGTGCGCGTCGCCTATGAGGCGCTGGCGGCCGTGCTCGGCGGCACGCAGTCCCTGCACACGAACTCGATGGACGAAGTGCTCGCGCTGCCGACGGAAAAGTCGGTCGAGATCGCGCTGCGTACCCAGCAGGTGCTGGCCTACGAGACCAACGTCACCAACGTGGTCGACCCGCTCGGCGGTTCGTACTACGTCGAGGCGTTGACCGCCGAGATCGAGCGTCAGGCGCTCGACTACTTCGACCGCATCGCCGAGTACGGCGGAATGGTCGCCGCTGTAGAAGCCGGCTACCCGCAGCGCGAGATCGCCGACGCGTCGTATCGCTACCAGCGTTCGATCGAAAACGGTGACCGCGTGATCGTCGGCGTAAACGCCTTCGAGCGCCCCGACGAAGAGCAATCGCCCGACTTGCTCAAGATCGGCGTCGAGATCGAGCGCGGCCAGGCGCAGTCGGTTGCCGACGTGCGGGCGAGCCGGGATGCGGCAGCGGTCGATAACGCGCTGGCCGCACTCAAGCGCGCCTGCGCCGGTGACGCAAACGTGATGCCGCACCTGATCGACTGCGTGCGCGCCGTCGCGACCGAAGGCGAGATCGTCGAGGCCATGGTCGAGGTATACGGCCGCTACACGGAGCAGACGCAGTTTTAGACATGCCAACCGCTCCAGCACGTCCTCTGCGTATCATCGTTGCCAAAGCGGGTCTTGACGGGCACGACCGGGGCGCGAAAGTGATTGCGCGCGCGCTGCGCGACGCCGGGATGGAAGTGATCTACACCGGACTCTTCCAAGCGCCGGAACAGATCGTGCAGACGGCGATCCAGGAAGACGCCGACGGCATCGGCCTCTCGATCCTTTCGGGCGCGCACATGACGTTGTTCCCGCTGATCGTCGAGCAGCTCAAGGCGCAAGGCGCCGACGACATCGTCTTTTTCGGCGGCGGGACGATCCCGGCCGACGATGCCGCCGAACTCAAGCGGCTCGGCGTCCGCGAGATCTTCACCCCCGGCGCGCCGCTGAGCAATATCATCGCGTTCGTCGAACGCGAGTGCGGGCAGCGCCGCGAACTCAGCGGCTGAGGTGAACTGGACCGCTGATTCGCCGCGGGTGAGAACGCGTATCGCACCCTCACCGACCGGTGATCCGCACGTCGGCACGGCGTACGTCGCGTTGGTCAACTACGCATTTGCCAAACACAGCGGCGGCGATTTCATCCTGCGCATCGAGGACACGGATCGGGCCCGCTCGACACCGGAATCGGAACGCGCGATTCTCGCCGCGCTGCGCTGGACCGGGCTGTCCTGGGATGAGGGTCCGGACGTCGGCGGCCTTTTCGGGCCGTATCGCCAAAGCGACCGCTCGGAGATCTACCGCGCGTACGCCGAGCAGCTGCTGGTGCAGGCCCACGCGTTCCGCTGTTTTTGTACGCCGGAGCGGCTCGAAGTGATGCGCGCCGCGCAGCGGGCCGCCAAGCTGCCGCAAAAGTACGACGGCCTGTGCGCGACGATTTCCGTCGGGGAGTCGGCGCAGCGGGCGGCGACCGGCGAGCCGTTCGTCGTGCGCATGAAGATCCCCGAGACAGGTACCGCCGTCGTCGTCGACCTCGCGC
>PMOG01000267.1 GCA_003161555.1 Vulcanimicrobiota bacterium | reverse complement strand
CTCGCGCCGGCCGCCGGCGCGTCGTTGGAAGCGGATGCCGGTCCGGACGAACTGCACGAGCGGTTCGATGCCGCGCGCCTGCGCGGCAATGAGGGGCTGGTGCTCAAGCGGCTCGACTCGCCGTACACGCCGGGCCGGCGCGGCAAATGGTGGCTCAAACTCAAGCGCGAGCTCGCCACACTCGACTGCGTCGTGGTCGGCGTCGAGCGCGGCCACGGGCGCCGCGTGAACGTCCTCTCCGACTACACGTTCGCGGTGTGGAACGGTGACGAGCTCGCGGTGATCGGCAAGGCCTACAGCGGGCTGACCGACGTCGAGATCGCGGAGATGACCATCTGGTTCGAGGCGCATCGCCTGCCGGCCGCGCAGGCGCGCGCGGCGTACCAGCGGCTCGACCTCAAACGCGGCGAAATCGTTGTCGAGCCGGTGGTCGTGGTCGAGATCGCGTTCGACATCATTCAACGCAGCGAACTGCACGCAAGCGGGTACGCGCTGCGTTTCCCGCGCATCGCCCGGCTGCGCCCGGACAAGCTCCCCGCCGACGCGGACACCCTCGGACGCGTCGGGGAGATCTATGCCGAGATGCTGGCTCGGGAAGGGATCGAATCCAGTTAGTACCGCGCCGTCAACTGCAGCGTGATGATCCGCGGTTCGAGGCCGAGCAGCTCGGCGCTGGTACCGAAGCCGGTTACGAGCGACTGCTGGATAGCACCCGAGTACGGCTTCGTATACGCGTTGGTCGGATTCGGGAGCTGCTCACCGAAATACCCGTAGATCTGGCTATTCTGGTTGAACACGTTGTAGCCGCTCAGCGTCAAGCTGAGGTGCCTGCCGATCCGCTTTGAAATGAAACCGTTGAAGAACGTATAGGCGGGGCGATTGAGCGTGTTGCCGATGCCGACGTAGTAGTCTTGCAGCTGGGCCTCAAACCCCTGGCTGCGCTGGGTGTAGTCGGCGGCAAGCGACGCCTTATGGACCGGCACCTGGTTGATCTGCCCGCCGTCGAGGATGTACGGGTTGTTGGCCAGCACGTTGGGCGGTTCGCCGAATTGCTGTGCGGATTCGATTCCGTAGGTGTAGTCGAGCGCAACGTCCCGCTGGACGCGCACGCGTCCGGTGATCTCGACGCCGCGGAACAGAGCGCTCGAGGCGTTGAACACGCCTGAGAGTCCGAGGTGCGGAATCACCGTGGTCGCGTCGTAGCTGGTCCCGCACGCGCTGTTGATCTTCGTTGCGAACTGCGCCAGCGCGCCCGCGATGCTCGGGTTTCCGAGCGCGAACGGCGTGATCGGACCGACGCCCGAGAAGAGCTGGTCCTTGACGCTCGAGACGTACCCGACGAGATTCACCGCCGTGTCGTCCCAAAACCGATGGCCATAGGCAGCTTCCACGTCGGTCGAGCGCTCCGGTAGGAGTGCGGAATTCCCGCCGGTCGCGACCGAGTTCAGGAGGTTGCCGCAGACCGGGTTGAGGCTCGAGGGATTGTTGAAACCGCTGAGCGCGTTGGCGCTGGCGACGTTGACCCCCGGGTCTCCGTCGGCTTCGCCGCCGGTGAACCGAACGACGTCGCGCGAGGTCGGTTTGAAAACGAACGAGATGCGCGGATCGAGCGTCGTGTGGTGGGTAACGCTGCTGCGACGGTCCCACGCATTGAGATAGACCGCGAACTTGGTTCCCGGCGTGTAGTTTTCGCGGATGAAGAAACTATAGTCCCCTTCCCCCAGATCCGGCTGGGAAATGAATGTCAAAGTGTTCACGGGCAGCGGGTTGTACGCAATGTTGTTGCCCGTTTCTTTTTGGTGTTCGACGAAGTATCCAAACCCGAGATCGTTAGTGTCGGTGGTGATGTCGTCGGTGAAGAGGATGCCGTGCGTGAGGTAGTTGTCCGTGTACGTGCCGGTCCCGAAGACGAACGTTCCCGTCGGGTCGAGGCCCGCCGCGGCCGACGAGTATTTGTGGTAATTGTAGTAGTCGCTGTAGGTGCTCAGAGAAATTGACTGGCTGGCGAGCTGCGTCGTGAATTGCAGGTTGAAGTCTTGCAGCGTCGTTCCGCGATTGCGGTCTTCGCCGCCTCCGAACGGCCCGTACGATTGCGCGGCCCACTGCTGAGCGGTGTAACACGCGCTGGGGTTCGTATTCGTTACAACGGTGTAGCCGCCCGCGCAGGTTTGCGGGTTCGACTGTATCTGCGCGAGCCGCGTGGCGTACGGAATGTTGTCGTTGTCGCCGTTACCGGTGCTGTCCGCGTGATCGTTGCCGGCGTACGCGGTAAACGTCAAGGCCGTCGTGGGCGAGAAATGATAGCGCAGCTTCGCGACGTCGTTGAGTTCCTTGTAGTCGGCACTGACCGAATAGGTATTCAACGCAGTATTACACGAGGTGATGTCGTTCGAAGCCGTGCAGGCACCCCCGTTGGGAGCGTTCGCATTGTTGTTCGGCCGTGCGCCTTGAAATATCAGGCCCGGCGCGAAGTCGCCGTACGTGCCGATCACGGAGTGCCCCAGGGCGTACCCGAAGCGGCCGATTGTGCCGGTGGCCTTCAGGATGCTTCCGAGGGTACCGTCGTTGCCGACCTGCTGCGTGAACTCTTCGTGCGGTTGCGTTGTCGGCTGGAGGGTCTGGAAATCGATTGTGCCGCCGATGACGTCGACGCCGTACAGGCCGGACGCACCCGACCCGACCGTCACCTGAATGTTGTTCAAAAGCGAGAACGGCGAATTGGCGTAGTTGTAGGTGTCTTGGTTCAGAACGCCGAGCGGACCGATCGGGTGTCCGTCGATCAAGGGGCGAACCTCGCCCGCCCCCATGCCGCGGATATCGACCGACGTGTCGTCGCCGACGGTATGCGGGCCGCCGGTAAGGTTCACGCCCGGCAGTTGTCCGATCGCGTCGGCCGCCTTCAGGAAGCCCTGCTGCTGGAGTTGGACCGGGTCGAGGTCGTGCTGAATCGTGGTCGACGAGGCCAGCGTGCCGGCGCGGTAGGTCGCGGTCGTCGAACCGATAACGCGGATGTCCCCGGAAGCCGAGGTCGTCGCGCGCAGGAGCGGCGCGCGAACGGTCGCGGTCGAACCGGCCGTCGTGACGACGTCGTCGATGCGGGTCGGCGTGTACCCGGTCGCGCTTATTTGCAGGCTGTAGACGCCCGGCGGCTCACCCGCAAACGTATACCGGCCGTTCGCATCGCTCGTCGTCTTATCGACGAATGTCGGGCCCCCATACAGGACCACCGAGGCACCGGGAACGCTGAGGCCGTTGTCCTGCGTCACGACCGTACCGACGATCGTCGTCGTCGAGGCCTGGGCGCTCGCGGCGAGCGGCGACAGCGTCGAAGCGGCGCTGAAGAGTAGCAAAGTCACAAGGGCTCGGATCGTATGCGAAGGGCGCGCAGCGGCGCGCGGAAAGAAGGCTCCACGATCAAAATAGCGGCGTCTCATGGCCGCATCGTGGCGGGGCCGATCTTAAGTCCCGTTTATTTCGGACTTAAGACAAGTTCAAGATTGGCGTTGCGGGGTTCGAGCCCCGACCCCTGGGGGCGATTCAGCTTCCATCGCTTCGAACCGGCCGTACGGCGGGGCCGAAAGGCCGGGGTGAGCGCTCGCAGCCGACGCGGGCCCCGAAGCCCGCGGCGAAACGTCACATAGCGCACGGTTCGAAGGGCACAGGGACCGAGCCGTGGGCCGTGGTAACGGAGCGCCCAGACGCGCGGGCTTGCCGAGCGTCCCGCTCGTTCGTCCCGAGGTCGTATGCTCCGACGCCGTTTTGTCGTACTTGGGATCGTCGCAACCTTGGCCGCTTGCGGCGGGGGCGGCGGTAGTTCGTCCCCCTCCGGCAATGGTCCAGCGAATACATCGCCGAGCGGACTCGCCCCGGCCTCGTTTACGATCACGATCCCCAAGGCGTCGGGTAGCGCGCTGAAGCGTTCGCCGAAAACCGTCCCCGCCGGCACCGAGTCGATCAAGTTCACGCTGCTCAAAAGCGATAACCCCGCGATCACGACGCCCAGCGTTTCGCCGGTCTACCCACTCCTGGCGACTTCTCCCGGATGCACCAGCGGCAGCGGTGGGATCACTTGCACGATTCAGCTGCAGGCGCCGGTCGGCACGAACATTTACCTGGCTGAGGTCTTTGCAACGCCGGACGGATCGGGCACGCACATCGGCAGCGGCGCCGTGCGCCTGACCGTCGTCGCGAATGCGACGAACTCCGCGTCGCTGACGCTGGCCGGGCCGATCGCGGCCGCCTACACGGCGACCGATGAGGCGCCGATCCCGAACTTCTTCGGGGACGGTCCCACGCTAGTGCTCTCGCCGCTCGCGGGCGTCATGTACAACACGACGACGATCCCGACCAGCGCACGCGTTTTCGTCGTCGCGCTCGACGCCGCCGGCAATCAGATCATCACCCCCGACACCTTCGACCGTCCGGTGACGCTGACGCTCAACTACGTCCAGACCGGATATTTCACCGACTCCGCCCACCGCTCGCCGCTGGGCGGCGGTAATCCGAACGACCCGACGACCTACGCGCTGCTGAGCACGACGTACGCGTTTCCGGCGGGCGGCATAACGACCGCCTCGACCTCGGCCGGGAACCCCTCGATCCTGATCAATTCGCCGGCCGACCAAACCGTGATCTCGCCGATCTCGACCTCGACGGGCGCGATCGTCAGCATCACTTCATCGATCGCCTCGACGCCGCAGCCGCTCACGCTGACCTACGCGATCCTCAACGGCTCGTGTCCGAGCGGAGATATCGGCTCGCCGCCGTTCAACTGCAACCAACCGTCGCCGACTCCCTCACCGACGCCGTCGCCGAGCCCGACGCCCTCGCCGTCGCCGACACCGAGCCCGACCCCGTCACCGACACCCCTGATGTGGCCGACATCGCAGCAGTCGGACCAGTTCGCGTCGTACTATCCGACCGGCACGTTCCAATTCAACAATGTGCCGCCGAATTCGATACCCGTCGTCGACTTCAACTCGCTGCCGCAAAATGTGAGCAACGGCAATTCGATCAACCTGGTCCTCAGTGGAGGCGCCACGCTGACGACCGGTGGAACGGTCACGCTCGACGCCTCGAGCTGCCTGTCCACCGACGGCAATGGAAACACGATAACGAACGTCATTCTGTTCCCGACCAGTCCCATTACGACGACGTCGACGCCGATCACGGTGACGGTCGTCAACAATGCGACCTCGGCGATCGGTTGCGTCGTGAATGCCTCCGATGGCAGCACGACGGCGCCCCTACAGGTCTACATCGGTAATTACGGAGTCACCGTGAACCGGGTGAAGAGAAAGTGATGCCGCACCTTCGAGCCCTCCTCGTTCTTGCCGGTCTTGCGATGGTCGCCGCTTGCGGCGGCGGCGGCAGCGGCGCGACCGGTTCCTCGCACGTTCCCAACGCGTCCGCAACGCGCCAACCGGATGCCCGGATCTCTATCACCATCGTACCGAGCAATATCCGTCACGGCGTCCATAAGCATACCGGCTCGAAGAAACGCAAACCGCAGTTCGTCGACCCCTGTTGCGGCGGGTATCTCGATTTCTGGTTCTATCCCTATAACTACGCGGGTAATGGCGCGCCGTCGACCACCGCCGGCCCCATTCCCGTCTCGAGTACGGGTCCCACGACAGCCAGCGTGGCGGTTTTTTCTGGGCAAGGTACTGCCATCGCGACCGAATACGACTCCAATGGCAACGAGCTGGCATCGAACAACAACAATGGCACCAACTACACGCTCGATCCCGGAACGACGGAATCGATCTCGATGACGCTGTCGCTCTTTCCGCAGAATATCTTTTTCACCACCGATCAGACGTTCGTCTCGCCTGCGGTTGATGTCAGCCAGGCCTGCCTGAACGTCGGCTCGAGTAACACATCGATGATGTTCGCGCTTATCCCGGCCGACGCCGATGATAACTACCAGCCGCTCGCGCCGGCGAGTTCGCAGACGCCGCCGCCAAACGGGTACAATGGGAGCGTCATTCTTTCGGGCATTTCCAGCACGCCTGATGCGGGGGGCAGTTCGACGATCGTCCCCACGGGTGCGACCTGGAACGGCTATGCCGTATACAACTTCATCTACACGCCGGCCGGCGACGGCGATCAGTTCGCGCCGGGGGTGACTGCCACGGGAACCGTGACGAGTCCCGACGGCGGCCCGTTCTCCGAAACGTTCACAATTACACCAGGAGGTTGCGGCTGACACCGTAGGCTCAGTCGTCGCCCTCGTGCAGGTGCAGGTGGCAGCCGTCTTCGGCGTC
>PMOG01000217.1 GCA_003161555.1 Vulcanimicrobiota bacterium | reverse complement strand
TGATCTTCGTCGCGACGCAGATCCTCGCCATCGGCCGGCTGGTCTCCGAAGAGCACGCACCGTTGTGGGCGGCGGTCGAATACTTCTTGTGGCAGATGCCGTACTATCTGGTGCTGGTGATCCCGATGGCGATGCTGCTGGGTACGCTGCTCGCGATGCAGCGGCTCTCCGGCGACACCGAGCTCACCGCGATGAAGGCAGGCGGCATCTCGCTGGCACGCATCGTTGCGCCGCTGCTGACCGTTGGTTTGATCCTCTCGCTGGTGGCGCTGGTCGCCCAAGAGATCCTGGTGCCGTTCGCCAACGACCGGGCGGCGTACGTGCGGCAGGCCGTGATCGAGCACGCATCCTCCGCACTCTCCAACCTCTCGGCGGTTTCGGAACTGCCGGGCGGCGGCAAGCAAGTCACGATCGCCAGCGCCCTCGACGTCCCCACCCAAGCGCTGCTGAACGTGACCGTCATTCGCTACGACGCGCATCAGAAGGCCCAGGAAATCATCTTCGCCGACCGCGCCAACTACGACGCGCCGACCTGGACGTTCCAGAACGCGACCACCTACCATTTTTCGCCCGACGGCACGACCTCGGTGGCGACCGAACCGACGTTGGCCGTCGACGTCGGCGAACGGCCCAACCAGATCGCGAAGCAGTCGCTGCAGATCAGCAATCCGGAAGATCTCTCGCGCGCCGAGATCAAGGACCGGCTCGATTCGGGCCAGCTCACGCCGCAGCAGACCAACCTCTTCACCGCCTCGTACGAGGCGAAGCTTGCGCGGCCGTTCTCGTCCTTCGTGTTCGCCCTGCTGGCGGTTCCGTTCGGCATGCGCCCCGTGCGCGGCGGCGGCATGGGCCTGGGCTTCGGGCTCGCGATCGCGATCGTGTTCGTGTACTACGTCGTCTCGACGGTCTTCCTGACGATCGGCGGCGTCGCGACCTGGCTGGCGGGCATCGCGGCCTGGGCACCCAACTTGCTCTTCACCCTCTTCGGCGCGCTGCTGCTGCGTCGGGCGTCGCGCGTCTGATGCTGTCGGTACTGCCGGGATTGCTCTCCGTCTTGGGGATCACCATCGTCGCCGGCGCGATCGCCTACATCGGCGACCGCGTCGGCCATCAGGTCGGCCGCAAACGGATGACGCTCTTCGGCTTGCGGCCGAAGTACACGTCGACGATCGTCGCGATCGCAACCGGGATGCTGATCGCGCTGAGCGTCACGCTGATCGCGCTGTTCGCTTCGAATCAAGTCCGCCAGGCGTTCTTCCGGATGGGGCAGATCAACGCGCAGCTCAACACGCTGCAGGCGCAGGCGCTCTCACAGCAGCAGGAACTCGACACGACGCGCAACGCCAACTTCGTGGTTGCGAAGGGCGTGCTCGTCGCGCCCGGCGTCGTCATCGACATGACGATGCCGGAGGACCAGCAAGTGCGCGCGTTCTCCCAATTTTTCGACGACACGGTGCGCACGGTCAACCTGACCGCGCAACGGGTCGGCCTGCAGCCGGATAAGAACCGTGCAAGCGACGCGCGCGTGCACGCGCAGCTGCTCGACGTGCTGCACGCGGTGCGCGATCACTATGTCGTACCCGGGGAAGGGTCGGCACCGATCCTGTTCCTGCCGCTCGCGCCGCAGAATCTGTTCCGCGGCGAGCGGATCACGTTCTCGCTGGTGCCGTGGCCCGACAAGAAACTGTATTCGAACGGCGAGGAAGTCGCTGCGATCGATGTCGAGGGCGGCCACCCCGTCGCCACCCCCGACTACACGCTGCTCGCCTCACGCGCCACCGATGCGCTCGCGAAACGGGGTCTGCCGTACCCGTTCTTCGCCTCGCCGCCCAGCGGCTTCGATCCGGCGCGCTTCCAAGCTGCGATGGCACAGTTGGCGCGCCTGCGCGGGCGCTTCCGGCTGGTCGCGCGGTCGGAGGGCGACCTCTATCCGCACTCCGGACAGTTCGTGCTCGCGGTCAGTCTCGAACCCCGCGGCTGACGCGGGTGACCGTCCTCGGACTCGACCCCGGGACGCGCAAGTGCGGGTTCGCCGTCGTCGACAGCACCGGCGCACGTCCCCCGTCACTTGGAATCGCCCCGATCGAAGACCTGACCCAGCGGCTGCTCGAGATCGTCGCGACGACCCCGCCCGACGTGGTCGCGCTGGGGCGCGGCACGAACGTGGCTGCAGTGTCGAAGGCGGCGCGGGCGCTCGGACTGCGGGTCGAACTGGTCGATGAGACCGAAACGACCCTGCTTGCGCGAGGCCGGTTCTTCGCCGATCATCCGCCCCGCGGATGGCGCCGGCTGATCCCGCGCGGCATGCTCTTGCCGGACCGGCCGATCGATGATTATGCCGCCTTATTGATCGCTGAACGCTTCCTCACTTCGCTTACCGAAGGGGAGGAGTAGCCACGCTCGCTTCGGTATAGCAACGGCGGCATGCGTTCCGACCCGAACGCATTTCGTCGTGCCCGTTGCCGGTGTGACCGAGACGGGTACTTCTTTCACCCCTTTTCGGAGGACAAGGATGAAGCGTCTCGTCACCCTCGTCATCGCAGCGGGCTTTATTTTAAGCTCGCTCGTGGCGATGGGCCGGAGCGTCTCAGCCACCCCATTTTCCGACGTACCTGCGAACAGCTGGGCGTATCAAGCGATACAATCGCTCGCGGCCGACGGTTTGGTCGAGGGTTACCCGGACGGCAAGTTCAAGGGCGACCGGCCCCTGACGCGCTACGAGATGGCCGTCATCGTGGCACGAGTGATCGCCAAGCTGCAGGCGAACGGCGCGGGTTACGCCTCGAAGTCCGACCTGGACAAATTGCAGAAGCTGATCGACTCGCTCAAGGACGAGCTGGACTCGCTCGGCGTGCGGGTCAGCAATCTCGAAGATGCCCTCGACGCGCTCGACAAGCGCACCAAGTTCGCCCAGTCGATCGCCCTGCACGGCGCGATCCTGGACAACAACTCGTACCGGCAGCGCTACGGCGTGCCGCAGACGATCGCGCACGCCGCGATCGACCCCTTCGTCAACGTCTTCCTGACCTCGCCGGACAACAACAGCCCCCTCGAACAGGCCGGCACCGGCGACCTGATCCGGTTCGACGACAAGCTGACGTTCTCGTACGCGATCAACGAGAACCTGACCGTCTCGATCCCGATCCACATCATCAACTACGACTACGGCGGCGAGTTCACGCCGCAGGCGAAGTATTCGATTCAGCCCGACGTCGTCGTCAATATCGCCAAGGCCGGCGCGTTCACCAACGTGTACTTGCGCGACGGACAATTAGACAACCTGAAATCATCACGCGTCGGCCTCACCTATCGGGCGCCGGACGCGACGCAGCAGGGCCCCGGCTACGAGAACCCCGTGCAGCCCTACGAGAAGGGTTACGAAATCGGCGGCGTGGTCAACGGGCTCACCGAGTTCCAGTTCTCGTGGACGCGTCTCGACCAAACGTTGATCAACACGTCGACCGGCGTGGCCGATCCCAACGGCGACTTCTCGCAGAACAACTACTTCTACATCGTCGAGCGCCCGCAGACGAGCTACTTCCAGCCGGGCGCTCCGGGCTCGGCGGCCGGCGCGCTCAAGACCGACACGTTCACCGCCAACTCGGGACCGATCGCGGCGGTGTACCTGTCGACCAAAGCCGTCTTGGGTTCGGTCTACGTGTCGTCGATCGACGGCGTCGCGTGCGCGGCGACCGCGCTGACGCCGACCGGCGGCGCGTGTCCGATCGCCGGCGGCGCGTGGTACTACATCGATGCGACCAACCAGGTCGTGTTCACGACCCCGCTCCCGGTCGGGTCGGTCGTGCAGATCACCTACGTCCGGCTGACGTACAACAACAACGATCAGTACCAGCGCTATCACGTGAACGCGCGCGTGAACCAGAAGTTCAAGTTCCTGCCGGGAATGGAAGTCGGCTTGTCGATCAGCCGCATCTTCGACTTCGCCGACCTCTCGAATTCAGAGGGTACGGCGTTCTATCAGTCGGCCCCCAACGGCAACGCGGCCGGGAACGGCTACGGCGTCGTGAGCGACACGGTCTTCGGGCTCGATGCCCAGGTGCCGCTGTGGTTCCTCACGCTCCCCGGTGACAACAGCAATCATCCGGTGATCTTCGCCGAAGGCGCGCAGAGCAAGTACACTCCCGACTTCTACAATACGCCGGCGATCACCGACAGCGCCGCCGTCGTCGGCCTGCGGCTGAAGCTCTACAACGCGACCGCGACCGTCCAATACCAGGCCGTCGGCGCAAACTTCCTCGACGGTGCGCCGATACGGTACTTCGGTCCGGCGCCCTCGACGTTCCAATTCTGGAAGGGCAATTTCTTCCCGCAGTTCTACGGTTTCGCGAACAACGTGGCGATCAACCAGACGTTCGACTCGGCAGTGACGCCGGGCTGCGCCGGGACGGGGTGCTCGCATGCCAACCCGAACTTGACCTACATCTATCCGGTGTTCAACCCGTTTGTGGCGAGCGGTCCGGAATATTTCAGCGCCTTCGCACCGAACTCGCGCGGCTTCACCGGCAACGTGGTGGTGCCGTTCTCGCTCGCCAGTTTCCCGTTCACGGCCAGCGGTCTCGCGCAGCACCTCGAGGAGATGACGCCCAACGGCTTCGGCCAGTTGGCGTACGGCCCGGGCTTTGCCAGCGCCGATACGCTGAAGTTCGACAAGCTGCAAGGCGGGCTGCAATTCGGTCTGCCGGCCTTCGGCACGAAGCTGTCGGTCAATCTCAGCGCGGCGGTCGAACGCCTCTACCGTCTCGACAAGACGGGCTACTCCTACGTACCGTTCAACACCACGACCGGCGGGGCCGATCCGTCGTCATCCGCGGCACTAACCACGTACTTGGCCGGCGGCGCCACCCCGGTGCTGTTCTATCCGAACTACATCGACGAGTATCACACCACGCTCGGCGGCGGCCTGACGATCCCGATCGCGCGTGACCTCTCGCTCGGGGCGGTGTACAGCACGCAGACCTATCACGGCTCGTACGCGACCACGCTCGGTCAGAACATCAACGAGCGCAAGGATCAGTACACACTGTCCGCGACCTACAACATCCCCAAGACGACCAGCTCGGTCTCGGCCTTCTTCCGCAACCAGAAGTACACCGACGGCGTGCTGCCGACGTACAACTTCAACCAGAACCGCGAAGACGTCAACTTCTCGATCCGGTTTTAGGTGGATTCGGCCTGGTGGATTCGGCCTGGCGGCCGAATCCGTCGCGTTTGAGTCTTCGACTCAAGCCGCCCACTTCGGCCAACATTGAGAGCCCGGCACCGCGAGGTCCCGGGCTCTTCTCGTTGTAGGCGTAGCCTTGTGCTTCGCGTTTTGGCGATCTGGGTGGTTTCGGTGCTGGTGATCTGGTTGGGCGCCGTGCAGCTGGCGTCCTCGGCGGCCTACGGCGACCTGGCCGCGCGGCCGTCGCTGCCGGCTGCGCTGCACGCTGCGGCGCCGGGACTGCTGCGGCCGTTTCTGGGCGGACCGGCTGCCCGTGCCGCGGCTGCGCTTCATAACGGCGACCTCGACGGCGCGCAGCAGCTGATCGCGACGCTGCCCGACGACGCGCAGGCCGCCGATCTGCGCGGGCGGCTCGCCGAGGCTCGCCACGATCCGGACGCCGCAATCTCGGCGTACATCCGCGCCGGCGACGGTGTGCGCGCGCAGAGTTTGATCGACACCTTGAGCGAGCTGGATCCGCCGCGCGCGCTGCTCGATCAAATGGTGCTCGTGGCGGCACTCGAAGGCCGGACCGACGCCTCCGAAGAGACCGGTCAGGCGTGGTGGCGATTGGGTCAGCTGCAGGCGGCGGCCGGCTATCGCGCGCCGGCGAAACGCCGCACCCTCTGGCGAACCGCTGAAGCCTCGTACGAACGCGCGCTCGGGTTTGCGCCCAACGAAGAGACGTATCTGCTGGCCGCCGGGTACCAGTCGCTCGCGAACGGCGACCTCACCGCAGCCGAACGCTGGTACAACCGGGCCGCGGAGGTCGTGCCGAACAGCGCCGACGCCTTCGCGGGCCGTGCTTGGACGGCAGCGGCGCGCGGTGATTGCGCAGCGGCGCGCGCCGATCTCGCGCGCTCGCGCGCACTGCGCACGCAGCCGGTGCGCGATCCGCTCGACAATCCGCAGGTCGGACCCGCGTTGCGCCGCTGCACGGCGTGATCGTCGCCGTCGACACGCAGCTGGCCGTCGGCACCGCCACCGGGATCGGCGTCTATCAGCGCGACCTGGTCGCGGCGCTGCGCGCGCGCGGCATCGACGTCCGTGCGCTGTCGGCGCCGTGGCTCGACCCGTGGCGTTTCGACCGCCGGCTGCTGTGGGACCAGCTGCTGCTGCCGCTGGCGGTAGCGCGCAGCGGCGCCGATCTCTTTCACGCGTCGGGCGGCACGCTGCCGCTGCTGCGCCGCCTGCCGACCGTCGTGACGGTGCACGATCTAGCCTGGCTGCGCGTCCAAGCGCACACGCGCGGGTACGCGCGCGCCTACTTCGGCGCGCTGCAGTCGCGCGCGTACCGCACCGCCGCGGCGATCGTCTGCGATTCGCAGTTCACCGCGAGCGAGTACCGCGAACTCATCGAACCCGGGCGCGCCGTCGACGTGGTGCCGCCGGGCGTCGACGAAGCCTTCGCACGGATCGTTCGGCAGCCCGATGCGGCCCCGTTCGCGCTGGTCGTCGGCACGGTCGAAGCGCGCAAGAACCTGCTCGCAATTGTCGAGGCGCTCCCGGCACTGCCCCAGCTGCGCGTCGTCTCGATCGGACCGTTCACGCCCTACGCGCAGCGCGTGCGCGCGCGCGCCCAGGAGCTCGGCGTTGCGGCGCGTCTCGACCTGCGCGGCTACGTGCCGCCGGACGAACGCGACGCGCTGTACGCGCGCGCCGCCCTAGCACTGGTTCCTTCGCGCTACGAAGGCTTCGGCTACGCGCTGGCCGAGGCGATGTGCGCCGGTCTGCCGGCGATCGCGGCGCGCGCCGCAGCGCTGCCGGAAGTGGCCGGTCCCGGTGTGCCGCTGGTCGACCCCGATGACATTGCGGGCTGGGTGACCGCGATCGGAGACCTGCTCTCCGGCTACCAGCAGGCCGCCGCGCAGGCGGCCGCGCTGCGACCGGCCGTGATCACGAACTTTTCTTGGGCGGCCGCCGCGGAACGCATGCAGGCCGTGTACGCGCGGGCCGCGCGGGCTCAGTAAATCAGGGAACCCGGCCGGCCCGGTGCGACCGAACCGTCGTCGGGCGCGAAGATCAATCGCAGCGGGTAGGACGAGCCGCCTTCGGGCATCGTCACGACGCGGATACGGCGGAACGTCCCGGGTGCGATCGTCTCTTGCCAAAGTTTGAACTTGGAGAAGGGCGGCAGTGCGTGCGCCTGAACCAGCGTGCCGTCGATGATGAAGGTGCCGGTCGCGCGGCCGCCGCGCGGGTTCGCGTAGAGCGCGATCGCATGCGGCCCGCGGGTCATGTTCACGATCACGACGTTCATCGACTGTTCGACGCCGTAGTCGCCGCCCAGCGCCTCGCCCAGGCGGAGATTGGGCAGCGGCAACTGGCCGATCGGAATCTCGAGGTCCTCGCCGTCGACGTCGTAGGTGCGCTCGAAGTAGAACGTCGGCACCGGGTACACGCCGCGCGCATGCGGGACGCCGCCCGCGAGCAGCTGCGTCACGTCGGCCGACTGGTCGAGCGGCGCGTTGGCGTCCTGCGCGACCAGTGCCAGATCGAGCGGATCGCCGGTGACCAGCCTCAGCTGAAGGATCGCGCTGACGATGTTCTGCGGCGGCAGCGGGTGATCGAGGAGGTTCACCGTGGCGCCCGGCGGCACGGTGATGACGAGCCCTTCGTTGCGCGCTTGCTGCACCAGGAAGCGGCGGGTCGAGAGATGCCCGACCTCCATTTCGTTGACGCCGGGGCCGGCGCTGCCGTCGATCAGCTGCACCACCGCCGGCGCATTCGATGAGTTTCGGGCTTTGAGCAGAATGCGCCGCGGCGGTTCGGTGCCCGGGTTGAAGTGGTAGTAGAGAAACCGCTGCGCCTGCGTGCGGTCGAGCCGCGCCGTGAACAGCACGCCGTTGGCGGTGAGGCGTTCGGGGTAGTCGCTGACCAGCAGGCGGGCCGGTTCGATCGGCGGCAGCGCGACGTTCTCGACGTTGACGCGCGTGTTGCCGTTGACGGTGAAGTAGCCGTCGCCCACGATCGTGACCGGGACATCGACGGTAAGACGATCGTCGAGATGGAGATCGCGCCGCACCCCGATGCCGTCCGGGTTGACGTTCACCGAGGCGGCGGGGCGCAGCGTCACCGCCCGTTCGACCGCTTCGGCGACCGCCTCGCGCACGAATTCTGCTGAGGCGGAA
Organism: Vulcanimicrobiota bacterium; assembly: GCA_003161555.1. Classification (GTDB taxonomy): domain Bacteria; phylum Vulcanimicrobiota; class Vulcanimicrobiia; order Vulcanimicrobiales; family Vulcanimicrobiaceae; genus Vulcanimicrobium; species Vulcanimicrobium vanleeuwenhoeki. Next base: position 3,000 of record PMOG01000217.1, on the reverse strand, counting down.
TTGCCGGTGATGCGCAGCGAGATCTCGTCCGGCGCGCTCCCGGCCGCGTAGGCGACCCGAACCGGCACATCGCGTGTCACGCCGCGCGAGTCGGTCAGCGTAATCGTCGTCGTGCCCAGCTTGACGCCGGTGACGAAGAGGACGCGCTGCACCTGATCGACGACGGCGGTCGCCACGGTCGGATCGGCGACCGTTACCGCGACCGTGCCGAGGACGCTATTGATCCGCGCGCTGGCCGTCTTGCCGGGTTCGACGCCGACCTCGGGCGGTTCGACGATGATCGGCGGCGGCGTGGGCGCGAACAGGTAGGGCGGCGTCGTCGGGGTCGCGGCCTCGGCCGGCGTTTCGCCCGGGCCCGGCGTGGACGTCGCGGCCGCGGAGGGCGCGCCCGAGGGAGCCGGCGACGGCATGCCCGGCGGAGGCGCGGTTTGCGCCGCCGCGGCGAGCGCGACGGCCACAACGAATGCGAGAATTGAGAACGGCGCGATGACGCGTCGCAAGCGGCTCCTAAACGAGGACGGAGAGAACGGTTACGCGATCTTCTTGGCGTCGGTGCCTTCGCGAGAAACCGCCGAGGCCAGAAGCGTCTTGTACCCGACGTTCGGGAACAAAACGGTCACCAAGTCTTTCTCGGCGCGCTCCACGGTGCCTTGCCCGAACTTCGGGTGGTACACGACATCGGCGATGCGGTAGCCCGACGAGGTCAGGACGCGATGTCCCTGGAGGCAGTTGTCGCACGCGCCGCAGGCCTCGGCCGCGTAGTCCTCGCCGAAGTAGTTGAGGATGAAGCGGCGCCGGCAGCCGGTGTTCTCGGCGTACTGCAGCATCATGGCCAGCTTCGACTGGTCGTACTTTTTCTTGGTCTCGTAGTTGGCCAGGTTCAGGACCATCTCGCGCTGCTCGCGCGCGGCGTCGGTCAGCAGATACTTTCCCTGCGTCCCATTCTCGATGAAGCCGCTCTTCTTGAGCAGGGCGATGATCACTTTGAGTTTGGTCAACGGGAGCTGCGTGATCTTGCGCAGGTCGGTGAGGCTGACGCCGCCCTCCTGATCGCCGAAGATCTCGAGCGTGCCGAAAACCTTCTGCACTTCCTCGATGCCCGGGTACTTGCCGGTGAGGAAGTAGTTCTGCACGCGCGTGTCGCTCATGCGGTAGATCAGCACGCACTTCGAGAGGTCGCCGTCGCGGCCGGCGCGTCCGGCTTCCTGCGTGTACGCTTCGACCGAACCCGGCAAATCGTAGTGCACGACGAAGCGAATGTTCGGCTTGTCGATCCCCAAGCCGAAGGCGTTGGTCGCGACGACGGCCCGAATCGCTTCCTGCATGAAGAGCTCGTGCACCGCCGTGCGGTCGTGCTTCTGCAGTTTCGAATGGTAGACGGCCGCCGGCAGGCCCAACTCGTCGTGCAGGTACTTCTGTACTTCGAGCGCGTTCTTGATCGTCGCCGTGTAGACGATTCCGGTGCCGTCGAGTTCGCCCTTGAGAAAGAGCTCCTTGAGGGTCTTGAGTTTGCCGGCTTCGCTTTCGGCCCGCCGCACTTCATAACGCAGGTTCGGGCGATCGAAGCCCTTGACGACCGGCTTCACGTTCGGAATGCCGAGCTGCATGAGGATGTCTTCGCGCACCGCCGGCGTTGCGGTGGCTGTGAGCGCGAGTACGGTCGGATTCCCCAACTGGTTGATCACTTTGCCGAGGTTGAGGTAGGCCGGCCGGAAGTCGTGCCCCCATTGCGAGATGCAGTGCGCTTCGTCGACGACGAACAGCGGGATGTGCAGCTTCGCCAGGATCGCCACGAACGCGTCGTGTTCGAGCTTCTCGGGCGTGACGAAGACGATCTTCATCTGACCGGAGGCGATGCGCTCCATAGCGCGGAGTTCTTGATCTTCCGAGAGGGTTGAATTGAGGGCGACCGTTGACGTGACGCCGAGTTCGGCCAGCATGTCGAGCTGGTCTTTCATCAACGCGATCAGCGGCGAGACGACGATGGTGGTCCCGTCGAGCAGCAACGCCGGCAGCTGATAACACAGCGATTTTCCAGCCCCGGTCGCCAGGATTGCGAGCGCGTCTTCACCGGCCAACACACGGTTGATGACCTCTTCCTGGCCCTGGTTGAAATGCTCGTATCCGAACTTCTCGCGCAACGCTGCGCGCAGTTCGCTCGACTCCATTCTGTCCTCCCGGCCGACGCCACGTGACGCCTCGCATAAAGCGGGCGCCGCAGGCCTCTAAGCCAGCACTCTTCGGGTACCCGGACCCGGTATTCTTAAAACGTACGGGTGGACGATTCGGTTGCTTGCTCGGGGGAAATTCGGACGGGACCGGGTTCCGGTTCCCCGAATCTGCCGGGGTGTCACTCTACCGGACTTGGCGCCCACGGACGTTTGCCGATCTGGTCGGCCAGGATGCGGTGGTGAAGACGCTGACCTCGGCGCTGGATACCGGGCGCCTCGCGCACGCGTATCTGTTCTCGGGGCCCCGCGGCTCGGGGAAGACGTCGGCGGCGAAGATCCTGGCGCGTTGCATCGAGTGTGTGAACGGCCCGACCTCGCACCCCGACAACACCTGCGAAAACTGTCGCGCGATCCTCGAGGGAACCGCGCTCGACGTGCTCGAGATCGACGCCGCGTCCAACCGCGGCATCGACGAGATTCGCGCCTTGCGCGACGCGGTGAAATTTGCTCCGGCGTCGATGCGCAGCAAAGTCTACATCATCGACGAAGCGCACATGCTGACCAAAGAAGGCGCCAACGCCTTCCTCAAGACGCTCGAAGAACCGCCGGAATGGGCCGTCTTCATCCTGGCGACGACCGCGCCCGAATCGCTGCCGCCGACGATTCTCTCGCGCTGCCAGCGCTACGCGTTCCGGCGCATCGCGATTCCGACCATGATCGCGCGCATGCGCGAAATCGCCGGCGCCGAGGGGATCACGATCGACGACGCCGCGCTGGCCGCGATCGCCTACCGCGCCGACGGCGGTTTGCGCGACGCGCTGACGATGCT
>PMOG01000250.1 GCA_003161555.1 Vulcanimicrobiota bacterium | reverse complement strand
TCAAGCCCGAGAAGGGCGCCTCGATCCAGCTCTTGCGCTGGACGGGGTTCGTGAAGAACGACGACATCATCTGGGCCGAGCACACGAAGAATTTCACGGCGCAGACCGGCGTGAAGGTCGAGATCCAAGAGTTGAACTGGCCCGACGTTACGCCGAAGGCCGCGCTCGCCGCGCAAGTCGGCTCGGGTCCCGACATCGTGATGGGATGGAACGACGATCCGTTCATCTATCCCGACAAGCTGCTCGACATGAGCGACCTGGCCGAGTACATGGGAAAGACGCACGGCGGGTTTTACGACACCGCGCGTTCGTATTGCTACGACCCCGACGTCAAACGGTGGGTCGCCCTCCCGGTCGGGGTCACCGGAAACGCGGTCGTCTATCGCCAGAGCTGGATGCATCAGGCCGGGTTCGAGAGCTTCCCCAAGGATTTCCCCGGGTTCCTCAAGCTCGCCCAAGGTTTGAAGAAGATCGACCACCCGTGCGGTTTCTCGCTCGGGCACGCGGTCGGCGACGCGAACAGNNACAACTCGATCGCGATCAACTCGCCGGAAACGGCGAACGCGCTCGAGTACGCGCGCGAGCTCTACGAGTCGATGATCCCGGGCGTCTCGGGCTGGCTCGACCCGAGCAACAATCAGGCCTTCCTCGCCGGCCAGTGCAGCATGACGATGAACGGCATCAGCATCTGGTACGTCGCCAAGGATCAATTTCCGGCGATGGCGCCGGACATCTACCACGCGCTGCCGCCCGCGGGGCCGAGCAAAGCGCGCTCGATCATGAACAACTTCACCTCGGCGTACATCTTCAAGTACAGTAAGTATCCGCAAGCGGCCAAGGAATACTTGCGCTACATGCTCGACGAGGCGCAGGCCGGACCGTGGGTCACCGGGATGCTCGGTTACGTCACGCTGGCGCTCAAAGGCTACGCCGAGCTGCCGATCTGGACGTCCGATCCGAAGATCACGCCCTACCGCGATTCGATGGAAGTGACGCGTTTCGACGGCTACAACGGCCGGCCGGGGCGCGCGCCGGCGCAGGCGCTCGATGAGTTCGTGATCGTCGACATGTTTGCCGACGTCGCGGTCAACAAGATGACGCCCAAGGACGCGATGCGCAAGGCGGAGTCGCGTCTGATGACGATCTACAAGCGCACTTGATCGGCGGCTCGCGCCTGGGGTCGCGATTCGACTCGCCGCGGGTGCTGGGCTTCGTGCTCATCGCACCCGCGGCGATCTTGCTGCTGGGGCTGATCGCCTACCCGCTGGTCTGGGGTGTCTGGCTCAGCATGACCAGCGCGACGCTGGGCGATACGGGCGCCTTCGTCGGCCTGCACAACTACGCCGTGATCCTGGCCGACCCGGTGTTCCGCGGCGCCGCGATGTTCTCGGTCCTCTACACGGTCTTTGCTGAAGCCGGGAAGCTCGCGCTCGGGCTGGCGCTGGCGCTGCTGCTCAATCAGAACTTTCGCGGCCAGCGCAGTGCGCGCGCGCTGATGCTGCTGCCCTGGGTCGCGCCGACGGTCCTCTCGGCGCTGGCGTGGCTGTGGCTGCTCGATCCGCAGTTCAGCGCCGTGAGCTGGCTTCTCGTGCGCCTGCACCTGATCTCGCGCAACCTCGATTTCTTGGGGACGCCCGCGACCGCGCGCGCTTCGCTGATCGTCGTCAACATCTGGCGCGGGCTGCCGTACTTCGCGATCGGCTACCTGGCTGGGCTGCAGTCGATTTCGAAAGATCTCTACGAGGCTGCGGCGATCGACGGCGCGACCGGCTGGCAGGCCTTTCGGCGGATCACCTGGCCGCTGCTGGCGCCGATCACCACGATCCTGGTCGCCTTCTCGTCGATCTTCACGCTGACCGACTTCCAACTGATCTGGACGATTACGCGCGGCGGCCCGACTGACGCCACGCAAGTTTTCACGACCCTCGCGTATCAGCGCGCGATCATCTCCGGCCAGCTCGGTGAAGGGGCGGCGATCGCGATCTCCCCGATAGTGTTCATGATCGTGCTGGCGTTTTTCGTCGTGCGGTCGGTGCGGGAGCGATAAAATGACCGTCCGGAACCTGCGCATCTACGCACCGCTGGCGTTCTACGGAGTTTTCCTGCTGCTGCCGTTCTACTGGATGATCGTCACGACGTTCAAGAGCTCCGCGGAGCTGCTCAATACCCCTAACCCCTTCCTGATCTTCCACTTCACGTTCTCGCACATTACCGATCTGCTCACTCAGACTCAGTACGGCCGCTGGTTCGCCAACACGCTGTTCATCTCGGTGGGAGCGACCGTCCTCAGCGTCTTCATCTCCTACATCGCGGCGTACGCGATCATCCGGCTGCGCTTTCCGGGCTGGCAGGCGGTCAGCACGGCGATCTTCCTGGCTTACATCGTGCCGCCGGCGATCTTGTTCATCCCGCTGGCGACCGTCATCATCCAACTGCATTGGTTCGATCAGCTGTGGGCGCTGATCCCGATCTATGCGACCTTCCTGGTGCCGTTCTGCACCTGGCTGCTGATCGGGTTTCTCAAGACGGTGCCGCGCGAACTCGAGGAGGCCGCGCGCGTCGACGGCGCCAGCAATGTCGCGATCTTGTGGAAGATCATCTTTCCGATCGCCGTCCCGGGGCTGATTTCGGCCGCGATCTTTTCGTTCACGCTGTCGTGGAACGAGTATCTGTACGCGCTGGTTTACATGTCGTCGTCGGGAAATAAGACGGTCTCGGTCGGCATGACGACCGAATTGATCCGCGGCGACGTCTTCCAGTGGGGACAGCTGATGGCCGGCGCGCTGATCGGCGTGCTCCCCGCGGTACTGGTGTATTTCTTCTTCGTCGAGTACTACGTCGCCGGGCTGTCGGGCTCGGTCAAAGAGTAGGCTGCAGCTTTTTAGGGCCGAGCGCCAGGCGCGAACCTCAGCGTGCCTTGCGCGTAGTCGAAGGTCACGCGCGGAAAGCGCGACATGACGGACTCTCCGAGGTTGCCGGCTTCGGAGCGCGCCGAGAAGCTGCCCGACCGCATGTCGGTCACGAAGATCGGAAGATTGCGAAAGGTGGTCGTCCCCAAGACGAAGCGGTCCCCGTGCGCGCGCCGCATGGTGTTGGTGCCGCCGGTGCCTTCACCGCTGACCGAGCGGCCGTAGTGGATCTGCCCGGCCAAGCGGTGCGCGCGCAGCCATTGCGCAAACACGATCAGGGCGGCGTTATTGCCGGTGTCGACGCCGAAGACACCGGCCGCACCGTTGAACGAGGCGCCGCAAAGCGGCATGTCGCTCGTAAACACGATGTGCACCGAAGCACCTTCTCGCGGCCCGGCCGCGCGGGGCCGCAAAACCAGACGGCCTGATGCGTAGTCGATGGTGACGGCAAAGCGCTCGAAAATTTCAAGACCGAGGATTCCGCTCAGCGGGACTTTCCGGCCGGCGGCGTCGTGCGTGTAGCCGAGACCCAGATAGAGCACCGTGAACGGCTGGTGGGAGATCGTTGCCGCGCCCAGGCGAAGGCTGTCGACCGCCGTAAAACGGGTCGGCGTCGAACCGCTGCCCGAGCCGTAGCTCTTGCCGGATCCATACAGCGGAAGGCCCAGACCCTTGGCCGCGGCGGGCGTGAAGATATCGTGACCGCCCGTGTCCAGGATGAAGGCGAGCGGACCGCGGCCGTTGATGCGAGCGAACACGACCAGCCAGCCGAAATGCGGATCCAATCGCGCTGCAACCTGGGCCTGCCGGCGACGCGCGGCGAACGTGACGTCGTTCGGCGGCGTCGGGGTCGCGAGGGCTGCAGCCGATACCGTCGTCAGCAGCTGATATTTGGAGATCGTGGCGGTGCCAGTCTCGTTTTCGTCGCCGAGATCGATCGTGATGCGAAACGGCAAACGGACCCCGTGGACCCAGCGGTAATCCGCATACGCGAACGCTTCGATGCGAGTGGATAACTGGAGCGTGATTTTCTTCAGCTCGAGGTCGTGCTGTCCGATCCACAAGATAGCCGTGCGGCCTCCGGGCGGCGTCACCGCGATGCGGATCAGGCGCACGCCGTTCACGACCTCGCCGCGCAGCAGGCTCAGGCGTGCCGTTCGGTCCCGATGAAGATAGCCCGCACGCGCAATGTACCGTTCCGTCACGGCAACGGTCGCGGCTTCATGCGAATCCAGCAAATGCACTTGGCCGGACGAATCCTGGCGCCAGCGGCCGTCCCGATTCGCGCCTTCTGCGTTGGCAAAGATCGCGTAGCGTGCCTGACGTGAGAAGTAACCTGTCATGAGGTCGTCGAGCTCGCGATAGCTCCCTTCGAGGCCGAAGCTCGTTTTTCGCCCCTCCGCGCGGATGGCTCGCAGACGCCACCAGGCCGCTCCGCCGCTCGCCGCCTGCATCGCCGAGAGTACGGCCCGCGCGGCGTGCTCGTCGCTCTGGCCGGCCGCCGGCGAGCCGGCGATCGTCGCTGCCGCTAAGAATACCAGCGCTATCGCGCGCGCTCTCATGCCTCCAGGTTAGCCCAACGCGCCCGTCGCGTCTTGTACGCGTTTAGCGTCGAAACACGTCGCGGTACGCGCCGGGCGCGATCCCCGCGAGGCTGCCGAAGGCGTGCGAGAAGTGGCTTTGGTCGCTGAAGCCGCACGCCCCCGCGACGGCGGCGAGCGATTCGCGCGAGTCCAGCAGCAGCCGCGAGGCGCAGCGGACGCGCTCCCGCATCCGGTAGGCGTTCGGCGTCGTGCCGACGCAGCGCCGGAACGTACGCGAGAAGTGGGTCGGATGAACGCCGGCCGACCGTGCGGCGGCCGAGAATGGGATAGCCTTGATCCACGGAAACGTCAGCACCGTCGACGCGAGCCATTCGGGCATCGGCGTGAGCGAACGTCGCGGCGTCAGCGTCTCGTCGAGCGATTGCAGCAATTCGAGCAGGGCTGCTTCACGGAGCTCGCCGGCCTCGGGGCGGAAAAGCGCGGCCGCCAGCGTGGCGGTGCGGCCGGCCGCCGGCGGCGACTTCACCGCGAGCTGCAGGGCACCGATAAAACGGCCGGCGAGCGACGTGTCAGTCAGTTCGACGTTGATGCAGCGGCCGTAGTGCGTAAAGTAATCGGCGTGCTCTTCGCGCGGCCGATGGGCGATGATCGTTCCGGCGTCGCAGCGAGCGGGCAGGTCATCACGCACTTCCGTATAGCGCCCCTCTAGGACAATCGAAACGTAGGGCGTGCCGTGGCAGTGAACCTCGAGCAGGCTCGCGGGGTCGTACTCGATCTCGCTGACCAGCGCGCCGCCCACCGCGACCTCGTTCAGAACCCGCCCGCGCATCGGCGGCCCTAGACGTACGCGGTGCCCGACGCCGCGTCGAAGAGGTGCATGCGCGCGGCGTTGATCCCCAGCCGCACGTTTTCACCGCTTGCAATCAGCGTATCGGGCGGCGTGCGTGCGGTGATGCGCTCGCTGCCGCAGCGCAGGTAGACGACGTTCTCCGGACCGAGCGGCTCGACGATATCGACCACGGCCGGGATCGGGCCGTCGCCGTGCAGCGAGATATCCTCCGGCCGCACGCCGAGCGTCATCTCGGCGCGATTCGCTCCGGCCAGCCCGGGGCGCCTCGTCTCCGGCACGGTGACGGAGAAACCCTCACCGCGCACGTACAGGGTGTCGCCCTCGGCTTCAAGGCGGCAGGGCAGGAAGCTCATCGCCGGCGAGCCGATGAAGCCGGCCACGAAGCGGTTGGCGGGGCGTTCGTAGACTTCTTTGGGGGTTGCGACCTGCTGCACGACGCCGTCGTTCATGACGACGATGCGGTGGCCCATCGTCATCGCTTCGACCTGATCGTGGGTCACGTAGATCATCGTCGTCGCGACGCGCTGGTGGAGTTTGACGATCTCACCGCGCGTCTGCACGCGCAGCTTGGCATCGAGATTCGACAGCGGTTCGTCCATCAGGAATACCGCCGGATCGCGAACGATCGCGCGTCCGAGCGCCGCTCGCTGGCGCTGGCCGCCGGAGAGCTGCTTGGGTTTGCGTTTGAGCAGCGGACCCAAATCGAGGATCTCAGCAGCCTCGGTGACCCGGCGGTCGATCTCCGCCCGCGGCAGTCGGCGCATCTGCAATCCGAAGGCCATGTTCGCGTAGACGTCCATGTGCGGGTACAGCGCGTAGTTCTGGAACACCATCGCGATGTCGCGATCCTTGGGCCCCAGTTCGTTGACGCAGCGATCGCCGATGAAGATCTCGCCCGAGGTCACCTCCTCGAGTCCGGCGATCATCCGCAGCGTCGTCGACTTGCCGCAGCCCGACGGGCCGACCAGGACGAGGAACTCCTTGTCCTCGATCTGCAGCGACACGTCATCGACGACGACGGTGCTGCCGAAGCATTTGCGGACCGATTGCAGGCGGACGGCGGCCATGTCGACCTCTTTGCCGGTCGAGTGGGCCGCGCCTTGCCGCAGGAACACCCGCTTCGACTGCGGACTTCAAACCGGTGGCGTGGCGCGTGCTGTGTACGGCTCGTGGGTTCGAGCAGAGCCCGGAGGCGATCGCACTCCTGGAAGCCGGCGGGTGTACGTTCGTGCGTACGCCGTACAGCGGCAGTCTCTTCGACTACGAACTGACCGGCGCGCCGCTGATCGCACTGCTCGACGGATCTGACGCGTATATCGCGGGCTCGGCGCTGATCAGCGGCGAGGTGCTTGCGGCGACCGAAGGACTGCAGATCATCTCACGCCGCGGGGTCGGTTTCGAGCGAATCGACCTTGAAGCGGCGCGCGCACGCGGCGTGACGGTCACGATTACGACCGGCGCCAACCAGCACGCCGTCGCCGACCTGGTGTTCGGTCTCATGCTCGCGGCGGCGCGCAACATCGTCGGTTCCCATACCGGCGTCGTCGCCAGCCGGTGGCAGGCGACCGGCGGACCGGAATTGCGCGGAAAGACGCTGGGCATCGTCGGCCTCGGTCGCGTCGGCAAAGGCGTTGCGCGCCGAGCCCGCGGCTTCGCGATGGACGTGATCGCCGCCGACCCGGTTCGCGACGAGGAGTTTGCGCGCGAAAACCGTGTCGCCTACGTCGAACTCGACGAGCTGCTGGCGCGTGCCGACATGATCTCGATCAACGCTTCGTACAACCCGACGACGCGCGGCTTGATCGACGGCGCGGCGCTCGCCCGAATGAAGCCGGGCGGAATTCTGATCAATACCGCGCGCGGTGGAATCGTCGACGAAGCGGCGCTGGCGCAGGCCCTGCACGACGGACGGCTGCGCGGTGCCGGGATCGACGTGTTCGATCACGAACCCCCGGTCGATTCACCGCTGCTGACCGCACCGAACGTCGTGCTGATGCCGCACGCGGGAGCCTATACCGACGAAGCAATGAGCGCCGCCAACCTGCTCGCCGCGCAGCTGGTCCTCGACCGCCTGAACGAACGCCCGCTCCCGCCGGAGTGCGTGCTGGTCCCTTAGGTGCGGACGGGGGTCGGGTAGGCCGCGACGGAGCGGTGGCCTTGCGCGTCGACGCTGCGCACGCCGAAAATCCAATCGTCCTTCGAAAACGGCAGCGTGATCGTGGTTACGTTGCCGGCGCCGGTAACGCCGGTCCAGGTCGGCTCGGAGGTAGCGCGCCGCACGACTTCATAGCCGACCGCACGCGGCACGGCTTCCCAGGTGAGCGTCGTCTGGTTCGTGAGCTCGCGCGTCAGCACGGAAGCTTTCGGGGCGGCAGGGGCCAGCGCGAGATTCGCCAGCGTCGCGACGTTGTAGCGAGTGACGCGTGCCAAGTACGCGAAGTCGACGTACTGCAGCAAGTCGCCGTACTGAATGCCGTTCTCGACGCGCACGTTCTGATGCTGGTGCGCGAAGGTCTCGATCGGCTCGACAAACCGGATCGCCGGGAACGCTTGGGCCGTGAACGACTCCTGATCGCCGCCGCGCAGAAAGCGGTCCGCGCGGTAGACCAGAACGCCGTGCAGTCCGGTCGGATACGCATCGCCCGTCTCTTTGGCGTAGCGAGCGAGTTCGCGCGAAGGCGAGTCGTTCTCGCCGCCGAGGATATTGACGCGCGCGGGGTTGATCCCGAGCGACAGCGCTTCGGAGAAGATGCGCACCACGTCAGGCCGCTGGACGCCGTCGTCGCCGACCGACGCCCCGATGATGTCGTTGTTGAGGTCCCCAGCGACATCGACGTGCTGCGCGGCGAGGGTCTTGGCGAGGTGGGCGCTCCCGAAGAGTCCCTGCTCCTCGGCATCGAAACAGGCGAAGATAACGGTTGCGTGCAGCGGGACGGCGGCCAGCACGCGGGCCGCTTCGAGCACCGCCGAGACGGCGGAGCCGTTGTCGTCAGCGCCCGGGGCGTCGGCGACGCCATCGTTGTTATCGGAATTTCGCGAGTCGTAGTGGCTCGACATCACGTACGTGCGGCCGGAGGGATCGTCGCCCTTGAGCGTCGC
>PMOG01000116.1 GCA_003161555.1 Vulcanimicrobiota bacterium | reverse complement strand
GCGGTCGCCGGCGACACCGGCGGCGCGATTCGCGGCCGCCGCATCGACCTCGGATTCAATTCGGACGCCGATGCCTTCCGCTTCGGGCGGCGCCCCGTGACCGTGTACCTGATCAGATAGCGGACGCGAGCACGGGTGCCCGTTCGCTGCTGGGCCGGCGCGGGCTCCGTCCCAAGAAGCGGCTCGGACAGCATTTTCTGGTCGACGGCGGCATCGCCGCGCGCATCGCGCGGCTGGCGCTCGGCGACGATGCTCCGCGCATCATCGAGATCGGCGCCGGCACCGGCGCGCTCACCGCAGCTCTGGCCGGACTTGGGGCCGACCTCACGGCCTTCGACGTCGATCCCGACATGGTCGCCGTCCTGCGCGAACGCGACGATCTACGGGGCGTGGACCTGCGCGAAGCCGACGCGCTCAGCTTCGATTACGCCGGCTGGGCCGCCGGCAGCGATTGGTGCGCGGCGGGAAATCTGCCCTATAACGTCGCCACGCCGCTGCTGCTCGCGCTGGCGGCGCTGCCGCAGCCGCCGACGCGCGTCGTCGCCATGATTCAGAAGGATGTCGCCGACCGGATCCTGGCCGCGCCGGGTCGTGCCGCGTACGGCAGCCTGACGGTCGCGATCGGATTGACGATGCGCGCGCAGCGGGCGTTCACGGTCGCACCCGGCGCCTTCTACCCGCGTCCGGGCGTGGTATCGACGGTCCTGGTACTGCACCGTCACGAGACGCCGGTGGCCGACGTGCGCGACCGCAAACGCTTCGAACAGGTCGTGCGCGGCGCGTTCGCGTACCGGCGCAAGACCCTGGCGAACTCGCTCGCGCTCGCGCTCGATCTCCCACGCGAACGCATTGCCGCGGCCATCGCCTCTCTCGCCCTTAGCCCGGACATCCGTGGTGAAGATCTCGACCTCCGCTCGTTCGCCGCTCTCACCGACGCTCTGGCCAGCTGACGCGTTCGTCTGGTGGCAGTCGCTGCTGTTCGCCTTCGGGCTGTTCGTCACCACGGTCGTGGCGGCGATCGCATTCGGGCTCGCGTGGGCGGGCGTGTTCGGCCTCGCATCGCTCAAGCATCCGTCGACGGGATTTCTGCTGGCGGTACAGTGCGCATCGTATGTTCCCGCACTGATCCTCGCGCTCTACGTCCTGCCACGCCTCGCGCATCGCTCCCTGCGCGATCTTGGGCTGCGCGCACCGACGCCGGCTGAGGTCGGCTGGGGCATCATCGGCTCGGCGGCGATGTTCCTGGTGTCGGGTGCGATCGGCGGGTTCGAGGAGCACGTCCTTCACCAGAAGGTACAAGAGACCGCGGTCGACCTGCTGAAGACCGTGCACGGCCCGCTCGCATTCCTGTTCGCCTTCATCGCGTGCATCTTGGCGCCGATCGTCGAGGAGCTGGTCTTCCGCGGGTTTCTGTTCAACGCGCTGCTGCGCTACTCTCCGGTCGCGATCGCGGCGGTTCTGAGCGCCCTGGTCTTCGGCATCGCGCACGGCTCGTGGTCGGCGTTCGCGCCCCTGGCGGGCGCCGGACTCGTGCTCGCCGTGGTCTACTATCGCACCGGTGCGCTCAGCGCGTCGATGATCGCGCACGCCGGATTCAACGCGATCGCCGTGGTCGGTTTCTTCTTCTTCAAGACCGCTTGAGCGGAGGGCCGGCGCGAGCCGGAAGCGCGGAGGCCGCGGGCACCGGAACGCCGCCGCAGAGCGTGATCCCGGCCGGCCACGAGCCCACGCCGAGCGCGGCCAGGAATGCGCGCGCGTTGCGGTTGTACGCGGGGCAGTAGCCGCGCTCGCGCGGATCGTACTTGGCGAGCACGACGTTCGGGTTGGCGGCGGCGGCCACATACGCGCCCTCGTCGACGCGCGGCACAACGACCGGCACCGCGCTCGAACGCAAAGCGGTCGCGCGGCTGTAGGTCGCCCAATCCACAATGTAGGGCCAACGCCCGATCTTGAGGACGGTGTCGTTGATCGTCAGCGCACACAGGATCGCGCACGCCAGAACGGGCGTCGCCAGCCGCGGCCGCTGCGCGATCGCGTAGGCCGCCGCCAGCGTCGTCGCCGCGACGAGCGGCGCGGTCCAATGCGTGCCGATGCGCGCGATCGGATAGGCCCACGGACGGTTGAACACGAGTTCCGCGACCAGCGGCGCGCCGAGCAGCAGCCGCTCGCGCAGCAGCAGCGGCGTGAAGGCGAACGGCGCCAGCAGCGCGATGAAAAAAGCGAGCTTCTGCAGCGGATCGTCGATCGTGAGCGCGTAGCCCGGCAGCGAAGGATGCGCGCCCGAGAGGTGCTCGGCGAGGATGAACGCCGCGCCGTTCACCGCCGCGAGCCCGGCCAGCGCGAGGCCGATGCGGCGGTCCCACCACACCGCGCACGCGGCGCCGAACCACATCAGAAAAAGGGCTTGATCTTCTTTGAGCCCGAGCAGCAGCTGCGCGCAGATCAGCGTCGCCGCGAGCGAGCGCCGGCGGGCCGCGAGCGCGCCGAGTGCTGCCAGCAGCGGCACGAAGACGTTCTCGAGAAAGTTGCCGTAGGCGATTCCCTGGGCGCTCGGGCTGATCAGATACGCGATGCCGACCGCGCTCGCCGCACGCGGCGGCGCTCCGCAGGCGCGCGCGAAGGCGCACACGGCGAGGGCTGCGCCCGCGATCGCCAAGACCTCAATGACGAGCAGCGTTTGCGCGAACGGAAACACCGCGATCAGCGGCACCAGCGCGAGCAGCACCCACGAATCGTGCACCTGCAGGTGCGGCCGGTATTCGGCGCCGTTCCAGGAACCGCGGCCGTGGGCTTCACCGGTCAGAAACTGCAAGAAGGTTCCCGTGTCGGCGCCGTACCGCAGCGCGTACAATTTATTGAAATCCAGCGCGATATAGAGCGCCGCGAAGATGAGCGCGGCGATCACGACGCTGCGGGTCGGCCTCACCGGCGTCCCGCCGCCGTCTCGTCCACCAGTGCTCGCAGCCGCGCAACGAACTGCGCCGGCGCAAACGTCTGCGCATGCGCGCGCAGGCGCTCGGGGTCGAACGCGCCGGCATCGAAACCGCGCAGCGCGTCGGCCAGCGATTGGGCCGTGGGTTCGCGAAAGAACGCACCGGTCTGGCCCTCGACGATCGTCTCGAGCGCGCCGCCGGCCGCGTAGGCGAGCGTCGGCCGGCCGGCCGCCGCCGCCTCGAGCGGGACCAGGCCGAAATCTTCCTCGCCCGGCAGAATCGCCGCGCGCGCGGCGCCGACCAGCGCATTGCGTTCGGCATCGTCGACCGCGCCGTGAAACGTCGTCCGCGTTCCGCGCGCGAGTGCCTGCAGCCGCGCGGCATCCGGTCCGCTGCCGACGATGTGCAGCGGCACCCCGGCCAGCGCGCAGCCGGCGATGGCGCGGTCGACGCGCTTGTACGGCAGCAGCCGCGACACGACCACGGCGTAGTCGCCCTCGCCGCGACCGATGCTGAAGCGATCGACGTCGACCGGACACGGCAGCACGTCGGCCTCGCGGCCGTACCAGCGGCGGACGCGATTCGCGACGTTGCGCGAGTTCGCGATGAAGCGCGTGGGGCGTTGGGCGGCGCGCACGTCCCACCGCGCGAGCTCCGTCACGACCGGGCGCGCGAGCGCGCCCAGTCCGAAGCCGCCCACGTAGCGGTCCGCGTCGAAGACGAAACGCGAGACGGTGTTGATGTAACAGATGTGGACGGCGTCAGGCCGGAACTTGACGCCCTTGGCCCAGGCGGTCGTCGAGGACACGATCACGTCGAATGCGCGCAGGTCGAAGGCCTCGAACGCGAGCGGATAGAGCGGCGCATAAAGCCGGAAGGCGCGACGGTGCAGCGGAAAGCGCTGCAGAAATGACGTGTGCACGCGCCCTTCGGGAACCAGGTCGCCGGCCGCGGCACGCTCGTAGAGCGCCGTATAGACCGGCGCTTGGGGCCATGCGGCCGCAAAGTGCGCGAATACCCGCTCCGCGCCGCCGCGCTGGTTCAGGTAATCGTGAACCAGGGCCGCGTTCAGCCGCCCGAACCTTCGCGCGGCAACACGAGCGCGACGTCGAAACGCTGGAAGTAGCGCTTTGCAACCCGCTGGAGGTCGGCCGGCGTCACGCGCCCGATCGCCTCGTCGACCCGCGCGGCCACGTCGGCGTCGAGCCCCTGCGCAACTGCGTTGCCGAGTTCCCAGGTCCGCTCTTCGAGCGAGAGGTTCTCGAGCGCCCACTCGCCGCGCGCGCGCGCCTTGAAGCGTGACACGATCGTGTCGGTCAGCGGCTGGGCAGCGGCGCGTTTGAGCACCGCATCGAGCGACGTGAGCCCCTCGGTCGGGTCGATGCGCCCGCCGTTCAGCCACACCGACATGAACGCGGGCGCGGTGTCGTAACCGTAGATCGCGCCGCCCGGCCGCAGCAGCAGCGGCGGCGTCGAGGCCGCATTCGGTTCCAGCACTTCGGTCAGCATCGTGCGCATGACGAGCGCGGCGGCGAAATCCGGATCGCCGAGCGAGGGCGCCGCAAAGCCGAGCACAACGAAGGGCGCGTAGACGTCGCGGCGCGTGACCAGCCGCTTCGGCTGCGCGGCGAACTCGTGCGTGCCGATCACCGCGGACGGGATCGGCGCGCCGGCGGGAACGGCCGCGTCGAGCGCGCGGCTCGCGGCGTCGCTCGCCTCTCCGGTTTGGCCGACGACGGTCAGGAAGGCGTCGCCGCGCACGTACCACTGATGGAAGAACGCTTGCGCGTCGGCCGGGCCGAACGCGGCCAAACTGCTGGTTGTGCCCAGCGACGGCATGCCGGCGCCGCCGATGTAGTGCGCCGCGCGCAGCATCTGCAGGCCGACGCGGCGCGGATCACGGTCGTCGGCGGCGATGCGCGTCGCGAGGGCGGTGCGCGCCGCGTTCAGCGTCAGCGGGTCGAACGACGGCGCCGACAACACACCGGCGACCAGCGTCGCCAGCGCGGGCAGCAAGCCGGCCGGCGCTTCGAGATAGAAGCGCACGTACTGCGGTGAGACGCTGTACTCGAGCGATCCGCCGCGGGCGGTGACGGCGTCGGTCAACGCGACCGCGTTCACGGGCGTGCGCAGAATGCTCTGGGCAACCAGTGCGGCGAGCCCGTTTTGATCGCTCGTCTGCCGGTCCAGCCCGGCCCGCACGAACAGCGAGATGCCGCACAGCGCAAGGCCCGGGTCGGAACGCACGTAGGCATTGCTCCCGCCGAGATCGACGACGGCGGTTGCCGGCTCGGCGCCGTTCGCGGCGAGCGAGAAGACCGCGCTGAACGCGAGCGCGGCGACGGCGGCGCGCATCACGATGGTTTCGGCGTCGCCGCCGGCCGTGCACGCACCAGCGTGACGACGGCGGGCGATGCGGTCAAGTAGCGAGCCACCGTGCGCGCGACGGCCTGCGGCGTCAGTTCTGCGGCGACGTGAAAGTAGCGGCTGCTCGCCGGCGCGTAGGCAAAGTTCCCCTCGACCGCATACCAGCCGAACGTGTCCGCGAGTTCGGCCGGCGTTTCCAAATCGGTGAGCAGACGATACTCGAAACCGGCGCGCGCCGAAGCGAAGGCGGTCGCGTTCATCGGCGTTGCCGCCTGCGCGATCGCGCGCTGCACGACCGGGAGCGCGGCCTTGGCATCGGCACCGCTGATCGTGACCAGGAACAAACCCGGATCGTGATAGGTGACGAACTTGCCGGTGACCTCGGCATTGAGCGTTCCCAGCGCGCGCTGCACGATGCCGGTTTTGGGCGCGAAGAGCGCATCGGCGGTGAAGTCGAGCGCGGTGGCGGAGGCTTCGTCGCTGATGGCGGGGCCGGCCCAGCCGAAGCCTGTCCCCTCGACGTTGGCGGTGTGCTGCACCGGCGGGCCCGCGGGCGCGGGCGTTTGATTGACGAGCGCTTCGGCCGAAGGCAGCGCGCCGTCGCGGGTCGCGGCGTCATCGATCGCCGAGGGATCGACATTTCCGGTCAGAATCAAGATCGCATTGGCGGGACGGAAGGCGCGCTCGGCGTATGCGCGTACCTGGTCGAGCGTCAGCGCGGCGATCGTCTTCGGTTCGACCAGCGTGCCATCGTGAAACGGGCCGTCACGGAACAACGCGCTCTGCAGCGCTTCCTCGACCGCATCGGGCGGATCGTACGAACGATAGATCGCATCCTCCGCGACGTCGCGCTGCGCGAGCGCGAAGCCCGTCGCGTCGGTGACCGGAGCGAAGTAGTCGGTGGTGACCGCGCGCACGACCGCCTTGACGTGCTCGGGCGAGACGAGGATCGTAATCGCCACGCTCTCGGGATAGGCGGCGACGCTGAAGCGTCCGCCGCCGCTCTGCACCAAGCGCGCCAGCGGGGTGCCGGTGATCGGGGTCGAGGCCGCGACCGTCAGCGCGGCCAGACGCGACAATCCCGGCAGCGGGGGACCCTCGAATCCCGCCGCGGGCGCCCGGTACCACAGCGAGATCGCGGCGGTCGGCTGCGCCGGATCCGGCAGCACGCCATAGGTCATTCCGCTCGGCGCGACTTGGAGCGCCGGCTCCGCGGTCAGCGGTGCAAACGACCGCGGCGCCGCCGCAGCCGTGACCGGCAGGGCGAAGAGAAAGGCCGCGACGAGCGCGGCCTTTTTCGTCACGCCGGCTCCGGCGAGATCGTGGGTGGAAGGCGCTTGGGCCGTTCGGGCCGCGCTTCGGGCTCCGGTGCCGGCAGCGGGCTCGTAGTCGGCGATTCGGCTTCGGGCACTTTTTCGACCGGCCACGGTTTGCCGCGCAGGATGGCCATCACTTCTTCCGACTCGACCGTTTCGTGCTCGAGCAGCGAGTTGGCCATCCGATCGACCTTGTCCCAATTCGCTTCGAGAATCGTGCGCGCGTCGGTATAGCAGGTCTCGATGATCGCGCGGACCTCGGCGTCGATCTTGCTGGCCACTTCCTCGGAGTAGTTGCGCTC
>PMOG01000034.1:4201-4380 GCA_003161555.1 Vulcanimicrobiota bacterium | reverse complement strand
CGGCGGCGGCGCGACGCTGGAATTCCTCGAAGGCAAGACGCTCCCCGGCGTCGCGGCGCTGATGCGGTGAGCGACGCGCGCAGACCGCTCATCGTGGGCAACTGGAAAATGCACAAGACGATCGCGCAGACGCGCGCGTTCATCGCGGCGCTGCGCGCGCTGCCGCTCGCGCTCGATCA
>PMOG01000034.1:0-4053 GCA_003161555.1 Vulcanimicrobiota bacterium | reverse complement strand
TGCGCGCGGCGCTCGCGCACGGCATCACTCCGATCGTCGCCTGCGGCGAAACGGCCGAAGAGCATAACGCGGGGTTCGCACGCGACAAAGTCGAGACGCAGGCGCGCGCGGCCTTCGACGGACTGAAGCCGGGCGACGTCGCGCGCTGCGTCGTCGCGTACGAGCCGATTTGGGCAATCGGATCGGGTACGCCTGATTCGCCGGAGAGTGCCAACGCGATCATGGGGGCGATCCGATCGGCGGTCCCGGGCTTGGGTGAGGTGCGCATACTGTACGGCGGGAGCCTGCGGCCCGACAACGTCGGCGCGTTCGCGGCCCAGCCGGAGATCGACGGCGGCCTGGTCGGCGGCGCGAGTCTCGACCCTGCTTCGTTTGCGGCATTGATCGAAGGCGCGCGGCGCGGGGTCGAAGCGTGAATCGGCGCCGGCCGCTGGTCTTGGCGATACTCGACGGCTGGGGCCACAATCCCGAATCCTATGGGAACGCGATCGCGGCCGCCGATCTGCCGAATTGGCAGCGCTTCTTGGCCACCTATCCGCACGTACTGCTCGAGGCCAGCGGCGAAGCGGTGGGCCTTCCGGACGGCGTGATGGGCAACAGCGAGGTCGGCCACATCAACATCGGCAGCGGCCGCGTGGTGCCGCAAGGCGTCGTCGTCATCGACGACGCGATCGCGGACGGCTCGTTCGCCACCAATCCAACCTTGCTCGCGTGCTTCGATCACGTGCGCGGGACCGGCGGCCGGCTGCATTTCCTCGGACTGCTTTCCGACGGCAAGGTGCATTCGTCGCTCGATCATCTCGAAGCGTTCGTCGACGTCGCGGCCGCCGCCGGCGTGCCGTTCGTGATCGACGCGTTCTTGGACGGCCGCGACACGCCGCCGCGGTCCGCCGAGCGGTACCTCGCGCGCATCGACGCGCACTGCATCGCGCGCGGGCGACCCGGCGCGATCGCCACAATCGGCGGACGGTACTACGCGATGGACCGCGACAAACGCTGGGAGCGCACCCGCAAAGCCTATCAGGCGCTGGTCGAGGCCGAAGCGGCGCACCGCGCCGCGACGGCGACGGACGCGCTGCACGATGCGTACGCGCGCGGGGAGAGCGACGAGTTCGTGCTGCCGACCCTGATCGGCGAGCCGCGTCCGGTGCGCGACGGTGACGCCTGCATCTTCTTCAACTTTCGCCCGGACCGCGCGCGGCAGCTCACACTCGCCTTCACCGATCCGGTGTTCGATCACTTTCCGGTCCACCGGTTCACCGATTTCATGTTTGCGACCATGACCCGATACGAGGAGAACTTCCCCAACCCGGTGCTGTTCGGTCCGCGTCCGCAATACGGCGTCTTCGGCGAAGTCGTCGCCGATGCCGGACTCACCCAACTGCGCCTCGCCGAAACCGAGAAGTACGCCCACGTCACCTATTTCTTCAACGGCGGCCGCGAGGACGTATTTCCGGGTGAAGACCGCATCCTTGTTCCGTCGAACCGCAGCGTGGCCACCTACGACCTGGCGCCGGAGATGTCGGCCGCGGACATCACCTCGGCCGCGGTCGAGGACATCACCCACCGCCGCCACGACGTCATCGTAATGAACTACGCCAACGCCGACATGGTCGGCCACACCGGTGTCTGGCCGGCGACGATCTCGGCGCTCGAAACGCTCGACGTCGCGTTGGGCCGGCTCGAAGGAGCGATTCTCGAGACCGACGGCATCCTCGCCATCACCTCGGACCACGGGAATGCCGAAGAGAAGATCGACGCCGCCGGGAATCCGCTGACGGCGCACACGACGCATCCGGTTCCCTTCATGCTGATCGCCGGCACCCTGCCGGGAACGCTGCGGCCGGGCGGAAAACTCGGCGACATCGCACCGACTTTGCTCCCGTTGCTCGGCCTCGAGGTTCCCGATGCCATGACCGGTACGAATCTCCTGATCCCAACCGGCGCTGCGATCCGATGAAACGCAAACGGCTCGAAGCCGCGGCCGACTACCTCCGGCAAAAGGCCGGCGGCGATCTCGATTGCGCGATCGTACTGGGGTCGGGCTTCAGCGGCGTGCTGCGCGAGCGGATCGGCGGGACGACCGTCTCGTACAAGAAGATCGACGGCATGCCCGAACCGACGATCGCCGGGCATGCCGGCGAGGCGCACATCGGCGTTCTGCACGATAAACGCGTGGTCGCATTCAGCGGCCGCTTTCACCTCTACGAGGGCCGGGCGGCGCACGAGGTCATTTATCCCGTGATGGCCGCCGCCCACGCCGGCGCGCGCACGATCGTGCTCACCAACGCGGCCGGCGGCGTCAACCCCGATTACGTTCCCGGCGACCTCATGCTGATCGTCGACCACCTCAATCTGACCGGTCAGAATCCGCTCGTCGGCGAGGCCTTACCACCGGGCGCTGAAGCCCGCTTCCTCGACATGGGCGATGCCTACGCACCGCATCTGCGCGAGCTTGCGCGCCACATGGCCGCGGAATATGCGATCGTGCTCCACGACGGCATTTACGCCGGCCTCACCGGCCCGACGTACGAAACGCCGGCCGAGGCGCGCTACCTGCGCACGATCGGCGCCGATGCGGTCGGGATGTCGACCGTGCTCGAAACGATCGCGGCCCGAGCCCTTGGCCGCAGCGTGGTCGGCTTCTCGCTGATCACCAACGTGCACGGCACCAACAACGCTACCTCGCACGAAGAAGTCCTCGAAGCCGCATCGCGCAGCGCCGCCGCCGTCGCCCGGCTCGTCGAAGGCATCGTCGCCAACCTCGAGCCCACCCCGCTCGAAGACTGAGCTATGCCCCAATCAACGGGGACACTAAATGTCCAATGATCCATTCAAGCGGTTTTTGCTCGCAATGGCCCTTCAGTAGCGCTTATCGACGGCCAAGCAGCGCCTGCAGTGGCTGCACCTCTCGCCTGCGCTTCGCCATCTTCGAGCGACGCGGGTTCGCTCCCGGTCTCATCGTACAACAGTATATGCCTACACAAAGGCTTGCAGGTTGTGCCGTTTCAGACTGCGGTAGGCGTTCGAGGCACGCTCTCGATGAACGTCTCCATTGGTGGCCAAATACTATACTATGATCTTGAGTCATCGATTCGGCCCGCCGACAAGCAGGCGCTGCAAAGTAAAGCACTATTGGCGACGCTCCACCTAGTTTTTGCGCCGAGTCCTCCGGATATTGAAGGCCCGATAGAGCTTCGGATCGCGTTTCCTAGTCCGCGACCCCTGGCAGTCACGGCAGAGATGAATGGCGATGGAAGCATTGAGCCAAGGGCTTTCGAGCTCACAAGAGCCAGTGATGGAACGTTTTTTGTCCAGATCAGTCAGCCGTTACCTCGACGAGCCGAAATCGCACTGAGCATGAAAGCGGTACGTCTTGTTCGGCCGTCTGCGGAAGAACTGCCTTACGTACGGTAGTTCTGCGTCCAGTGTGCGAAAGCTACTGATCAAGCTTTCAAGGATTGCCTGAACTGGGTCGGGTCTTAGCGCATACGGTCGCAGCCGGTGGGATCGATTCACGACCACGTCGCTGTGTGATTCGATTCGCCTCGCGTGCGCGCGCTCGCCCTCCGTCAACTCCCGAAATCGTACATAGCCGACACCGGTGCTGAGGTCGATCGAAATGCTGATTGGTGCTTTCATGCTGTGGTCGTGAACTATCGTATTACAGGCACAATATCACGTCAACGCCGGGGCCACGGTCCTTGCGAGCCACCAGCGTGCGATTTACCGGATGCGGTAGCAGCCGCTGGGGTCGACTTCGAGGCGGCGCCCGCCGACGGCGATCGCGCGTACCGCATGGTCCCAGAAGGTTAGGACCCGGACCACGACCGGCTGCAGCGTCTGCAGCAGCGCGCGGACTCGGGCCGACACGGCTAGCGCGTCGCGCTGCCACGCGGGCGCGCCGCTCGATGAGACCGCGAGGCGCTCGTCGCTTTCGAAATCGATCTCCGCACGCGGTTCGAGCGAAACGGGCGCTCGGGTCGGCTCGCGCGCCGCGCGCGCTGCGTCTTTCACGCGCCGGCGGCAAGCGCGGCGCGCAAGCGCGCGACC
>PMOG01000016.1 GCA_003161555.1 Vulcanimicrobiota bacterium | reverse complement strand
CGCGCTACAGCGCCGAAGCGCTGGTCGCGCGGCAGCCGGACGTCCTGATCGTCGACCCCGAGGTGCACCTGAACGACCTGCTGGGCCGGGCGCCGTGGAACGCGCTGCGCGCGGTGCGCGCCGGAGCGGTCTACACGCTCCCCGATCCCGCTATCCTCGAACGCCCGGGTCCGCGCTACAACGACGGGTTGGCGTGGCTGATCGCTACGCTCTCGAACGTCCGCACGTGATCGAGAACCGGAAGCTCTATCCGACCGGGCCGGCGGTGCAGCGCGCGCTGATCGTCGGCGTCGACCTTCAGGACCCGGCGCGCCCGCTCTCGCCCGAACTCGCCGAGTTCATCGCGCTGGCCAAGGCGGCCGGGGCGTCGGTCGTGGGCGAGGTCGTGCAGCGATTGCCGCACGTCGACCCGGCGACCCTCGTCGGCAGCGGCAAGGCGCGCGAGATCGCCGAGCGTGCGAAGGAGCTGCGTGCCGACGTGATCTTCGTCTTCAACGATCTGCGCCCGCGTCAGCGCACCAACCTCGAGAAGGTGATCCCGCTGCCGATCGTCGACCGCACGATGCTGATCCTCGACATCTTCGCGCAGCACGCCCGTTCGCGCGAAGGACAGCTGCAGGTCGAGCTGGCGCAGCTGCGTTACCGGCAGTCGAACTTGATCGGCGCCGGTGCCGACCTCTCGCGTTTGGGCGGCGGCGTCGGGACGCGCGGCCCCGGTGAAACGAAGCTCGAGGTCGACCGCCGCAAGATTCAGCAGCGCGTGTCGCTGCTGAAGGGCTCGCTCGACGACGTGCGCCGCCAGCGCGAGACGCGCCGCGGCGGTCGCGGCCGCGATCCGTTCGTGGCGCTGGTCGGCTACACCAACGTCGGCAAGTCGTCGCTGCTGAACCGGCTGGCGGGATCGAGCGCGGGCGATGCGGCCTTCGTTGCCGATCAGCCGTTCGCGACGCTCGATCCGACCTTGCGGCGGGCCTACGTCGCGCCGAATCTCAACGTGCGGCTCGCCGATACGGTCGGCTTCATCACGGCGCTCCCCAAAGAATTAGTCAACGCGTTCCGCGCCACCCTCGAGGAACTCGATGCGGCCGATCTGCTGCTCTACATCTCCGACGCCTCCAACCCCGATTGGCCGCGCCAGCGCGCGTCGGTCGAAACGATCATGCGCGAGCTGAAGCTCGATCAGAAACCGTCGCTCGAGGTCTTCAACAAGATCGACCGGCTCGACGCGGCGGCACGCGCGGCGCTGCCCGCCGGTGCGCTCGAGGTCAGCGCCGCCCAAGGCGAAGGGATCGAGGCACTGCGCGCGGCGATCGCGGAGCGGCTGCGCGCATGACCGGGCTGTGCACGCGTACGGGCGCGCTCGCGCTGCTGGTGGCCGCGGCGAGCGCCGGCTGTGCAGCGCCGCGCGCGAACCAGGACGCGGCGCGAACGGCGCCCGGCGCGAAGGACGGCTACGTCGCCGCGTACGAGCGGCTCCATCCGTCGGTCGTGCTGTTCACGATGAAGATTCCGAGCGACGATCCCAAACGCAAAGGCCAGTGGGACGACGCCTACGGCAGCGGCGTGGTGGTGGAGAGCGGCGCCTGGGGCACGCGCATCCTGACCGACGCGCACGTGATCGCCGACGCGCGCCATCTCATCGCGACGATCGGCGACGGCCGCCACGCGCCGGCACGGGTCGTGGTCACAACCGGCGAGGACGAAGACCTCGCGATCGTCGACGTGGCGATCCCCAATCAGAAAGCGGCCGTGCTCGGCAGCATCGCCCGGGTCGAGCCCGGAACGCCGATCGGTGTGCTGGGGTATCCAATCCCCGACGCCTTCGAGGACGAGCACCTGGGCCGCACCGTCTCGGTGTACGCTGGACGCGTGGCGAGCCTGCGCAAGGGCGCGCTCGAACTCGACGTGCCGATCGTTCCCGGCGAGAGCGGCGGTCCGGTCTTCGACGTGACCAGCGGCGAGGTGATCGGCATCGCCGAGTCGCGCTTCGACGAAGAGCGCGCCATCGGGTTCGCGACGCCGATCGACGAGGCGACCCGCTTCCTCGCCGCGCACCCGCGCGTCGTCGAAGCGCGCCGCCGCTAACGCGGCGACCGGTCGCGCAGCTGGTTAGCGAGCGGTACCGACGTTGACGTGCTGGCGGACGCGCGAGCGGTCGCCGATCCAGCGCGCCGGCGGGATCCGCCACCAGCGTGCCATCGCATCGAGCTGATCGGAGTATGACAAGCGCTTCGCGGTGAACGCTGCCCAGGCACCCTCGAGCGGCTGGAGCGGAACGTCGAGTTCGCTCAGCGCGCGGTACGCGATCACGAACTCGTCGTACTCGACGCCGGCGGCGTCCGCACGCGGCAGCCGGAAAAAGTCCGAGAAGTCGTGCGCGAGATGCGTCCCCAGACGCGCGGTGATCTCGGCTTGGCCGCGATGGTCGAGGTCGACGGTGGTGATCAGCAGCGTCGTCGCGTCCAGAATCGCACCCAGCGTACCGACCCACGATTCATCATCGTGGCTGGAGCGAAAGAGCGTCAGCACCGGATAGGCGAGATGGGTTTCCATCGTCTCGGCGATCCAGCGCTGGGCGTCGCGCAGAATCGGCCCGATGTCGTCGACCAGCCCGAGCTTCACGTGCCGGATCAGAAACTCGAGACCGCTGGGCGGCGCGCCGGTCCGCTCGGACATGGTGACGATGAAGGCTTCGCGCCGCTGGAATGCGCCGAAGGTCTGGAACAAAAAGGTCGTCACCACCGCAAAGGTTCCGAGACCGAAACCGGCGGCCGACAGCGACAGCAGCCGCGTCAACGGCGTCACCGGTTCGAAGTCGCCGTACCCGATCGTCAGCAGCGAGGCGCCGGCGAAATAGATCGAAGCGCCCATGTCCGGCTGGGGGTGGATTCCGTTCCGGAGCGCCCAGAAGATCAGTCCGAAGCCGAGGACCTCGCCGGCCACCCAAACCGCTCCCAGCGTGACCATGAGCATCGGCGCGAACGCCGCCAGGGTGTCCTCCCGGCGCTCGGCGTCGTCGATCCGCATCGCCATGCTCCGCCACAGCTGCCAGCCGCGCCGCGAGAGCTGCACGCTGAGGCGGAAGCGGCCGCCGACCGAGCGCGGCAGGATCGCCGACTGGAAGAGGTCGTTGAGCGAGGAGACCACCAGCGCGCACCCGGCCAACCCGACCAGGATATCGAGGAAGAGCACGCTCCCCCAGACCCCCGGCAGGGTCCGCGGGTTGGCGCCCGCCTACAAACCGGTGGTCGAAGCGAGGCCGAGGGTGGGGATTTGGGTGGTCTGGTTTTGGAGCACGACGATCCCCGGCTGCACGTAGGTCTGGTAGCCGATCGCGAAGACGGTCAGGCTTTGCGTCCCGACCGGGACGTTCGTCACCGAGTACGCGCCGTTGGCGGCCGGCGAGACGGTGCGGCTCTGCCCGCCGATCGAAACGGTGAACTGCGGGATGGCCTGCTGTGTCTTACTGTCGACCACGGTCCCGCTGACCGAACCGAAGTCGGCGACACCCATCCCGTTGGGGTTGGGTGAGCAAGCGGCGAGTGCCGCAACGAGACCAATGATGGAGGCACGTCGGCTCAATTTCGTGTAATACTGCAAGTCGATGTCCCCCTACGGTCCGGTCGCCATCTATCTCGCCGTCGCGTTCGTGGCGTCGCTCGCCTTCTGCCTGTTGCCCGGCCTCGCGGCGCGCCGCAAACCCAATGCGGTGAAGTCGCAAGCGTACGAGTGCGGCGTCGAGCCGACCTCTGACGTGTCGGGCCGTTTTCCGGTGCGATTCTACTTGGTCGCGATGCTGTTCGTCATCTTCGACGTCGAAGCGGCCTCGTTCTATCCCTGGGCGGTCGAGATGCGCCAGCTTCGCTTGTTCGGGCTGGCCGAGATGCTGATCTTCGTCCTGGTCCTCGCCATCGGCTATGCGTACGTCTGGAAGCGAGGCGGTTTTCAGTGGCGGTAGCGAACAGCGGCGCCGATTTTCTGCTGACCACCGTCGACTCGGTCGCCCGCTGGGCGCAGTCCTCGAGCGTGTGGCCGCTGACGATGGGGTTGGCCTGCTGTGCAATCGAGATGATGACCGCGACCGCGCCGGAGTACGACATCGCACGCTTCGGCTCCGAGGTCTTTCGCGCGTCGCCCCGTCAGGCCGACCTGATGATCGTGTCGGGCCGCGTCGCCCGCAAGATGGGACCGATCGTCAAGCGTCTCTACGATCAAATGGCCGATCCGAAGTGGGTGATCTCGATGGGCGCCTGCGCGTCGAGCGGCGGCGTCTTCGATAACTATGCCATCGTCCAGGGCGTCGACACGATCATCCCGGTCGACGTCTACGTTCCCGGGTGCCCGCCCACGCCCGACGGCTTGCTCTATGCGGTCAACCTGATCCAGCAGCAGATCAAACGCGGCGGACGCGGCGGGATCCTCGCTAGGGCCTGAGCGATGCCGAGTTCGCAAGCGCCGCCGGCCGGGGCCACCGCCCTCGACCCGACCGCAGTACGCCCCGACATCGCCGATGCGCGCATCCTGCGCGTGACGCCGGACGCCGTCCGCGCCACGCTCGAGGGTCTGCGCGCCGACGGCTTTACGATGCTGCTCGATCTCGGCGCGGTCGATTACCTCGAACGCGAACCGGCGCGCTTCGACGTCGTCTACCACCTGCTGCGGCTGCCGCAGCGCGCCGCGGAAGTCGACGCGATCGGCACGCCCGAACGCGTCCGGGTGCTGTGCGGGGTCCGGGCCGATGCGACGATCGTGCCGACCGTCAGCGACCTGTGGGCGAGCGCCGACTGGGCCGAACGCGAAGTGTTCGATCTGTTCGGAATCAGTTTCGCCGGGCACCCCGACCTGCGCCGCATCCAGATGCCGGACGATTGGGAAGGGCATCCGCTGCGTAAGGACTACCCGCTGCGCGGCGTCGCACGCGAGCGGACGCCGCGGCCGTCGTTCGCGCTCAAATCGAATGTCGCCGCCGGCACGCCGGCCGCCGGCCGCACCGCCGCCGGGCTGCAGAAGCAGATCGCCGACGTGCGCCGGCAGGCCGACGGCCTCAAGACTGAGGACGGGAAGCCGCGATGAGCGTCGCGAGCGGGCCCCAAGCCGTGGCGCTGGACGTCATCGAACGCAGCGAGGGCCGCATGGTGCTCTCGATGGGGCCGCAGCATCCCTCGACGCACGGCGTGCTGCAGAGTCATCACCGAGATCGAAGGCGAGATCGGTCACCAAGGCGTCGCCCGAGATCGGCTACCTGCACACCGGGATCGAGAAGAGCGCCGAGAACCTGTTCTGGTCGCAGGCGTCGACCGTCATCGAGCGGATGGACTACCTCTCGCCGCTCACCAACGCGCTGTGCTACTACCTCGCGGTCGAGAAGCTGCTGGGGATCGACGATCGACGATTCCCGCCCCGCGCGCAAGCAGGTGCGCGTGCTGCTGTGCCGAGCTCTCGCGCATCGCCTCGCACTGCGTGTGGCTCGGCACGGGCGGGATCGACCTGGGCGCGCTGACCGGATTCTTCTACTGCTTCGACCTGCGCGAGCGCATCCTCGACCTGTTCGAAGCCTCGGGCGGTGCGCGCATGCACCCCAACTACATTCGCGTCGGCGGCCTCGCGCAGGATCTGCCGCACGGTTTTCTCGCCAAGCTCGACGGCGTGATCGAGATGTACGAGCCGCGGATGCGCGACGTCCGGCGGCTGCTGCAGAAGAACCCGATCCTCCAGGATCGCATGATCGACGTCGGCATCATCTCGGCCGAGGAGGCGGTCAACTGGGGACTGACCGGCCCCTGTCTGCGCGCCGCGGGCATCGCCTACGACGTCCGTCGCGCGTTTCCGTACAGCGGCTACCAGAACTACACATTCGACGTGGTCACCCGGACGGAGAGCGATGCATACGCGCGCTTCCTGGTGCGGCTCGACGAGATGGACGAAGCGATGCGGATCGTCCGTCAGGTGCGCAAGGTGCTCGACGAACCGGGTCCGGTGCAAAGTCCCGACACCAAGTTCTCGCCGCCGCCCAAAGAGACGATCGCGCTGTCGATGGAAGCCTTGATCCACCACTTCAAACTGGTCTCCGAATCGTTCCGCGTGCCGCCCGGCGACGTCTACCAGGCGGTCGAGGGTCCGCGCGGTGAGCTGGGGTACTACGTCGTCTCGAACGGCGACAATCGTCCCTGGCGCGTGCGGACCCGTCCGCCGTCGATGTACAACCTGCAGGTCCTCAAGAAGATCGCGGTCGGCGAGCTGATCGCCGACATGGTCGTCATGATCGGTTCGCTGGATCCGGTCTTCGGTGAGGTCGACCGATGAGCATCGGGATCGATAGCGACGCGGCCGGCGGCATTCACCCCGGCCCGGATCCGGGCGAAGCGGTTGCGACCTGGAGTCCCTACGTCGTGCGCGCGGGTGAGCCGTTCGATGCGCTCTACGCGCAGCTGCAACCCGACATCGAGCGGCTGATCGCCGAGTACGAGCAGAAGCGCTCGGCGCTGATTCCGCTCGCGCAACTGTTCCAAGACCACGAAGGCTACGTCTCGGCCGATGCGGTTGTCGCGATCGCGTATCTGGTCGGTGAATCGGCGGCCGCCGTCGAGTCGACGATCTCGTTCTATACACTGCTCTACCGGCGTCCGGTCGGCAAGTACATGATCCAGTTCTGCCGCAATTTGCCGTGCATGCTCAACGGCGCCGACGACCTGATGGCGTACGCACGCGGCCGGCTCGGCATCGGCCATTTGGAAACGACCGGCGACGGGCTGTTCTCGTACGAAGAAGTCGAGTGTCTGGCCGCGTGCGACCGAGCGCCCTGCGCGCAGGTCAACCTCGAGTTCGTCTACGA
>PMOG01000068.1:169-4167 GCA_003161555.1 Vulcanimicrobiota bacterium | reverse complement strand
TGCGGAAAGTGAATGTGATGCTTCTCCATCGAGGCTTGGACGGGATCGACGACGCGTGACTGAATGTAGTCCGACGCGGCGTCGCCGAACACCGCCAGCACGGTGCAGATCGGAATGGCGACCGCGCACATCGTGTAGATTTGCCGGAAGATCGGAACGCGGAGCGCGGCCGCCGTCTGCGTCGCGATCGTGCCGCCGAGACCCGGAATGATCCGCACCGCGATCAGGAACATCGGCGAGCCGATCTTGAAATGGCGCGCCCAGCGCGGCAGGCGTTCGACGTTCTTCTTGACGTCGAACGCATCGGAGGTACGGAGCGCGATCAGGTAACCGATCGTCGCCGCGAGCACAAGCCCGATCGCGTTGACGACCGAGCCCCAGATTGGTCCGAAGAGGACACCGTTCATGATCGCCAGCGCGTCGGTCACGGAGAACGGCGCCGAGGCGACGATCGCGAACACCAGGATCGCTAGCGGCATCGCGAACGGACCCAGTTGACCGAGTAAATGCTCGACCCAAGGGCGATTTGCCACCACGAAGATCGCCAGGACGCACGAGCCAACCAAGATTGCGATTGCTTCGAGCTGCCGCAGCCAGCGGAGCATACGGGGGTTCACGGCGGTTCTTCATTTGCGGGCGCGGGCGGTAGGCCTTCGCTTGCCGGTTGAAGCGCCCGGGGGATTGACCCCTTGAACGGCGAGGTGTACCATTTTCGAACCTCGAGGGAACATCGCACGGTAGACAACGGGGAGGGCGGCTTGACGTCGCAGGATCCACCCGGGTTCGCAGCACCGACCGGCTGAATGCGCGCCGGCTCGGTGAAAGAAGCAGCGCACTTCATCACCAGCGCACGACCCAATGGCAGGAGGGCGGCATCAACTCGATGNNCCGATCGGCGTGGCCCTTTTCGTTCTCGTGAGCCCATTCGGCGTAGCCGAATCCTCTAGTGATACGAAGCGAGTTTGACTGAGGTCACGCCGAGCGCGTGCGCGAGGTCATAGTGCGCTTGGTCGGCGATGCGATGATAGTTTGCATCGGCGGCCGCGCCGTACTTCGCGTCGATGTCGGCCATCACGGCTTCGTGGATACCATGCGTGACCAGGTGGTCGAGCTGGACGCCTTCGTAGTACGTGGCGTTGATGAGGCCGAGCGTGACCACGCGCTTGGCGAGCGTCGTGCCCGTCAGCATCGGCTTCGGAAATTTCACGCCCGCAGCATTCGCACGCTTGACGGCGTCGTTGACCGCGAAGTTCTGGACGGTGACGAACAAGGCAACGTTACCTTTGCCGTACTGTTTGGTCAGCTTGGCGACTTCCGCGTTCGCGGTCGCCGGGCCGGCCATCACGCTGATTGCCTTGACGACCGAGAAATTGCCGATCGGTCCGCCGGCAACGACGAGCGAGACGGCGGCTTGCAGGTCCGGCGCGCCGGTATAGGCATTGCCGTCGGGGCCCGCCAGGCCGGCGGGGAAGCCGTGCTCCATGTGCATGCCGCCGCTCATCATCGAGCCGGACATCGAGCTATCCGAGCCCACCGGGGCCGGCGCGCCGACCGGATCGGCGAGGGTCGGGGTGATGAGTCCGACGCCGAACGCGAGGGTGGCCGCGAGGCCGAGACAGTGTTTGATCACGAGTACTCCTTAACGAGATGTGTGCCTCGATCAAACGCGACAACCGGCGGGGCGGATGTCGAGCGCGGTGGGCAGATCTCGCGAGGAGCGCCGGGGCGGCTGTTTACTGCTGGACGGTGATCGTGTTCGCTTCGAGCGAACCGTCGGGCTGGCCGGCACCGTTCACGCTGACCGCCGCGCCGACGCCGGGGGTCGCGCCGCGGGGGTTGATGACAGTGCCCGGATGGAGGTGAATCGAACGGTAGGCATTGGCCCCGGTCTTGACCTGCATGTCGTATCGCCGAAAGTAGGTCACCGTGCCGAAGGCGTTGTTCGCGTTGCGAATGCGCTGCTGCTCTATCAGCTGCTGCGCAACGCCGATTGCGGTACGAATCAAGTCGGCGCCGGGCGTATTGGGCGGCAGCGTCGGTACGACGATCGGGGCCGGCGTCGGCGGCGGGGTCTGCGCACCGGCGAATGTCGTGGAGGCCAGGGCGAGAACCACCCCCGGGATGAGGAGCAGATGCGGACGCATGGTGAGGGAGCAACGCAGGGCCGAGGGGCCGCGGTTCCCCCGCCGGTGACCGTCCGCGACGCGGCGACGGTGCTGGTGACCCGCGACGCGCCCGACGGGCTCGAGGTCTACTTGGTCCGCCGGCATGCCAAAGCGTCCTGGCTCGGCGACGTGCACGTGTTCCCGGGCGGGGCGGTCGACGACGCGGATCGCGCCGCGGCGGCACGGGGCTCGCTCCTGTGCGGCTCGGCCGGCGCCGTCGATCCGGCCTTCGCGATCACTGCGGCGCGCGAATCGTTCGAGGAGAGCGGACTGCTGTTCGCCGATCGGCCGATCGCGCCCGAACCGCTCAGCGCGGCCCGTCGTGCGATGCTGGAGGGCGAACTCACCTTTGCGCAGGCTCTCGAACGGTTCGACACGCGCGTCGACGCTTCGCAGCTGCGTTTCTTCTCGCGCTGGATCACGCCGGCCGGAGTCGAACCGCGGCGCTTCGACGCCCGCTTCTTCGTCGCGCGCGTCCCGCGCGACCAGATCGCCGAGGCCGACGCGCTCGAGGTGATGGACGGACGCTGGATGCGCCCGTTGGCTGCGCTCGCCGCCTACGAGCGCGGCGAGATCGGGATGATCTTTCCGACCGTCAAGCACCTGGAACGCATCGCGCCGTTCCGCAGCGTCGATGAACTGCTGGCGTTCGCCGCCGCGAAACGGATCGCGACCGTGCAGCCCGACGTCACCCCGCACGGGTTGGCGGTTCCACCGGAGTTGGTCGACGCATGGTGACCTTGAGTCCGCGCGTCGGCCGGCTGCGCGCCAATAATCCCTCGCCGATGACGCTCGACGGCACGAACGGCTACGTCCTGCGCGTCGGCGCGCGTTCGCTGGTCGCGATCGACCCGGGCCCGATCGACGACCGTCAGCGCGACGCGTTCCTCGCCGCGGCACGCGAGGCCGGCGCAACGTATGACGCGATTCTGGTCACGCACGGGCATCCCGATCACGCGCCGGGCGCCGCGCCGCTCGCTGCGCTGACGGGGGCGCCCGTCTTCGGGCACCCGGCGGCGCGCTTTCCGCACGACCGCGCGCTGGCCGATGACGAGCGGCTGGCGTTCGAGGACGGCACGATCACGGTCATGCACGCACCGGGCCACGCACCCGATCACTGTATCTTCGTACTCGACGCCGAAGCTGCGCTGTTCACCGGCGACGTCGTAGCCGGCCGCGGCTTCATGGTCGTCGCGCCGCCGCAGGGCGAGATGCGCGCCTATCAAACGACGCTGCGCCGGCTGCGCGAACGCTACGGGGACGCGCGCGCGCTCTACGGCGGGCACGGACCCGAAGTCGGCGACGTGCGCGCAAAGCTCGACGAGTACATCGCGCACCGCGAAGCGCGCGAAGGCCAAATCCTCGACGCGCTGGCGCGCGGGCCGGCGACCATTCCCGAACTGGTGGCGCAGATCTACGCCGACACCGACCGGCGCCTGTGGCCGGCCGCCGGACGGCAGACGTTGGCGTACCTGATCGCGCTCGAGCGCGAAGGACGCCTGCGCAGCGAAACGGTCGACCGCGCGCCGACGCCTGACGAGGCGGCGCTGCTCAATCCCGATCTCTCGAAACTCGACGCAAACGTCGGTGCCGACGTCATTCGAGCCGAACTGGGTTTCGGTACCCGCGAACCGCTGCTGCGCTACATCCTCAGCTGAGCGCGAGAACGATTTTGCCGAACTGATCGCCGTGGTCGACCTTCCGCGCCGCGTCGACGACGTCGTCGAGCGCGAACACCGAGTCGACGACCGGACGAATGGAACCGTCCCACAGCGCCAGCATCGCCGCGAAGTCGTGCGGCGAACCCATCGACGAGCCCATGATGTCGAGCTG
>PMOG01000068.1:0-135 GCA_003161555.1 Vulcanimicrobiota bacterium | reverse complement strand
GCGCGACGTTGAGCGCCTTGGCGAACGTTTCACCGCCGATCGAATCGACGATCAACGACGGGCCGCCGTCGACTGCGGCCACGTCCTTCTCCCACCGTTCCGACGCGTTGTAGTTGATCGTCACGTCGGCGCCGA
>PMOG01000298.1 GCA_003161555.1 Vulcanimicrobiota bacterium | reverse complement strand
GCAAGCTGCGTCATCCCAGCCGCGGTAAAGCCCTCAAGGACTACTGGTCCAACGAGTGAGGTAGATTCGGCTCCGCCGAATCTACCTCAGTGCCTTCCTCCGGTGGACGAGTGAATTCGCCCGCAGGCGAATTCACTCACATGTTTTCTTTGCCGGCGCTCGCACTCGGGACGACGTCGGGGTTGTGTTCGGCAAACTGTCCGAGCGGGTTCTTGACCACCCAGATCGAGACGTCGTAAATCGCCGGGAAGAGAAAAACCGTCTTGACTTCGGCGGCGTCCTTCACGACGCCGAGCTTCACGAGCCCTTCGGCGGTCGGGTGGTCGATGTCGCCGACGGTCGCGTACCGCTTCGCCCCGACCGCCTTTCCGTAGGTGCACATCGAACTCGGGCTTGAGGCCATACCGGTGCACGTCACGTAGTGAATGTGGGCGCCGCCGCGTCCGAATCGCTTGGGGTCGATGCTGAAGAGCGCCGGACCGTTTGGTGCATCGGCGACGCGCACGCTGTAGTCGGCGCCGATCAGGCGCCCCTTCACGTCGTACCACACCTGCGCGGGGACGTCGGGATCGGTCGTGTCCCAAGCGCGAACGTTGACGTAGCTGATCGCGCCGGTGTCGTCTTCATTGGTGAAGCGCACGTAGCCCGCGGCGATCGCGCGCTGCGGCGTCGGATAGCGCTCCGGCAGCTCGCGCATGATCCGCGCCAAAAACGCCGCTTCCGCGGCACTGGCCGCCGGCGCCGCGGTCGGGGCGGGCATCGCAGACGGCATGTCGGCGGCGCGCAGGGCTCCGCACGGCAGGACGGCCGCGAACGCGGCCAGGCAGAGGCAGCGGTAAACGTTCATGTCCGGGCCCTTCGGCCCCGTGAGGCGGCGCTCTTCGTCGCTACGGCGACGGTGAAGGCGAAGCTGCGGCGGACGGCGGCGCCGATCCCAAGGCCGCTGCGTCCGGCGAACCGGAGGGTGACGGTGCGGCCGTCGGCAGCGGTGTCGGCGGACCGGGACGGTGGCCCGGTGGCGTCAGGGTGCGCGGCGGAGCCGTCCGTGCCGGCGTGGCGGTGTAATACGCGGCCGGCTTGTCACCCGAAAGCGGAAACGGGAACGGCACGCGGATCGAAAAACGGTCGCCGACGTGATCGACGTCGGCCTGCGTTCGCGCGGCAATCGTCGCACCGGTCTCGATCGGGAGCTCGATCGGCCGATCGGGCCGCACCGGCATCAGCCCAGGCTGGATTTCGAATCGACCCAGCACGACCGACGGCGTGTGCGAGCCCCCCGCGCCGGCTGGATACTCGACCACCAACCGGGCGCGACTGCCGGCAGCGCCGACGACCGTTCCGTCGAGCACTAGCGGATCGCGCAGGTGGACGACGAGCTGCGCGCCCTCGCGCGGCGCCGCGTCGAGATGTCCGTCCGCAACAAAAATGACCGCCGTGCCCGCCGGCAAGACATGCGGCGGCGCTTCGGCGGCAGCCCAGGCTGCGCTGAAAAAAAGGAAGGCCGTCGCTACGACGGCCATGCGGCGGATGCCGAGCATCCGCCTAGGAGGCTTTCTTTTCGGCCTCAGCGGCTTCAGCCGCGGCTTTCTTGCCCTGTTCGATCAGAGCTTTGACCTTCTGGCCGCCCTTTTGCCCGATGGTCTCGTAGAATTCCGGGCCGTAGCGATCGCGCGTAGCCTCGCCGCCCTTCTTGCCGCCCTTTTTACCGATGGCTTCATAGAAGGCGTGGCCGTGCGCTTTCTTGGTGGCTTGGCCACCTTTGCGCCCGATCATCTCGTAGAATTCGGGGCCGTACTTTTTCTTGACGGTCTCGCCGCCTTTTTGGCCGGCCTCGCGGACGCTCATGCCGCTTCCGGGTTTGCGTTCTGGGGTTGACATTGTGTTGGGGTGAACCTCGTGGATGAAAAACGATCTGTCAGAGTAACGTAAGCGAACCCATGGAAGTTGTGCCCAGGCGCGCCATTCGCACCCGATTCCGCTTGGCGCTCGCATCGGTGGTGATCGCGACCGCGACGGTCGCGCTGCCGGCGGCGTCTGCTCCAGGGGAGCAGCCGGGGTACCGGCGACTGGTGGAACTGGAAAGCACCCGGACGTTTTCCGACGACCTGACCGCTGCGCTCGCATCACCGGACGCGAACCTCGCGGGGCGGGCAGCGTTAGCGCTCGGAAGAACCGAGGATGCTCGCGCGGCCGGGCCCCTACGTAACGCGACCGGGGCTCGAGAAGTTGCGATCCGTGCCCTCGCCCTGTATGGGTACGGCCTCCTGGCTGCCAAGACCCCCATATCGAGCGAGGTCATTCGGCGCGGCCTGGAGGACCAGGCCCCGGCCGTACGCGTCGCTGCGGCCGACGCGGCCTGGCGCGCGGAGTCGGCCAAGACGCCGGGTGCGGCGGAACTGGCCGAGCCGCTGCTGGCCGCCCTCACCGGCGACCGCGACCCGATCGTGCGCAGTCGCGCCGCGACGGCCCTCTCAGGCTGGCGCGACGCCGAGGACGCCGCGAGCGTCGGGGCACGGGTGGCGCGGGCATTTAGCGGCGAACGCGACCGCACCGTTCGTTGGCACGAGGCCTGGGCGCTGCGGCGAGCGTTCCCGGCGGCGCCTTCGGAGGCCGTGATCCGCGCCGGGCTGAGCGACCGTGAGGAACTGGTCCGTATCCAGTTTGCCGACACGGTCGCGCGACGGAAGGAGCCGCACGGCGTGGCGCTGCTCGAGCCGCTGCTGGCCGATCCGTCCTGGCGCGTGCGCGAGCAGGCCCGCGAGAGCGTGGCAGTCCTCGGCGGCGGGCAGCGCACGGCTCATTTGACGACGATTCCGGCCGGCGTGGTGACGCCGACCCCCGAACCGCCGAACCTCGAACCGGCACTCCCCCGCCCCTCCGGGCTCGGGTCCCCGCGCAAGCCGACTGCCGCCGAGGCGCGGCTTGACCGTGCGCTGCGGCCGGTCACCAGCGCTCTGATGGACGGACCGATGCCGGGGCCGCACCCGCGGGTGCGCATCGGGACGACCAAAGGTGCGATCGTCGTGCGTCTCTACCCCGAGTGGGCGCCGCTCACCGTCGCCAACTTTCTGAACCTGGTGGATCGTGGATATTACGACGGCCTGCGCTGGTTTCGGGTCGTCCCCGATTTCGTCGTCCAGACCGGCGATCCGCACGACAACGGCGAGGGCGATGCGGGCTACACGATACCGGCCGAAGAGAATCCGCTCGAGCAGCGCTCGGGGGTCATCTCGATGGGCCTCAATTACACCGAAGGTGCGAACCCCGGCCCGATTCGGGACTCGGCCGGTACGCAGTTCTACCTGACGATCTCTCCGCAGCTGCACTTGGACCGCGACTTTACGGTCTTCGGAGAGATCGAAGCGGGCTTCTCGGTGCTTGGCCGTTTGATCGAAAGCGATCGCATGACCCGCGTCGAGCGCCTCGCAGATAATTAAACGTGATCGCTCGGGGCGGACCGGAACGCCCGAAGGGCGTGAGGACCGCGAAGGATTCGCCGTCAGGCGAATCCACTTTAGCGCGCGAGGATCGAGCGGAGCGCGAAGAGCGCGTTTTCCGGCCGCTCGGTGATGCGGCGATAGAAGTAACCGGCCCAGTGCGTTCCGTACGGAACGTAGATACGCAGCCGATAGCCGTCGGCCACCAGCCGGCGTTGGAGCTCCGGGCGCACGCCGTAGAGCATCTGAAATTCGAACCGGTCGCGCGCAATGTTGCGTTCGCGCACGAATGTTGCGACTGCTGTGATGATGCGCTCGTCGTGGGTCGCGATTCCCGGATAGCGCCCGCGCTCCAAGAGTGCTTCGGCTTCGCGGACGTAGGCCCGCCGAATCGTCGGCATGTCACGATACGCCAGCGACGGCGGTTCGGCGTACGCACCCTTGCAGAGCCGCACGCGCGCCCCGAGCGCGATCATGCGCTCGACGTCGTCGGGCGTGCGTTTGAGGTAGGCTTGGAGCACGGGGCCGACGTTCGGATCTTCGGCAAACGCGCGCTCGAACACGCGTAAGGTCGCGTCGACGACCGACGACCCCTCCATATCGATGCGCACGAAGGGATCCGCGTTGCGCGCCGCCAGGTCCAAGATCCGGCGCAGATTTCCCAACGCGAGCTCTTCGTCGAAAAGCAGGCCCATCGCGGTCAACTTCAAGGATACGTTCGCGTCGACGCCGCGTTCGTGGATCGCGCTCAAGAGCTCGATGTAGGCCTCGCGGGTCCGCTGCGCTTCCGCGGGCTCGGTGACGTCTTCACCGAGGAAGTCGAGCGTGGCGCTCATTCCGGCGGCGTTGAGGGCGGCGACCGCAGCCATCGCTGCGGCCACCGATTCGCCTGCAATGAAGCGTTTGGCGAGGAAAAAGAAACGTTGTTGAAAAGCTGGTGTTTGGATTGCGTCAAGGACCGCCACGAACACTCGGCTTCGTTGGTGGATGCGGACGACCCTCGGGGTACGAGTAGGACCGGCACCGGCTTCCCGGCTTTGCACGCTCTTTATGCAGACACGTAGGCGAGTGAACGAATGCACAGAAATGGTCGATCATGCAGTGGCGCGTGCTCATCGCCGACGATGACCTCGAAATATGTTCCCTAATCCGGACGATTCTCAGCCGCGGTCCGTACGACTTGACCGTGTGTCACGACGGCGAAACCGCACTCCAGCGCGTCGAGAACGACACCAGTTACGATCTATTGATCAGCGACTTCATGCTGCCGGGAATCAACGGTCTCGATCTGATTTCGCGCGTGCGCGAGAATCCGGCAACCGCCGATCTCCCGATCGTGATGATCACCGGCCAAGAACCCGAGGTGATGGACGCGCTCTCGAAGGCGGTCGGCGCGACCGCGTTTCTGGGCAAGCCGTTTTCGCTGGGAGATTTCCGCGCCACCGTCCGCCGGCTGCTGAGCGACCCGCTGCAAGCGGCCTCGGGAGCATAACCGCCGGGCGCGGCCGTCGATGACGGTTGCCGCCTTTGCGAAGATCGCGGTCGTCGCGCTGTCGCTCGGCCTCGACGCGTTCGCCGTCTGCATCGGGGTCGGCATGCGCGACAACGATCGCGCGGCCAAGATCCGCATCGGAGCCGCATTCGCGGCATCGGAAATTACGATGACCCTGATGGGGGTCGGGATCGGCCAGGTCGCCGGACGATTCCTGGGCGTGACCGCCGGGTATCTCGGCTTTGCGGCGCTGGTCGGCGTCGGGGCCTACATGATCTACGAGACGCAGCGCGGAACCGACGAATCCGGTGGCTTCGATCTCTCGCGCGGTTGGGGGCTCACGCTCGGCGCGCTCTCGCTCAGTCTCGACTCGCTCGGCATCGGCTTTTCGATTCTGTACATCGGCGTGCCGCTCGGACTCAGCGTGATCTTCATCGGCATCGCATCGGTCGGCGCAACCACGCTCGGGCTGACCCTCGGCCGGCAGTTGGGCGCGGTGGCCGAGGAACGCGCGGCGCTCTGGGCCGGGATCGTTTTGGTGCTGACCGGGTTGGCGTTTGCCGGGATCAAGTACTTTCACGTCGCCGTCTGAGGCGCTCTACGATCTGGCGACGGCCGGTGCGCGCAGCGTCGTCGTCGTGGGCACGGCGAAGAACGCCGGCAAGACCACGACCTTCAACGCACTGCGCAACGTCGCCGCGCGTCGCGGTATCGTCGTCGCCGTCACCTCGATCGGGCGTGACGGCGAACCGTCCGATGCGCTCGACGGCGAACCGAAGCCGCGAATCCGGCTGCCGGCGGGCACACTGGTTGCGCTTCCGGCCGGACTGATCCCGCGCACGCCCGCGCTTGCGATTCTCGACTCGGGCGGTGCGACCGCGCTGGGTCCGATGGTGTTCGCGCGGATCGTGCTGGCGACGACCTGCGAGATCG
>PMOG01000126.1 GCA_003161555.1 Vulcanimicrobiota bacterium | reverse complement strand
TACGGCGATCCGGCCAGCGACTTCGACGCCGCCGAGGCGGTGTACGGAGAACTGGTCGGCAACTGCGTCCACCACGCGCCGGGCGCCATCCGGGTCGAGTTCGGCTGGCACGACGTGACGCTGGTGGTCACCGACGCCTGCGAGCGTTTGCGCACCTGGCCCTTCTCGCCGACCGACACGGCCGCCGAGATGACGCATCACACCTACGCGATCCTCAGCGCGCTGAGCGGACGCGTGCACCTCAAACGTGACGCCGGCGGCGGCACCCGCGCCAGCGTTCCGTTGCCGGTGCGGCGCGGCGTTACCCGGAGCTCGTAAGCACCGGCGCGTTGTGAAACGATACCGTCACGCGCGTCCCGCCCAGCGGTGAGCGCGTGATGGTGAGCTGATCGGAGATCGCCCGCACCAGCTCGAGGCCGCGCCCCGACTCCGCGTACGGTTTGCTGCAGGCCGTCGCCGGTACGAAGCCCGCACCGGCGTCGTCCAGCGTCAGTGCAGCGCCGCCGCGAGCGTCCCAAGTCGCTCGCACGACGACCGGCCCCGGCGCGTGGCGGACGGCGTTGGCGATCAGTTCACCAAACACGAGCTCGCCGGCGAAACCGACGTCGGGGCGGCCGGTCCGCTCGCCGAGCAGCTCGCCAATCTCGTGCCGGATCAGCGCGGCCGTGCGCGCGTCGCCGCTGGAGAAACGCCATTCCCTCAGCTCGTGCGCCAACGGGTCGGTGAAGCGGCGGATCGTCAGGGTGAGGATCGCGATGTCGTCGGTCGGCTCGTCGTCGCCGAGGACCTCCTTCATGAGGACCGTCGCGAGGTGTTCGATGTCCTCGCGCGCGAGGGCGCGGATCGCCGCCTCGATCCGGCGCTCGCCTTCGTCGAGGTCGCGTGCGAACTCCATCAATCCGTCGGTGAACAGCACCAAGGTCACCGGTGCCTGCAGGCTGCGTCCGAAGTCGACGCCTTCATCGTCGCGCAGACCGATCGGCAGACCGCCGGTCGGCAGCCGCCGCAAGGTCGTGCCGTCGTCGATCAACGGCGCCGGATGTCCGGCGCTGGCGTAGGCGAACACGCCGCTTGCCGGATCGAGGATGCCGAAGATCGCGGTGACGAACACGCTGCGCCCGCTGGCGATCAGCAGCCGGCTGGCACGATCCAAGATCGCGGAGGGTTCGGCCGATTCGAACGCGGCCGCCCGGAGCGCTTGTCGAATCTCGCCCATGATCACGGCCGCCTCCAAGCCGTGACCGGTGACGTCGCCGATTGTCAGCGCGACGCGGCCGTCGGGGAGCACGAACGCATCGTAGAAGTCGCCGCCGACCCGCTGCGACTCGGACGCGGCCGAGTACGACGCCGAAAAACGTATGTCGGGAAGCTGCGGCAGCATCGCGGGCAGCATCGCGCGCTGCAGCGCGTCGGCGGTCCGCTGCTCGCGTTCGTACAGCCGCCCGTGGTCGAGCGCGAGTGCGGCGCGGCGCCCAAAATCGCGCAGCAGCGCGATATCGCCGCGATCGTACGGATGCGCGCCGCCGCGCATGACGATCAGCGCCCCGATCGGCGCTTCGGCGTGAACGAGCGGGACGATCAGCGCGGAGTTCGCACCGGAGCTGCGCAGGAGCACGTCGCCGTCACGGACGGTTTCGTCGACGGCGACCGGCTCGGTGCCGACCAGCGCAGCCGCCAAGGCGTCGTGCAGTGCGGGCGCGGCCGGCAAGCCGCGCACGGCATACCGGCCGTCTTCCTCGATCAGCGCGACCTGCAGGCGTTCCGCGAGCCGCGGAACCAGCAGTTCCTCGATCGCCTCGATGGTCGCGCCGACGTTGAGGGATGCGCCGAGCCGTTCGGACGCGCGG
Source organism: Vulcanimicrobiota bacterium (assembly GCA_003161555.1). GTDB lineage: Bacteria > Vulcanimicrobiota > Vulcanimicrobiia > Vulcanimicrobiales > Vulcanimicrobiaceae > Vulcanimicrobium > Vulcanimicrobium vanleeuwenhoeki. Next base: position 2,528 of record PMOG01000126.1, on the reverse strand, counting down.
GCCAGAAAGGCGTCACGTTCTTCGTGGCGTTTCTGCGCGTCGATGTCGGTGCAGGTACCGATCCAGGCCGCGACGGACTTCTGCGCATCGCGCACCGGCACGGCATTGCCCAAGAACCAATGGTAGCGCCCGGACGCGTTGCGCAGGCGAAACTCGGCCACGAACGGCGATGCGGTGCCGAGGCTGCGCTGCCAGCGCGCGAAGGCTTCGCCGTCGTGCGGGTGCAGCAGATCCGCCCAGCCGCCGCGCGAGGCGGCAAGGTCGCGCCCGGTGTATTCGACCCAGCGCTCGTTGACGTATTCGAAGGTTCCCCGCGCGTTGGTCGTCCAGATCAACTGCGGCACGACGTTCGCGAGCGAGGCGTAGCGCGCTTCGCCGGCTGCCAGCGCTTCGGCGGTCGACCGGTTTCGCGCCGCCAGCCGCAGGATCAGTTCGTTGATCTTGACCAGGAACACGGCCAGCACGACGATTGCGCCCAGCACTTCCTCGATCCGCGCCGCGTACCAGCCGACCGAATATCGCTGCGACGCGATCTCGCTCGCACTCAGGATCGCGACCGCTCGCGTAAGCAGCACGACCGACAGCCAGACCTGCGTCACCGTTTCCAACCGTCCGGCGACGATGAGGATCCCGACGACGCACCAGAGGCAGAGCAGCGGCGCCACGACCTGGTACCACAGTGGCTGGTACTGCGTGCCGAGCGTCAGCGCCGGGAACGTCGCGTGTCCGGCAGTTCCAGCCAGGACGAAAACGAGCAGCACCAACGCCGCCGTCGCTACCCAGACGCGGATCCGGGTGCGCGAGACCTGCCACTTCGCGCGCCACGCGACGGCCTGCACGATCAGCAGCGTCGCGAAGCCGGCTTGCGAGATGACGTAGGTCCATGGGGCCATCGTCGGACTTGCGCCGAGCAGCTGGCCCGGGCCGAATGCACCGGGGAACGTGAGCAGGTATACCAACTGCGTCACTGCCGACCAGGCGTAGGCCAGCGCCAAGAATCCCAGGCGCATGTCGCGCGCGATGCGGTACTGGACGTAGAGGAGTACCGCGACCAGCACGAGCGCGACGATGGCGGCGCCGACAACGGTCGGCAAGAACGACGGGATCTGTCCCAATGCCGTGCGCGCGAACGGCAGCGACAGCCCGAACATCGCCAGCACGGCCGCGGACACGCCCCCCGCCCAGCGGCGATCCCCCACCGTCGCGGGCGCGCTCGCGATATTCTCGATCGCGCGGGAGTCGAGCACCGTCACCGACCGGCGGTTCGCGGGACGGGGCGGGTGAGCCTCGGCGCAACCCCGTTCCCGGCGCATGCCTTGCAAACAGCAATGTCTGAGCTCTTCTCGCCCATCACCTTGCGCGAGGTGACACTACGTAATCGCGTTGCGGTTTCGCCGATGTGCGAGTACTCGAGGACCGACGGTTTCGCCAACGATTGGCACGTCGTCCACCTCGGCAGCCGCGCGGTCGGCGGCGCCGGGCTCGTCTTGACGGAGGCGATCGCGGTGACCGCCGAGGGCCGCATCTCGCCGCAGGATCTGGGCATTTGGAACGACGCGCACATCGAGCAGCTCGCGCGCATCGCGCGCTTCTGCGGCGAACGCGGCGCGGCGTTCGGCACGCAGTTGGCGCATGCCGGACGAAAAGCGTCGACGAAACCGCCGTGGGAGGGCAGCGGCGCCGTCGAAACAGGCGGCTGGACGCCCGTTTCGTCGACCACCGAACCGTTCGACCCGACGTACCCGGTCCCGAGCGCGCTCGATGAGGCGGGCATCGCGGCGATCGTCGGCGCCTTCGCCGAAGCGGCGCGCCGCACGCGCGACGCGGGCGGCAGCGTGATCGAAATTCACTCGGCGCACGGCTACCTGCTGCACCAGTTTCTCTCGCCGCTCGTCAACCGCCGCAACGACCGCTGGGGCGGTTCGTTCGAGAACCGCACGCGATTGGTACGCGAGGTCGTGCGCGCCGTCCGCGCCGTCTGGCCCGAACGGCTGCCGCTGTTCGTGCGGATCTCGGCGACCGACTACGTCGCCGGCGGCTGGGATCTCGACTCGTCGGTCGCGCTGGCCGGCGCGCTGAGCGACGACGGCGCCGACCTCATCGACGTCAGCTCAGGCGGCGCGGTGCCGGTTCCGCCCGGTACCATCCCCAGCGGCCCGCTCTACCAGACGCCGTTCGCCGAGCGAATTCGCCGCGAGACCGGCATTGCAACCGGCGCCGTCGGCATGATCGCCGAACCGCTCGACGCCGAGGCGATCGTCGCCGACGGACGTGCAGATCTGGTCTTCCTGGCGCGCGAATTGCTGCGCGATCCGTACTGGCCGCTGTTCGCGGCTCGCACCCTCGGTGCCGAAGCGCCGTGGCCCCCGCAATATCAGCGCGCGATCGGACCGCGAGCGACGATGCACGTCCCAGCGCACGTGTAAGGGCATCCCTGGGATGTCCTGAAGAACCTAATACGAACGCGGCAGGCCCAGAACGTGTTCGGCGACGTAGCTGAGGATCAGGTTGGTCGAGATCGGCGCGAC
>PMOG01000115.1 GCA_003161555.1 Vulcanimicrobiota bacterium | reverse complement strand
GTACAGGCCGATCATCCCTTCCTGAGTGATGTCCTCACGGTCGGGACCGATGAGGAAATAGCTCTTGGCCTTGATGCGGACGAAGTTCTTGTACTTGTTGAGCAAGAACTCCATAGCGAGATTATCGCCGGACTTCGCCGCTGAGACGAGGTCCTCGTCCGGCCGCTCGTGATACTCGAGGGCCTCGGCGGCGGGCTGTGTGAGCGCCATGGAACCTACCTTGCCGGGAACTGTCAGACGCGAAAACGGGGGCCGGAGCCCGTCGAGCCGCGCATGACCGTCTAAGTATAGGAGGGTCCTGCTAGCGGGTCAAGGACAGCTTAAGGCGTTAGCCGCTTTTTCCGCAGGGTAAGCCAACCGCTACGGCGGCGGGGCGCCCCGCTGACGGACCGCTTCGTAGAGCAGGATCCCGGCCGCCACCGAGGCGTTGAGCGACTGCACCCGGCCGCGCAGCGGAATCTCAACCAGTGCGTCGCACTCGCGGCGGACCAGCGGCGTCAGGCCCGTCCCTTCGGCCCCGATCACGAACGCGACGTCACCCCGGAAATCGAGGGTGCCATACGGCTTGGCACCTTCACCGATCGCGGCCCCGTAGACCCAGGCCCCCGCCTTCTTGAGGGTCCGCACGGCGAGGGCGACGTTGGCGACCCGGGCGACCGGCAGGAAAGCGGTCGCGCCGGCCGATGACTTGCGCACGGTCGGGTTCACGCCGGCGCTGCGGCGCTCCGGAAGGATGACGGCGGTCGCCCCGGCGCACTCGGCCGACCGGATGATCGCACCGACGTTGTGCGGATCGGTCACATGGTCCAGCACGACGAAGAGCGCGGGCCGGGCGCGCTTCCCCGCCTCGATCACTTCGTCGAGTCCCGCGTACGCGAACGGTTCGCCGAACGCGACCACGCCCTGATGCGCCTTGTAGGGAAACGACGCGAAATACGCCCGGCTCTCGAAGCGAACCGGAACGTTCGCGGCCCGCGCGCGCTCCAGCAGATTCTTCAGTGCGGGATCGCGCTTGCGGTCGTCGCCGACATGCACGTGGCGCAACGGTTCGCCCGCGACGAGCATCTCGTCGACCGCGTGGATGCCGTAGATCACGTCGTCGAGATCGATGCGCGGCGCGCGGCGCTGCTGCGGCGGCCGGTTCGCGCCTACGCGCCGGCGCGGGTCCACGTCGTTCCGTCCTTGGCGTCGCGCAGCACGACGCCTTCGGCCGCGAGCGCGTCGCGCAGGCGGTCGCCGAGCGCGAAATCCTTGGCGCGGCGCGCAGCGTTGCGCGCTTCGATGATCGCCGCGATCGCCGCTTCGGGCCGGGCACCGTTGAGGTGGACCGCATCACCCAGGCGCGCCGACAACCGCTCGACGATCGCCGGATCGAGCCCACCCTGTTCGTGCACGGCAGCCGGCCGCTCGAACAGCGCACCCAGCCCGAGCAGACCCAGCGCCTCGAACAGCAGCGCGGCAGCATCGCGGCGCACCGCAGCGCGCTCGTCTTTCGCCGTTTCCGCGAGCACATCGAACAGCACGCCGAGCGCACCGGCCGTGTTCATATCGTTGTCGAGCGCGTCGAAGAAGCGGGCGCGATATCCGTCGATCGGGTTCGCTGCGGGCGCCGGCTCGTGCGCCGCCGGCTCCCCAGCGCGCAGTCCCTCGTAGCCTCGCAGCAGTTTCGCCAGCGCGGTCGAAGCGCCGGCCAGCGCGTCTTCGGTAAAATTCATCGGCTTGCGATAGCCCGTGCTCAAGAACAGCAGGCGAATCGCGAGCGGGTCGTGGCGCTCGAGCAGGTTCGCGAGCGGTTCGAAGTTGCCGAGCGACTTCGACATCTTGCGGCCCTCGAAATTGAGCAGGCCGCCGTGCGCCCACATGACCGCCATCGGCGGCGCATCCATCAGCGCTTCGCTCTGCGCGATCTCGTTCTCGTGATGGGGGAAGATCAGATCGTAGCCGCCGCCGTGCAGATCGAAGGGAACGCCGAGCAGCGCGCGCGACATCGCGCTGCACTCGATGTGCCAGCCGGGGCGTCCGGCGCCCCACGGTGAGGGCCACGACGGCTCGTCGGGCCGGGCAAACTTCCACAGGGCAAAATCGAGCGGGTCGTCCTTGTGTTCGTTCTCGGCGATCCGCGCCCCGATCAGCAGCTCGTCGGTGTTCTTGCCGCTGAGCGCACCGTAGCGCGGAAAGCGCGCGACGCGGTAGTACACGCCGTCCTCGCTCGCGTAGGCGTAGCCGCGTTCGATCAGTTCCGCGATCATCTGCACGATCTGCGGCACGTAATGCGTCGCGTACGGTTCCTCGTCCGGTTCGCGCACGTCCAGACGCTGCATCGACGCCTTGAAGGCGCTGTAGTAGCGCGCCACGATACGATCGTAGGTCGTTCCTTCGCGCGCGGCCGTCGCGATCGAACGATCGTCGATGTCGGTCACGTTCTGCACGTAGGTGACGCGGTACCCATTGCGGGGGTGTTCCAGATAGCGGCGCAGCACGTCGAAGAACAGGAACGATCGCGCGTGACCGATGTGGCCTTCGGCCGACGGCGTCAGACCGCAGACGTAGATCCGCGCGTGGTTGGGCTCGCGCGTGCGAAACGGTTCGACGCTGCGCGTGCGCGTGTTGAACAGCGTGAGCGCCATCTCAGGCGTCCCGCTCGATCGTCGGAAGCACGGGCTCAGGAACCATCGGACTCGGTTTCGGTTGCCGGACCTTCCTCACGCGGGCCGAGAGTGCGAAAAGGGGCGCCGCCCGGCCCGTGCCGGAGCGGCTCGAGGCCGCGGCCGTGGAGCAGGTGGGAGTTGACCGCTCCGATCCGCATCATGATGCGGTCGTGGCCGAGCAACGGGAACAGCAGTTCGAGCGGCGGTCCCTCGTGTGCCGCCGTCAATGCAACGCGCACCGCTTCGAACGCGTCGGGGGCGCTGAGCCGAAACTCCTTCGCGATCTCCGGCAGGTCGTGCTCGAGCTGAAGCCCTCGCAGTTCCGGCTGGTCGGCGACGTACTGGCCGACGGCGTCGAGAAAGAACAGCACCTGGCGATTGCGCAGCCGTTCGAGGTCGAGTGCCGGAATGACGACCGCTTCGGCGCGCAGCGCGCGCACTTGGACCACGGCATCGTCGATCGTCGGCAGGTCGCCGAAAGCGTCGAGAAACGTATCGACCCAGCGTGCGACCGCCGCAACATCGTCAGTGGAAATCGGGTCGGCGAGCACGCCCGCGGCTTGCATCGCTGCGACGAGACCGGCGCGCGCTTCCGTGCGCGGAAGGCCGCTCAGCATGCCGTCACCGGATGGACGACGATGCGCCGGAAAGATCGCGCCGGCTACGCGTCCTCCTCGACCTCTTCGGTCGGAGGGTCTTTCGGGTCTTGCTCCACGCTGGGGTGGTCCGGCGGATTCCATTCCCCGCGAACCACCGCGGGCCCCAATCGCTCGGCTATCGTCGCCATTTTGCTCCGCTTTCGACCGGGCAGCGTGAGAACCTAGCGAACCCGCCGCCGGCGGCGAACGAGCCTGCATGATCTCCCCTGGGGTCTTGAGCCGCCAGTTCATCGGCCGCAGCCGGGAATTGGCGTTTCTCCTGGAGCGCGCCGATCCCGCGACGCGGCGCGGCGGCTGCGTGCTGGTGCGCGGTGAAGCGGGTCTGGGGAAGACGCGTCTCGTCAACGAATTTGCCGCCGCGGCCGCCGAGCGCGGTACGAAAGTCGTGCTGGGCTCGACGCGGGTGTACGCCAACCGGCCGTACGCCGCATTCCTGGACGTGATCGAAACGCTGCAGACCGCGCCGCCTCAGGTGCCCGAGGACGCCGGCATCGACGGCCGCACGGCCTGGTTCGAGTGCGTCGCGACGATCCTGCGCGGGGCGCTCGGAAAAGCCGGCGCGACCATCGTCATCGAGGACCTGCACTGGGCCGACGCGGCGACGCTCGATCTGCTGCGTTACTGCGCTGCAAAACTCGCGCAAGCGCCGATCGTCTTCGTCGCCACCTACCGCAGCGACGAGGTCGAGCGGGACAGTGCGCGCGAGCGCGCGTTCGCTGCGTTGGAGCGTGACGTTGATACGCTGACCCTGATGCCATTGGCACCGGGCCAAACCGAGCACCTCATCCGGAGCGCACTGGCGGACATCGGTACGACCCTGCCGGAAGGCGTCGTGGCGGAGGTGCGCGATCTCGCCGAGGGCCGGCCGCTCTTTGCCGAGGAACTGTTGCGCGGCGTGCTCGAACGGCTCGGCCGCAACGAGCACGCGCGGCCCTCGGTACCGCCGAGCGTCCGCGCATCCGTACGCGAACGCTTTCTGGTGCTGGCTGAGCCGGAGCGCGAGCTGTTGCTCGACGCCTCGCTCTTTGGACGCCGCTTCTCGGCCCGTCGCGTGCAACGGTTGTCCGGCACTGACGAGCCGGCAGCGCTGGCCGCGCTTCGCCGGGCGCGCGATCTCCAACTCGTCGTCGAGGATCCCGCCGATCCTGACGGCGACGTCTTCGAATTTCGCCACGCCCTCACGCGTGAGGCGGTCTACGCGGAGATGCTGCGCGCCGAAGCCCGCACTCGCCACGCGCGGGTAGCCGCCCAATTGATCGAAGAACCAACGCCCGACGCCGCGGCGATCGCGGAGCACACCTGGCGCGCTCGCGCCGGCGAGAACGCCGCCGTGTGGAATGAACGCGCCGGCGACGACGCCGCTGCGGTCTTTGCCTTCGCGGAAGCGGCGCGCGCGTACGAGCGGGCTGCCGCGTCGACCTCGGACGCGGGCCGGCGGGCGCGCGTGGCGGAGCACGCCGCGCAGGCCGCGTATCACACCGGCGACATCGAGGCGGCGGCGCACTGGTTCGGCGAGGCCGCCCGCGCACTGTTGGCGATCGATCGCCCGGACGATAGCGTGCGCGTCGCATTGCTGCGCAGCCGGATCCTCACCGAAGCCGGTCAAACGGAAACAGCGCTGCGCGAAGCGGAGCAGCTCGCCGAAGCACCGCACGCAGCGGCGCACCGTTTTCGCATCGAAACCCACATCGCGGGCCAGCTGTGCCGGCGCGGCCGCGCGCGCGACGCGCTGGAACGACTGCGCAGCGTCGAACCGCTCGCAGGCGGAGCAGAACCTGCCGCGATTCCGGCCTTCCTGGGCGCGTACGGCTACGCGCTCTCACTGGCCGGGGAGACCGCAGCCGCGCGCGAGCGCTTCGCCGGCGCGATCGCGGCCGCGCACGCGGCGGGTGCGCTCGAGCTCGAAGCCCGGACGTATAACAATTGGGGAACGCTCGAATTCAGCTTCGGACCGGTGTCACGCGCCTGCGAACTGCACGCGGCCGGCCTGGCGGTCGCGACCGAGATGAAGCACATGCGTCACGTCGCATGGATGCTGCACAACCGGCTCACGTGCAACCTCGTGGCCGGAGACCTTCGCGCCGCGGACCAGGATCTCGCGCGCATCGATACCGTCAGTCACGGAATTCGTTCGCTGCCTCCCTGGCGTTCGGCAGCGAGGTTTCGGCTGCATCATCTGCGCGATGGAACGAGCTCGGAACTGCACGACGAGGCGATGCGGCTGCTCGACGCCGCCCTCGCCAACGGCGACCTCCCGGGCGTCTCGATCCTGACCGGCGCACTTGCCGCGGCAGCCGGCGCGGACGGGGACTCGGGGGGCGCTCAGCGGCTGATCGCCGCCGGCTCGGCCGCAATTCCCATCGTGTACGCACCCTTCTGGCTTCTGGACGCAGCCTTGCGCTGGGGGAATGCCGAAGATCGCGAACGGGCGCGAACCCGGCTGGTCTCCCTATCTGCGATCGAAGGCTCGCATGCCGCGCGGGCATTGCTGCTGCTGGCGGATTCGCGTGACGCGGTGCGGCGCCGCGATCGCATCGCCGCCCAGCGCGCAGCCGCCGCGGCCGCCGCCGAGTTCGCCGCGGTCGGGTGGCGCCTCGATGAGGCGAACGCATGGGAAGCTGCCGGCGATCTCCCCAAGGCATTGGCGATCTTTCGGGCCACGGGAGCATCGGCTGAGGTGCGGCGCCTGACCGAAAACGCGAGCGGCGTGCGGCGGCGGGGCGACGCCTCGCTGACACCGCGTGAACGCGAAGTCGCGGCACTGGTCGTATCGGGTCGCAGCGCCCGCGCGATCGGTACCGAACTCGTCATCTCCGAGCGGACGGTCGAGACCCACGTCGCCGCGATCTATCGCAAGCTCGGCGTCGACAATCGCTCCGAACTGGCCGAGTGCCTCGTCGCCGGCGAGGCCGCCCCGCAGAAGTCCGTACCGTAGTCCGGGAAGATACGTACCGGCCCGGATGCCGGCCGGTCGCGGTTTTAGTAGCTTGGCGCCATGGATCCCGTACCCGTCCCGCAGACCGTCCAGGCCGCCCGCAGTTTCCTCGCCGAACTCGAACGCGTCGCCGCCGCATGCTGCGCGGGACTCGAACGCGATGACGAACTGACGGCCTGGCGCAAGTCGCGTCAAGCCCTGCATCCGGCGCTGCGCCGCCATCGTGCGGCGGCGGCGCGCGCCAGCCTCCGTTAGCCTTCCGCGTTCCCGAGGGCTTCGACGAGCACGACCGCGTAGGCGGCGATGCCGCTGCCGTCGCCGGTATAGCCGAGGCCTTCGCTAGTCTTTGCTTTCACGCTGATGCGCTCGACTTCGAGTCCGAGCGTATCGGCGAGCGCATCGCGCATCGCGCTCAGGTAGGGCGAGAGTTTGGGCGCCTGCACGACCACCGTCGCGTCGATATTGGCGATCGTCCAGCCGTGCCGTACGGCAAGCTCGTGACACGCCGCCAGCAAACGCAGCGAGTCGGCGTCTTTCCATTGCGGATCGGTATCGGGAAAATGGGCACCCAAATCGCCCAGCGCGCACGCTCCCAGCAGCGCGTCGGAGATCGCGTGCGCGAGCGCATCGGCATCGCTGTGCCCGAGCGGACCGGTCGGATGCGGAATCCGGACGCCGCCGATCACGAACGGCCGGCCTTCGATCAGGCGGTGGGCGTCAAATCCGTGACCGACGCGCAGGCGCGGCGCGGGCATCAGTGCGCGCGGTCGAACGACTCCGTCGTTCGCGGCGCCAGGTGCGAGAGATGCGCGGTGAAGAGCGCCTCTTCTCCGGCCAGCGCGTGCAGCCGGGTGCCGAAGCCGCGCAGCCGGGTCCCCGGCGCAAAGGCCCGGATCACGGTCGCGTCCGGCAGATCGCGATCGATCTCGTCGATGCGCGCCGAGCGCGCTTCCAGTTCGACCAGCACCGCATCGACCGCGCGCGGCTCGACGTAGCATTCGACGATGAGAATCTCTTCGTCGCCCTCAAGCTGGCCCGCACGCGCGAGCAGCAGCGTCTCGGCGCGTCCGAGATCGCTCGCCAAGGTGACCTTGAAGTTCTCCGGATCGCTCTCGACGATCACCACGTCCAAGCCGGCCCGTTCGAGCAGCGCGGCGTCGTCGGTCGCCGCCGTGCCGTGGCGATGGGCTTCGGCGTGCGCGCGGCGCAAGTCGCGGGCGGTCGCGAATTGCGGCGTCTGCGCCGACCACAGCTCGGCGCGGTCGAGCGTGCGCGTCACCTTCCCCGCGTCGTCGGCGACCTTGATCGTGTCGACGACCCGCGCGCCGAGCAGCGACCCGGTCCCCGGCCGCACCGGCCGCATCCCCGCGCGGACGTCCGAGCCGCGCACGAGCGGCCGCGCACCGTCATGGACGAGAATTCCGGCGACCGCATCGGAAAGCGCCTCCAGGCCGTGCCGCACGCTGGCCTGCCGGTCGTCGCCGCCGGCCACCACGCGGACCGTGGCGTGGTGCACGCGCGTCGCGGCGAGCGATTCGATCGGAGCGATGAAATCCGGCTCGGTCACGATGACGATCTCGCTGATCTCCGGCATCGCGGCGAACGTTTCGATTGACCAGGCGAGCATCGGTTTGCCGGCCAGTTCGATCAACTGCTTCGGACGGCCCAGCCGCGTCCCGCGTCCGGCGGCGACGATGACGGCTCCCCAGATCATGCGCGCTCGCCCCTGCGCGGGCGCGCGAAGATCATGCGCCCGGCATTGGTCTGCAGTGCGCTGGTCACGTTGACATCGACCGTTTCGCCGATCAAGCGGCGGCCGTTCTCGACCACGATCATCGTTCCGTCGTCCAGATACCCGACGCCTTGATGGATCTCACGCCCTTCCCGAATCACGGCGACCCGCAGCTCGTCGCCCGGGTGCAGCACCGGCTTCACCGCGTTGGCTAGCTCGTTGATGTTGAGCACGGCGACACCTTCGACTTGGGCAACGCGATTGAGGTTGTAATCGTTGGTAACCAGTTTGGCTCCGCGTTCCTGGGCCAGCCGGACCAGCTTGGCGTCGACTTCGGTAATTTCTTCAGGGTCGCGCTCGACGATCTCGATCGGGGTGAGCTCTTGAAGTTTGCCTAGCAGTTCGAGGCCGCGGCGTCCGCGCGTGCGCTTGAGCGGGTCGCCGCTGTCGGCGACGAGCTGCAGCTCGCGCAGCACGAAACGCGGCAGGAGCAACGGACCTTCGATGAAGCCGCTGCGCACGATGTCGAGCACCCGTCCGTCGATGATGACCGAGGTATCGAGCAGCTTGGGCTCGCCGCCGGCCGCCGTAGCGCTCCCGCCGGCGACGCGCGCCAGCGAAACGCGCTGTTTCGCGCCCACGCGTGCGCCGAGAAATGCCGCGAACAGGCTGAAGATCAGGTAGAGCGCGATCGCGATGTAGCCGCCGGTCGGCCCGGCGAACGCCACGAACTCGAACAGCACGCTCTTGACCAGGAAGGCCACGACCAAACCGGTGACCAGACCGATGGCGCCGCCGACCAGTTCGCCGGGCGCGAGCCGGTCGATCGCGCGCTCGACGTGATGGAGTTCGGTCTCGAAGATGCGGTGCGCCGACGGTACCAGCACGACGCCGACGACCGCGCCGACGACCGGCGCCGCAACCAGACATGCCAGCTGCCAGAATTCGGTCGCGACGTGCTGCGAGAGAATCTTCAGGTAGAGTTCGCGTCCGAGCAGGAAGCCAGTCGTACCGAAGATCGCCGCGAAGACGAGCCGCAGCAGCAGGTCGGCCGCGCCGCGGCCGGGATCAGACGGCGAGGAACGCGCCACAGACATCGTTCGCTACGAAGCGTCCGCGCTCGGTGAGATGCAGCGAATCGCTGCCCGCAACGAGCATGCCGCCGGCCACCAATACGTCGACCACCGACCCGTACGTCTCCAGCACATCGATACCGTACCGTTCGCGGAACGCGGTGGTATCGACCCCTTCCGCGGTCCGCAGAGCCAACATGATCGCTTCGCCCGACTGCGCCGCGCCCTCGAGCCGTTCGGCCTCCCCCGGAATGGGCACGCCCGCCAGCGCGGCATCGATATAGGTGTCGAGCTCGCGCGTGTGCACCGAACGCGTGCCGCCGAGATAGGACGCGGAACCCACCCCGAGTCCCAGATACGGATCGTTTCTCCAATAGCCCGCATTGTGGCGGCAGCGGAAACCCGGCCGCGCCCAATTGGAGATTTCGTACTGCTCGAATCCGGCCGCGGCCAGCCGCGCGATCGCGATCGCGTAGAGCCGCGCCTCGAGCGTATCGTCGGCGAAAGCGGCCGGCTCGCGCGCGTACCAGATCGCGTACGGCGTACCGGCTTCGATCGTGAGGCCGTAGCAGGAGAGGTGTTCGGGTTTCAGCGCGAGCGCATGGTCCAGCGAACGCTCCCAGGCAGCTTCGGTCTGACCGGGGACGCCGAAGATCAGATCGAGCGACACGTTTTCGAAACCGGCCCCGCGAGCCGCAGCGACCGCGCGGGTGACGTCGGCGGGCGCGTGGCGCCGCCCCAGCACCCGCAGCTCGGCCCCCTCGAACGACTGCACGCCGATCGAAAGACGATTGACGCCCACCGCGCGCAGCGCACCCAGACGCGCCCAAAGCGACGGGTCGGGATTGGCCTCGACCGTAATCTCCGCGTCGTCCGGCAGCTGCGTGCGGGCGCGAACTGCCGCGATCAGCGCGCCGATCGCTGCCGCATCGTACGTCGTCGGCGTGCCGCCGCCGAAGAACAGGGTCGCGGCCTCGACGGGCACGGCCTGTGCGATCTCGGCGTGCAGTGCCGCCAGATAGCGCGCCGCGCGCGCGTCGTCCCAGGCCCACTTCGCGAAATCGCAGTACGGACAGATGTAGGGACAGAACGGCAAGTGCACGTACACGCCGGCCGTCGCCGTCGTCATGGCCCCGGGATCACGAAGATGGCGATCGCCCCAGCGCCGGCGTGCGTTCCCAGCACCGGCCCGGCTTCGAGCGTTTCGAACAGCGCGGGCGCCGTCACGATGCGTTCGCGCAAGGCCCTGGCGACCCGCTGCGCCTCTTCCTCGACGTGCGAGTGCATGACGCACACCCGCGCGCCGTCGGCACGATTCGCTTCGGCCGCGCCGGCTTCGATCATCGTCTCGAGCGCGCGAGCGAAGGTTCGTACGCGTGCGTATTCCTGCACCTTGCCGGAGTCGATGCGCAGCACCGGCAGCACTTTGACCAGCGAACCGATGAACGCTTGGGCGCGCGAGACACGTCCGGTTCGCACGGCGTGCGAGAGGTCCGGAACGGTCGCGTAGCCGCGCCCGACTTCGGCATCACGCGCCAACACGGCGAGGATGGCACCCGTCCCGGCGCCCTCCTGCGCCAGATCGGCGGCGTGCTGCGCTGCCAGCGCCAGGCCGCCGGCGACGGTCCCGCTATCGACCACGTGGATCTCGGCATCGGGGAACGAGCGCGCGGCCGTCGCGGCCGCGTTGATCGTGCCCGAGAGGCTGCCCATGATGGTCAGGCAGACCACCGGCCGGCCGGCTTCGACGTGCGGACGAAACGCATCCTCGAACATTGCCGGAGTCGGCTGGGACGTCGTCGGGAGAACGGCGAGGCTGCTCAGTTTCCGATAGAATTCGTCCCGGCTCAAATCGATGTTGTCGCGAAACCGCGCCTCGCCAAAGTTGACGAACAGCGGCACGACGGTGATGTCGCGCGCGATCGCATCGGCCGGCAGCAGGTCGGCGGTCGAGTCGGTGACGATCGCGACCGGGGCAGCGGACGCGCTCACGGCTTCGCCTCGTCAATGGGGGTGATGTTCGACAGAGGATGTCTCATGCGGATTCAGCCTCCTGCGGAGACTGAATCCACCTCGGCTTCGCCTCGTCAATCAGGGTGATGTTCGATAGAGGACCTCTCATGCAGCCAAGGCCGCGCCGATCGAACCGACCAGGTCGGCGCCGGACACCGCCGCGGCCTGGCGGATCGCATTGCGAATCGCGGTGCGGTCGGAACGGCCATGCGCGACGATACAGTTACCGCGCACGCCCAGCAGCGGCGCACCGCCGTAGCTCGCGTAATCGATGCGTTTGCGCATCTGGTCGAACACCGCGCGGCTCAGCAACCCGCCGAGTTTTCCCAGCGGCCCGGCGCGCTCGAACGACTCGCGCAGGACGTCGCGCAGGTAGGTGCCGCTGCCCTCGGCGGTCTTGAGGATCACGTTGCCGACGAAACCGTCAGCGACCACGACGTCGGCGTGATTCAAAAAAATGTCCTTGCCCTCGATGTTGCCGACGAACCGCACCGGAGCACGTTCGAGCAGCGCCGCGGCTTCGATCGTCTGCGCGTTTCCCTTCGTGCGCTCCTCACCGACCGAGATGATGCCGACTTTCGGTTCGGCGATGCCCAGGCCCGCGCGCGCGTAGGCGCTGCCCATGACGCCGAATTGGGCCATCCATTCCGGCTTGCAATCAACGTTCGCCCCGGCGTCGCACAGCACGATCGGACCGAACCGGCCCGGCAACACGGCGCCGATCGCCGGCCGCGCGATTCCTTCGATCGTACGCAGCCGGATCAATGCGACGGCCAGGAACGCGGCGCTGTTGCCGGCCGATACGACGGCGTCGGCTTTCCCCTCGCGCACGAGTTCGACCGCGTCGCCGAGCGACGTCCCGGCCGCCTTGCGCACGACGGACGACGCCTGCGCGTCCATCGGCACCGCTCCGGCCGAGTGCACGATCTCGACCCCTTGCTCGCCGGCCAGCAGCGGCTCGATGCGCGCGCGGTCACCGACCAGGACGATCGTGCCCAAACCGTCGCGGTGCGCCAACAGCGCTCCGGCGACGATCTCGGCCGGCGCCGCGTCGCCGCCCATCGCGTCGACGGCGATGACGGGACGGCGCGCTTCAGCGTTCACGGCTGATCCAGCATTCGATGCCCGGCTGACCGCCGTAGTAATACTGCACTTCCACGCCGGCGAACCGTTCGCCGAGCAGCGCGGCGTACTTCTGCGCGTCGCGTTCTTTTTGCGCGCCTCCATAATACAGCGTGACGAGGCCGCCCTCGGCGGCGCCCAGCTCCCCCGCCGCGGCGAGGATCACGTCGCTCAGCGACACGCCGGTGAGCAGGCGTCCGCCGGCCGATGCGGCCGGCGCGTTCCGCTCGACGGCCACTCCGCCGACGCGCGAGTCCTTGCCCGCGAAGAACACCGACGCGCTGCGCACCTCGTCGAGCGCCGCGGTCAGTTCGTCGAGCGGCGGCGGGGTCGCATTTCCGGCCAACCGGAGCAGCATCGCGAGGCCGGCGACGGGATCGCGCGTGGGCACGACGATCAGTTGCTTCTCGCTCAGCGCGCTCAGCTCGCGCGCGGCGAGCGCGACGTTGGGGTCGTTGGGGAGCAGGTAGACGGTCGCGGCCAGCGAGGCGTTGACCCCGATCAGCAGCTCTTCGACGGACGGATTCGCAGCCGCACGCGCCCGGATCGCGACCTCGGCGCCGAGCTCGCGAACGATGCGCTCGAACCCCGCCCCCGCGACGACGCTCGCGATGCCGAACGGCGGCGCGGCGTCATCGACCACCAGCAGGTGATGCTGCTGCGCCATGTCCTCGACTTTCCAGCGCGTTACGGTACCGTGGCTCGCGGCGACCGCTTTGACCGCCTCGGGTTCGGCGGTGTGCAGGTGCACCTTGATCGTCGGCAGCCCGCCGATCACCAGCAGCGAGTCGCCCTGCTTCTCGAGCAGTTCGCGCAGCGGATGCGTCTCGAGCGTCGCGGCTTCGAGCACGAACTCGGTGCAGAAACGGTATTCGCCGACGGCTTGGCGACGGGTGAAGACCGCCGACCGGACCGGGCGGCGCGGAAACGCCGTGACCCGGGCAGTCTGCTCGGGAAGAAAACGCAGTGCCCCCTCGAGGAAATAGCAGAACCCCGCGCCCCCCGCATCGACGACGCCGGCCTCTTTGAGCGCCGGCAGTTGATCGGGGGTCCGCTCGAGGGCCGCGTTGGCAGTCCGGACCACGGCTCCCAGGAGCCGGTAGAAGTCCGGCTCCCGCACCGCGAGACGGTAGGCTTCCTCGGCGGCGGCGCCGGCAACCGAAATAATCGTCCCCTCGACCGGCTTGGTCAATGCGGCGCGCGCGGCGGCCACCGCTTCGCGCAGCGCCAGCGCGAGCTGAAAGGTATCGATCTGGTCGCGGTGCCGCACGCTGTGGGCAAAGCCGCGCAGCATCTGGGAGAGGATGACGCCGCTGTTCCCGCGCGCTCCCAGCAGCGAACCTTTGGCCGCGGCCGCCGCCACCGCCGCGAGCGGCTCCGCCCGCGCCGTGCGCGCCTCGCGCAAGGCTGCCTTGGCGGTCAGGAACATGTTCGACCCCGTGTCGCCGTCCGGGACCGGAAAAACGTTGAGGTCGTTGAGAACGCCGCGATAGGTCCGTAAGAAGGAAGTCCCGGCGGCGAGGAATCGGTGAAAACCGCGGCCGTCGAGGTGGGTGACTGCCATGAAGCGCCACTCGCGTTCCGGCACCGGAGGCGGCCGCCCTGCGGAGGCGCCCTTGTCGGGCTGCGGCCGTTTTGATACACTCGCTCTGTTATGGCCAAGCGATGTGACGTGTGCGGCAAGGGACCAATGGCGGGCAACAACGTCAGCCACGCGATGAATAAGACCAAGCGCCGGTGGCTGCCCAACCTCCAGGCCGTCCGCATCGACGAGCGCGGAACCCACCGGACCGCCCGCGTCTGCACCAACTGCTTGCGCAGCAAGCGGGTCAAGCGAGTCGGCGCGATTTAAGCGCGAGGGCGGCGGACCAGAGCGCCGCGAGGCGCGAGGACCGCGAAGGAT
>PMOG01000257.1 GCA_003161555.1 Vulcanimicrobiota bacterium | reverse complement strand
CATCTTCGCGGTCGGCGACGTGACCGGTCAGTACAAATTGGTGCACGTCGCGATCCAGCAGGGCGAAATCGCCGGCCGCAATGCGGCGACCGGCGCCCGCGAGCGCGTCGACTACCGGATCTCCAAGACGCACACGGTGTTCACCGATCCGCAAGTAGCGATCGTCGGCGAGACGGAGCGCTCTCTGACGGCGGCCGGAATACCGTTTGTCCGGGGGACGTATCCGTTCAACGAACACGGCAAGGCCGTCGCGCTCGGGAAGACGCAGGGCTTCGTGAAGATGCTCGCCGCGCCGGGCGACGGCACGATTCTCGGCGCCTCGCTGATCGGGCCCGACGCCTCGGATCTGATCGAACCGCTGATCGTCGCGATGGCCTTCAACGCGACGGTGCGCGACTACGCGCGGATCCCGCATCTGCATCCAACGCTGGTCGAGATCTGGACCTACCCGGCCGAGGAGATCGCCGAGCGGCTGCAGAGCACACAAACGCTCGCTGTCGCCACCTGACGTGCAAGCCGCGCTCGTCCAGTTCAAGCCGCGCAAGGGCGACGTGCCGGCGAACCTCGCGGCGATGCGCGACGTGTTCGCGCAGCTGGCGTCCGGTCCGGTTGAGCTGATCGTCTTTCCGGAAGCCGCAATGACCGGCTACTTCCTCGAAGGCGCGGTGTACGAACTCGCGGTCGACGCGCCGACGATGGCGGCCCAAGTCGATGCGCAATGGCGCGCCGCGGGCGGCTCACGCCCCGTCGACGTGGTGGTCGGGTTCTACGAGAACGCGTTCGGCACGTTCCACAACAGCGCGCTCTACGTGCGCTGCGGCTTGCCCGAAGGCGTGCACATCGTCCACGTGCACCGCAAGATGTTCCTCCCGACCTACGGCGTCTTCGACGAGGAGCGTTTCCTGACGCGCGGCCGCCGTCTCTCGGTATTCGAGACGCCGTTCGGCACGGCGGCGATCTTGATTTGCGAAGACGCGTGGCACGCGCTGACCTCGACCGTTGCGGCGCTCAAGGGTGCGCGGCTGATCATCGTCCCCAGCGCATCGCCCGGCCGCGGCCTGTCCGGAAACGGCGAACTCGAGAGCAACGTGCGCTGGCGCGCGATCCTTTCCAGCATGGCGGCCGAACACGGCATCTACGTCGTCTACGCGGGGCTGACCGGTTTCGAGGGCGGGAAAGGCATGTCGGGTTCGACTTCGGCCTTCTCGCCGCGCGGCGATCTGCTCGCATCGCTCGGGCCGCTCGAACCCGGCATCATCAGCATCGAGCTCGATCCGGCCGAAGTCGACTTGGCGCGCGCGACGATTCCGCTGCTCGGCGATCTCTCGGCGGTGCTGCCCGACCTGTGGCTCGACGACGAGATTCCGGTCACGCGCCGGCTCGAGGAACTGACCTGATGCTGCCGGTAGTCGAGGTTCGCCCGACCGAGCCGTCGCTGCAGATCGATTCGGCGCTGACCGCCGGCTGGCTCGAGGCGTTCTTGCGCGATGAAATGCAGGAGCGGCGCGGCACGCCGCGCGCCGTCATCGGCCTCTCGGGCGGTGTCGACAGCGCCCTTGTCGCGTACTTGTGCGCGCGGGCGCTCGGGCCCGAAAACGTCTACGCGATCCGCATGCCGTACCGCACGTCGAGCCCGTCCTCGCTGGACGATGCGCAGCGGGTGATCGACGCGCTCGGGATTCACGGCGAGACGATCCCGATCAGCGACGCCGTCGACGGGTACCTCGCGCACGCGCCCGACGCCGATCCGCGCCGCAAGGGCAACGTGATGGCCCGCACGCGCATGCTGGTGCTGTTCGATCAGTCGGCGCGGCGCGGCGCGCTGCCGGTCGGTACCGGAAACAAGACCGAACGGCTGTTGGGCTACTTCACCTGGCATGCCGACGACACGCCGCCGGTCAATCCGATCGGCGATCTGTTCAAGACGCAAGTCTGGGATCTCGCACGTTGGCTCGGCGTGCCGCACGAAGTCGTCGACAAACCGCCCAGTGCCGATCTCGAAGCGAACCAAACCGACGAGGCCGACCTCGGGATCACCTACGCCAAAGCCGACGGCATTCTCAACCTGATTCTGCTCGGCTACAACGATCACGCGATCGCCGCGCGCGGCTACGCGCCGGCCGAAGTGAAACTGGTTCGCCGTCGCGTCGACGGCACGCACTGGAAACGCCACCTACCGACGACCGCCCTCGTCTCTGGCACCGCAATCAACGAATTCTACCTACGCCCGGTCGATTTCTAACAGCATCTTAACGGCGGGGTAGAGCAGCTCTCAGAGGCGGCTCAGAACTTACGCGTACGATGCGCGGAATGTCGCCGGCTGGGGCGGCTTGGGCTTGCTCGTGTCGCCGAGCGAGCCCATTCGAGAGGATTGCTTTGTTCGTGAAGTCATTCCGCCGTTCTGCTGCCGGGGCCGTGCTTACCGCGATGACATTGGCGTCATGCGGCGGCGGTTCGAGCGTCACGCCAAAGAGCATCGGCACGTCGACTACGCCGAGTCCCACCCCGACGCCGACGTCGACGCCGGTCGGAACGAGTGCAGCCTATACGTGTCCGACCAGCGATTCGACGGCGTCGTCTGCGCGCAATTTCGTCGGAAACAGCGGCGTGGTTCGTCGTCGCCCAGCGCGGTCGCAGACGTCGGGCGCCTCGTCGACGCTGATCGCGGTGACGTACGACCGTGCGACCGCGTCGCGCTCGGCAGCGACGATCTCCTCACGCGAACGCGGCGCCGGCGCGACGGCCACGCGCACGCTCGATTTTCCGCATACCGGGCTGACCGTGCACGTGCTGGCGGTGCCGACGGGTAAGTCGGCGAGCGTCATCGCCGCACTGCGCGTTCAGGCCGGCGTGAAGAGTGTCGCCGCAACCGGCTATCGCCGCACGCCGTCGGTCGTGACGACGCCGTACTTTCCGAACGACCCGTACTTCAACGGCTTCGCCGGCTACGGTACCTATCACGTCGGGTACGACGAAGCGGCCGCGGTTCCCGGCGAGTGGGACATGCACGCGATCGGACTCGAGCACGCCTTCGGCTACAGCCAAGCCGGCAACGGCAGCGGCATCACCAACGCGAACGCGCTGGGTTCGTCGAGCGTCAAGATCGCGGTGATCGATACCGGTCAGGACACGACCCATCCCGAGTTGCAAGGCAAAATTGTCTACCAGAAGTGCTATATCACTTCGGCCGACGGCACGTCGCAATCGACCTCGGGCTTCACGAACGATCCCTTCGGGCACGGCACGGACGTCGCCGGTCTCGCCGCCGAGGCTACCGGGAATGCGTTCGGTTTCACCGGTGCCGGCGGCAACGTTTCGATCATGGGCTACCGCGTGTTCCCGACACCAGACGACTCGTGCGCCGGACAAAACGGCGACAGCCAGTGCAGCGCGGACACGACCGACATCGCCTCGGCGATCGAAGACGCCGTCGCCAACGGCGCGTCAGTGATCAGCATGAGTTTGGGCGGCGAGAACAGCGTCGCATCCGGCGGCTGCAGTTCCGCCGGCGTCGATGAGGATCCGGTCGAAGGCGCGGCTGTCGCCGACGCCATCGCGGCCAACGTGATCGTCGTCGCCGCGTCGGGCAACGACGGATCGAGTCCATCGTCGGCCGCCGCACTGGAGGCTCCGGCGTGCGACGCGGGTGTTATCGCGGTGGGCGCGACGGGCCTCGGTGATGGACAGCAGAATGGTACCAACTCCGACGGCTCGACGGCATTCCCGGTCGAATATGTGGCGTACTATTCGGATTCGGGCAGTTCTACGGCATCTCCGAAGAGCGCGTCGGCGTGGGGCATCGTTGCGCCGGGCGGCGATCCCGGCGCCGGCGGCAACGACAACGACGACTTGCACTGGATCGAGAACATCTGGACCTCGGCCCCGTTCCAAGCGAACTCAGGTGATACGACCTTTCTGGGCAACTGCGTCGGCGATTTCCCGGCCGAGACCGGAACCATCGACTGCCGCACGCTGATCGCCGGAACCTCGATGGCAACACCGCACGTGGCCGGCGCCGCAGCCCTGATCCTTTCGGTCAATGCTGCCTACAAGAGTCCGGCGGCGATGAAGGCGCTTCTGTGCACGACGGCCGACGACATCGCCGACCCGCACGAGGGCTGCGGGCGGCTGAACATCTATCGCGCTATGGCCCACGCGGTCGGGGACCCGAACCCGCCGACCTGACCGGTTGGTGGCGTCCGTCGAGGATCGGGACGATCGGGCCCGAGCTTTTGCTCTGTCATTGGGGTCGGCGCCTTATTGCCTACAAATGAGCTTCGAAGCTTACGGCTGAAGCGTGATCCCACGCGCAGCAAGGGCCGCATAGATCACTGCTTGACGCTCCGCAGCGTAGCGATCGTTAGTCAGACTCAGCCCCGAGCCGCGATGAACTAAGAGCATGATTCCGGAACGTTGACCTTGCAGCGCTCCGTTCATGTCCGTGCAACGGAAATCCTTACACCACATCGCGATCGTCCACGGGTTTCCGCCGTCGGTCAGTGTTGGATGTCCGAACGAAAGTATTGCTTTGGTGAACCGATAGTCACGTTTCTCCTGAGGGGAGCCTAGGTTCCAGTCGATTGACGTCGCCACGGAAACTCCGCGTCGCGCAGGGATATCTTCGACGAAGCTTACCGCCAGTTGATCGACGCCGTCCCGCCACGAAATTCGCACTACGCAGTGGCCCTGGCTATCCATCCACACGACTTTTGTTTTAGACGCAAGGTAATCGGCCAGGCACGGGTTCGCACAATGCTGGCCGCTATACGGCGTGCGGTTAGAGCGCTCTGAACATCGGCGCTCGTCATGCCCAGCTTCATGCCCAACACATCGAATGCGGGCCGTCCTGGTGATTCGCCGAGATGCGAATGGGCAGCTAAGATGCTCTGCATTGTGAGCAGAGCTAGAAGTTTCAGCATTCGCCTTCCCAGCTAATCGGCCGTTACAAGGTGAGTTTTGGGGTTTTCTTCCGTTACGAGGCAAATCCGTTAGGCAGCGGAAGATTTTCGCTCGTTACGGGCGCCGGAGGCTGGGGACCCGATCCAAGAAGGCGCTCTCGCGGAATAGTCTTTGGGCCGTCCGGTGTCGAATGCGCCGGCATGGCGTCTGTCGAGATCGTGACGATTGGCACCGAGATTTTGCTCGGGCAGCTGGTCGATACCAATAGCACCCACATCGCGCGCGTGCTTGCCGATCACGGGATGGACGTCTTCGCGAAGCACTCCGTCGGCGACAACGCGGATCGCCTCGAGGCGATGCTCCGCGGCGTGCTCGAGCGCGCCGACGGCGCCGTGACGACCGGCGGACTCGGCCCTACCGTCGACGATCTCACCAAGGATGCGGTCGCGCATGCGGTCGGCAAGAAGCTGATTCTGCACGAGCCCTCGCTGCGTGCTATCGAGGAGAAGTTCCGTCAGTTCGGCCGGCCGATGACCGACAACAACATTCAGCAGGCGTATCTTCCCGAAGGCTGCGTCGTGCTCGAGAACCCGCATGGAACCGCACCCGGGTTCGTCGCGCTGCGCGATGACGGCAAGTTCGTCGCCTGCATGCCGGGCGTGCCGCGCGAGATGCGCCCGATGCTCGCGCAGAAGCTGGTGCCGTGGCTCGACAAACGCTTCGATCTGCGCGAAGCGATCTACACGCGCACGCTGCACACGGTCGGGATCGGTGAATCGTCGCTCGACGCGAAGGTACAAGATCTGTTTCGGACGCTCGAGAATCCGAAGATCGCGATGCTGGCGCATGCCGGCCGCGTCGACGTGAAGGTCATGGCGAAGGCGAGGAGCCGCGGCGAGGCCGAAGCGATGATCGAGCCGATCGCGCAAGAGCTGCGCCGGCGCATCGGGCCGCTGTACTTCGGTGACGACGACACGACGCTGGCGGGCGCAATCGTGCAGGCGCTAGCCGGTCACGGCTGGACGATCGGGACGGCCGAGTCGTTCACCGGCGGCGCGGTTGCCGACGAGATCGTGGCAGTACCGGGCGCCTCGAAAGTCTTTCGCGGCAGCATCGTCGCGTACGCCAACGAGGTGAAGACGGCCCTGCTCGACGTCCCCGAGGAAACGCTTGCTCGCGTTGGGGCGGTCAGCGAGGAAGTTGCAGTCGCGATGGCGCGTGGGGCCCGCAAGCGGCTGGGGACGGATCTTGCGATTTCGACCACCGGGGTCGCAGGCCCCGACGGGGGATCAGATGAGAAACCGGTTGGGACGGTATGGATTGCATTGGCGCACGGCGACGAAGGAATGGAGACGCGACGGCTCACCTTTCCGGGTGAGCGGTCCGATATCCGGATACGGGGAACCGTGGCGGCGCTGAGCTTGGTGTGGCGCGGCGTGAGCGATGGGTTTGCAACCGCTGCCGCGGGTTCTTAGGAGACGTATGCACGCATTTCGTGACTTGACTCGCACCGCAGCCATCGGCTGCGCACTCTCCCTGCTCGCAGGCTGCGGTGGTGGAGGCGGCAGCTCGCCCCCGCCGGCGCCGACACCCACGCCCACTCCCGGTGGAAATCCGTGCGCCAGCATTTCCTCGCACGGGAGACGCCCGGCGATGGCCGCGTCCGGCGGCATCGTGCCCAACCAGCTGTACGTCACTTATCGGCAAACGGGCCGCACGGCGCAAAGCATCGACTCGACGGCCGGCTCGACGCGGAGTTTCGACCTCAACCCGAAGGCCGGCGTGTCGCATCGCGCGATCACACTGCCCGCGGGTGTCGACGCACCGACCGTCGCGGCGCGCCTGCGCACGACCGCGGGCGTCATCGACGTTGCGCCGGTGCACACGCGGACCCCGCTGCAGGTCGTCAATGTCAACGATCCCGCCTTCAATAACTACGATCAGTGGTATCTGTTCAAGACGAACGCGACGCCGGGCGGCTGGTCGTACGCCCCGGACGGCACCGGCATCGACATCGCGATCATCGACACGGGGGTCGATGAGACCAACACCGACTTGAGCTCGAAGATCCATTACCAGGAGAGCGTGTTGCTCGGCGTCGTGTCGACCTCGACGAGCGCGATTCAAGACACGAACGGTCACGGCACCAACACCGCCGGCCTAGCCGCTGCCGCAACCGACAACGCCTATGGCTTCGCGAGCACCGGCTACAACGCGGGACTTCAGATCTACAACATCTTCCCGCCGGCCACCGCAACCAGCGACTGCCAGACCGCCGCCACGACCGATGAGGCGATGGCCATCAACGATGCCGTCAGCCACGGCGCGTCGGTGATCAGCATGAGTCTCGGGGCACCGCCGGATGGCGGCGCGAACTTGGACCTGGCCGAGGAGGCCGCAGTCGAAGCGGCTATCACAGCCGGCGTGACCGTCGTCGCGGCCGGCGGTAATGAGTACGCCAACGGGCAAGGGCCTTCACCGGATTATCCGGCGGCATATCCCGGCGTCATCGCGGTCGGCGCGTCGAGCGCGATCGACAACGGTACGGGAACGTATGTGGGGATTGCGAGCGAAGCTGTCGCGTCGTACTCGAATTCCGGCGTGACGCTCGTCGCGCCGGGCGGTGATCCGACCAACCCAACCAACAGCGACAACGACTTCCTGCACTGGGTCGAAGGCTACTCGACGACGACCGCAGCGTATCCGGGCGATCAATGCACCAATGGCGTATATCTCGGCGACACCATGTGCCGGGCGCTGTTCGCCGGAACGTCACAAGCCACGCCGCAAGTCTCCGGCACCATTGCGCTGATGATGGCCTACCACGGCGGCGGAATCCGTTCGCTCTCGCCCGCGACGGTGACGACGCTCCTGACCTCGACCGCCGACAACATCGGTCAGCCGTCGGCGCGACAGGGCGCGGGCAGACTCAACGTCGGCAACGCGGTCGCCGCGGCGCACCCGTAAGGGTCAGCCGGGGCGGCCGTAGCCGATGGCTTCGAGTTGGCGCTGGACGGTGATGCCGTCGGCGAAGGTGGGGACGTTGCTGGCGCCGAGATCGATGCGTTGGGCGAAGGCGTCGAGCAGCGCGAGGAACCAGGGGACGTTCGGAGCGATCGTGCCGTGCTTCGCGTAGACCGACTCGACGATCTGCAGCTCGTCTTCTTCGTCCTCGCTGATCGCGTAGAGGGTCAGGTCGGCGAAACCTAAGCCGTTGGCGACGGCGCTGCGTACCTCACCGTGCACCGCGAGCGTGAGCGACTCGATCACCGTCGCGGAGTCGGCGCTGACGCGCGCGATGATGCCGTCGCCGTAGTCGACGTAGGCGAAGGCGCCGTCGGCAACGGTGCTCTCGAAGGGTCCTTCGTCGTCGACGCGCCGCGGGTTTGCGGTGCGGAGGTAGCCGGCCGTCGCGACCGGGTGGCGGCCCGCGAACTGATTGGCCAGATCGAAGAAGTGCGGCATAAAGGCATTCGCCACGCCGCCGCCCTTCTCGCGCGAGAACCACCAGCCGCGCTTGCGCGCGGTGTTGCGTTCGAGCATCTCGCGACCCATGCGGACGACCTCGATTTCGCGCAGGGCGCCGATATGCCGGTTCTCCAGCATCTCGCGCATCGCGATCACGGTCGGGACATAGCGGAACTCGAACGCCATCGCCGTTGCGGTGCCGGCGCGTTCGGCCGCAGCCACCATCTCTTCGGCTTGGCGAACGTCGAGGGCGAACGGCTTCTCGCACAGCACGTGCTTCCCGGCGGCGAGCGCGGCCAGCACGGAGCGATAGTGGTCGAACGGCGGGGAGGCGACCGAGACGACGTCGAGCTCGACGCCCGCCAGCATCTCTTCGACCGAAGAGAAGGCGTGCGGGATCTTGCGCTCGCGGGCGACGCGCTCCGCACTGGACGGCGAGGCGATCGCCACCACGTCGAAGCGCGGGTGCAGCGCGTACGCCGGCGCATGGACGACGCCGCCGAAACCCGCGCCGACGATCCCAACCCGAAGAGCACTCATCGTATCGGCTCCGTTTTCTCCAGCGTCTGTTCGAACAGCGTCAGCGCACGCGCGAGTTGCTCCTCGCCGATCGTCAACGGCGGCGCGAGCGTGACCGAGGTTCCGGTGGGGCCTGATTGCAGCAGGATCAGTCCACGCTGCAGCGCCGCGACAACGACCGCCTGCGCGGTCTGCGCGCGAGGGAACTCGACCGCCCACAAAAACCCGCGCCCCCGGACGTCAGAGACATGGCAGAATCTGCGCAGCCCTTCAAGACGTGCGCCCAGCGCGGGGCCGTCGTTTCGCGCGCGCGCAGCCAGGTCGCGTCCTTCGATCTGTTCGAGGTTTGCGAGCGCCGCCACGCACGCCAGCGGGTTGCCCATGAAGGTCGCGGTGTGCAGCGCTTCACCGTCGGTTTTGGGCCACGCCCCCATCACGCGCGCGCTACCGATCGTGGCCGCGAGCGGCAGGCCGCCACCGAGGCCCTTCCCGACGCAGAGCAGATCGGGAACCACGCCTTCGGCCTCGCAGGCGAAGGTCGTGCCGGTCCGGCCGAAGCCGGTGTAGATCTCGTCGAGGATCAGCACCAGCGCGCGCTCGTCGCACAGCGCGCGCAGCGCGCGCAAGAAACCGTCGGGAGGGACGATCACGCCGCCGCGCCCTTGGACCACGGGCTCGACGATCGTGCCGGCAAGCTCCGCGCCGTGGCGGGCGAAGAGGCCGCGCAGCTCCTCCGCCCAGCCGGCGTCGAGCGGGGCATCGACGCCGCCGGGCGGACGCGGCGCAAACAGGTGGCC
>PMOG01000071.1 GCA_003161555.1 Vulcanimicrobiota bacterium | reverse complement strand
TGCGTCCCCGGCGAGAGCTATCTTCCGGTCCTCGACGCGCTCTACGACGTGCCCGCGATCCAATTGATCACCGCCCGTCATGAGGCGGCCGCCGCGAACATGGCCGAGGCGGACGGCAAGCTGACCGGCCGCCCCGGAATCTGCTTGGTGACGCGCGGGCCCGGCGCGACCCACGCCAGCATCGGCGTGCACACGGCGNNGATTCGACGCCGATGATTCTGCTGGTCGGCCAGGTTCCGACCGGCGTGCGCGGCCGCGAGGCCTTCCAGGAAGTCGACCTGGCGCGGATGTTCGGCGGCCTCGCGAAGTGGGCGGCGCAAGTCGACGACGTCCGGCGCATCGACGAGTTCGTCAGCCGCGCGTTTGCGGAAGCGCTTTCGGGGCGACCGGGGCCTGTCGTGCTGGCCCTTCCCGAAGATGTTCTGCACGCGACGGGCGACGC
Source organism: Vulcanimicrobiota bacterium (assembly GCA_003161555.1). Taxonomy (GTDB): domain Bacteria; phylum Vulcanimicrobiota; class Vulcanimicrobiia; order Vulcanimicrobiales; family Vulcanimicrobiaceae; genus Vulcanimicrobium; species Vulcanimicrobium vanleeuwenhoeki. The sequence goes on along the minus strand of PMOG01000071.1, from coordinate 6,615 downwards.
ACCGGAAGCGGTGATGACCCACGGCACCGCGGCGTTCCCCGCCCCGGACGATCTCGCGCACCTGCGCACACTGCTCGCGCACGCCGAACGTCCGCTCGCGATCGTCGGCGGCAGCGGCTGGGACGATCCGGCGCGCGCGTCGTTCGCCGCCTTCGCGCGACACAACGGCATACCGGTCGCTACGTCGTTTCGGCGTGCCGGCCTGTTCGACAACCGCGATCCGCTCTACGCCGGCATGCTCGGGGTCGGCAGCGACCCGGCGCTGCACCAGCGCGTACGTGACGCCGATCTGCTGCTCGCGCTCGGCACGCGCCTCGGCGACGTGACGACGAACGGCTATCGCTTGATCGAAGCGCCGCGGCCGCGCTGCCGGCTCGTGCACGCGCATGCCGACCCTGCCGAACTCGGGCGCGTGTACGCGGCGGATGTCGCGATCGCCGCGAGCCCTCGGCATCTCGCGCCGGCCCTGGCGTCGCTCGAGCCGGTCGACGGCGCGCGCTGGAGCGGCTGGGCGCAAGCGGCGCATCGTGACTACCGTGCGCAGCTGCAGCCGACGCTCCCCGGCGGGGTGCTCGACCTGGCTGCGGTCGTGCGGCACCTCTCGCAGACGCTTCCCGAGGATGCGATCGTGTGCAACGGCGCCGGGAACTTCGCCGCCTGGCTGCACCGCTTCTTCGAGGTCAAAGGTCGCGACACGCAGCTGGCACCGACCTCCGGCGCGATGGGATACGGCTTGCCGGCCGCGGTCGCAGCGAAGTTGCGCTATCCCGCGCGCGTCGTCGTCGCATTCCTCGGTGACGGCGAGTTCATGATGACCTCGCACGAACTGGCGACCGCGGCACAGTACGGCGCCGCGGTCGTCGTCATCATCGTCAACAACGGTATGCTGGCCACGATCCGCATGCACCAGGAGCGCGCCTACCCGGGCCGCGTCATCGGAACCGACCTGCGCAACCCGGACTTCGTCGCGCTCGCGCGGGCGTACGGGGCGGAAGGAACGCTGGTCCAACACACCCGCGAGTTTGCGCCGGCGTTGGAGCGCGCGCTCGCGGCCCGCGTTCCGAGCGTCCTCGAACTGCGCGTCGACCCCGAGAACGTTTCTACCCGCGCGACCATCTCGGACCTACGCCGCCAAGCCGCCGCGTCGGCCTCATGACGGAGCGCCCAACGGGTCGAGCGAAGGGAGACGCGGTGCCTAAACGTCCGGAAGAGTTGCGCAGTTACCGCTGGCTCGGAGTCGAGGACTCGCGCCCTGCGTTCGGCCATCGCTCGCGGCTCTTTCAGGTCGGCTACGACCGCAGCGACTTCGCCGGCAAGCCGGTGATCGGCATCATCAACACCTGGTCGGACATCAACCCGTGTCACACCCATCTGCGCACGCGCGCCGACGAGGTCAAGCGTGGCGTTTGGCAGGCGGGGGGATTTCCGCTGGAGCTTCCGGCGCTCAGCCTGTCCGAAATGTACATGAAACCGTCGACCATGCTGTACCGGAACCTGCTGGCGATGGAAACCGAAGAGCTGATCCGCAGTCAGCCGCTCGACGGCGCGGTACTGCTCGGCGGCTGCGACAAGACGACGCCCGCGCTACTGATGGGTGCGATCTCCGCCGGCGTGCCCGCGATCTACGTCCCGGCCGGTCCGATGCTGCGCGGCAACTGGCGCGGCGGTGTGCTCGGCTCAGGTTCGGACGTGTGGAAGTACTGGGACGAGAAGCGCGCCGGGACGATCGACGAGGACGATTGGCGCGAGATCGAAGTCGGGATCGCGCGCTCGTTCGGCACCTGCATGACGATGGGAACCGCGGCGACGATGATGGGCGTCGCGGAAGCACTCGGCTTCACCCTGCCGGGCGCATCGTCGATCGTTGCGGCCGATTCGGCACACGGCCGCATGGCGAGCGCGTCGGGCCGGCGCATCGTCGAGATGGTCTGGGAAGATCTGACCCCGGCCCGCGTGCTCGATGCACGCTCGTTCGACAACGCGATTCTGGTCGAGCAGGCGATGGGCGGATCGACGAATGCGGTGATCCATCTGCTCGCGCTGGCGCATCGCGCTGGCGTTCCGCTTTCGATCGACCGGTTCGACGAGCTCTCACGGCGCGTGCCGGTGCTGGCGGATATTCGACCGTCAGGGCGTTTCCTGATGGAAGACTTCTTCTACGCCGGCGGGATGCGCGCGTTCATGACGCGTCTCGCGCCGCAGCTCGCGCTCGACGCGATGACGGTCTCCGGCACGACGCTCGGCGAGGGGATCGCCGGCGCCACGGTCTGGAACGACGAGGTGATCCGCCCCTACGACCATCCGCTGTATCCGGAGGGCGGCACCGCCATTCTGCGCGGCAACCTGGCACCGGACGGCGCGGTCATGAAGGCCTCAGCCGCCGAGCCCCGCTTGCTCAAACATCGCGGGCCCGCGCTCGCGTTCGAGAGCTACGATGAGATGGCCGCGGCCGTCGAGCGCGAGGATCTCGACGTCACGGCCGACCACGTGCTCGTGCTCAAAAACGCCGGACCACAGGGCGGCCCCGGGATGCCCGAATGGGGGATGCTCCCGATCCCGCTCAAACTCGTACGCGCGGGGGTGCGCGACATGGTGCGCATTTCGGACGCACGCATGAGCGGCACGTCGTACGGCGCGTGCATCCTGCACGTCGCGCCCGAGGCCTTCATCGGCGGCCCGCTGGCGTTCGTGCGCACCGGCGACATGATCGAGGTCGACGTCGCCGCGCGCCGTCTGCACCTCGACGTCGCCGACGACGAACTGGCGCGCCGGCGCAGCGCCTGGACCCAGCCGCCGCCGCGCCTCGCGCGCGGCTATGGTGCGATCTTCGCCGCGCACGTTCGCCAAGCGAACGAAGGCTGCGACTTCGACGTCCTCGATGTCCCGATGCACCTCCCCGAACCCGAGATGCACTAACAACGTCCGGCTTAGCCGGGCGGACGGACCCTCAGCCGCACTGCTGGCCGGTCGTGAAGTTGACCGTGAGCGTGCCGGCTACAGCACCGGTCGCGATCACGGTGTATGTCTGAGTAGTTCCATCCTCAAACTCCAGCGCGGTAAAGGTCGTGCTGGCAGTCCCACTCGTCGGAGTGATGCTCAGTTCCGGTTTGCTGGGGACCAGTTGGAACGTACCGCTGTAGTTCGCCTCAGACACCGTAAAGGTCTCGGGCGTATCGCATGGCAACGCCATTACGTTGTTGGTGATGCTCGAGCCGGTGAAAACGATAGGCCCCGGCGTCGCACTCGGGCTGGCCGTAGGCATCGGCGTCGTATGGCTGCTCCCACCTGACGCGCTACAGCTGGCGAGGGTCACACCGAGTGTCGCCACGGCAAAAAGGCCGAAAATCCGCGTCATCGTTCGCACGATCGTTCTCCATAAGCGCAAGTGCAAGGCGTGAAACGCCCGGCGGAGACCGCAGCGCCCGATGCCCTTCCGCTTCTGAGAGCGGGAGCCGCAAGATTGCGCGCGCCGGGCCCCTTTGCCCTTCTCGCTTGAGGAGCGGCCGGTACTCCCTCGGGGTCAGGCCGGTGCTGCGACGCGGACGGCGCTGCCGAGGTAGGCGCGCTGCATCTCTTCGTTGGCGAGAAGATCGCGGGCTGGGCCTTGCAATGCGACGCGGCCGGTCTCCAGCACGTAGGCGCGCTGCGCGATCTGGAGCGCAAGGTGCGCGTTCTGCTCGACCAGCAGGATCGTCGTGCCGTCGCGCGCGATGCGCAAGATCCGTTCCATCAAATCGGTGACGATCAGCGGCGCGAGCCCCAGCGAGGGCTCGTCGAGCAGCAGCAGCCGGGGACGCGCCATCAGGCCGCGGGCGATCGCCAGCATCTGCTGTTCGCCGCCCGAGAGCGTCCAGCCGAGCTTCGCATTCAAGGTGCGCAGCATCGGGAACAGCGCGAACATCTCCTCGACGTCGCGCTGCACCTCGCCGCGCTTCGCGTTGCGCGGGGTCGCGCCGAGCCGCAGGTTGTCGACGACACTCAACCCGGGGAAGATCTTGCGGCCTTCGGGGACATGCGCGATGCCGAGCGCGACGACGTCTTCCGGGGAACCGGAGAGCGGCTTGCCGTCGAAACGGACCTCGCCGCCGGCCGGGATGAGGACGCGTGAGATCGTCTTGAGCGTCGTGCTCTTGCCGGCGCCGTTGGCGCCGAGCAGCGCGACGATCTCACCAGGTGCGACCTCGAGCGAGATTCCGCGCAGCGCCTCGATCTCGCCGTAGCGCGTGACGACGTCGCGAAGCTCAAGCAGCATCGATCGCTCCGCCCAGGTACGCCGTGATGACGTCGGGATTGCGCGCGATCTCGGCCGCCGTCCCCTCCGCGATATGCTGGCCGAAGTTGAGCACGGTGATGCGGTCGCACACGGTCATGACCAGGTTCATGTCGTGCTCGATCAGCAGCAGCGTCGTGCCGCGGTCGCGGATGCGGCGCAGCAGCGTCACCAGCGCGTCGGTTTCGGTCGGGTTCATCCCGGCCGCCGGTTCGTCGAGCAGCAGCAGCCGCGGTTCGCTCGCCAGCGCGCGGGCGATCTCGAGGCGGCGCTGATCGCCGTAGGGCAAGCTCCGCGCGACTTTGCCGGCCATGCGCTCGAGGCCGACGAACGTCAGCAGGTCGTACGCGTACTCGCGCGTCGCCCGTTCCTCGCGGGCGGGCGCGCCGAACGGAAGCATCGCACCCAAGAAGCCGACCCGCGTGCGCACGTGGCGCCCAATCATGACATTCTCCAACGCGCCGAGCTGCGCGAACAGCCGAATGTTTTGAAACGTCCGGGCCACCCCGAGCCGCGCGATCGCGTGAGCGGGCCGGCCCACGAGTTCGGTGCCGTCGAAGGTGATCGAGCCGCCGTCGACGCGGTAAAGGCCCGAGATGATGTTGAGCGTCGTCGTCTTGCCGGATCCGTTGGGGCCGATGAGGCCGTGCACGTCGCCGTCGCGCACGGTCATGTCGAGCGCATTGACGGCGGTGATGCCGCCGAACCGTTTGAGGAGGCCGCGGATCTGCAGGAAACCGCTCTCGCGGGCGGCCTGCGCGTCGGCCGCGTTCATGCGCCCTTCGCTTCGGCCGGCTGGGCCGGGTTCGCCAGCGGCCGAGCCGCCGTCGCCGCGTCGCGGCCCAGCGCGGCCGAGAGCAGTCCGGCCAAGCCGCGCGGCATGAAGATGATCATCGCGATCACCGCAGCGCCGTACACCATGATGTACGAGGTCTTCAGCGGGCGCAGCGCTTCGGGCAAAAACGTCAGCAGCACGGCGCCGAGGACCGCACCGCCGATCGAACCCGAACCGCCGACGATCAGCATCACCAGGAAGATGACCGACTGATCGAACGAGTACGAATCGGGACTGAGGAACTTGATGCTGTGCGCGAGCAGGCTTCCGGCAAGCCCGGCGTACGCGCCGGCCAGCACGAAGGCGACGATCTTGTAGCGGGTCGGATCGATTCCCGTTGCCGAGGCGGCGAGCTCGTTCTCACGGATCGCTTGGAGCGCCCGGCCCGGCCGCGTCGACTTGATGCGCCAGGCCACGTAGGCGCACAACGCCAGCGACGCGAGCACGAGGTAGTAGTACTGCCCGTAGGTCGCCAGCGTGAACGGGCCGATCGACGGCGGCGGGATGCCGGTCATCCCATCGCTGCCGTTGGTCACCGACGTCCAGTTGATGAGCACCAGCTGCGTGATAATGCCGAAGCCGATCGTCGCCAACGCCAAGTAATGCCCGGAAAGGCGCAGGCACGGCCATCCGAGCCCGAGACCGATCAGCCCGCTGAAGACCGTCGCCACCGCCATCGAGGGCAGCACCGGCCAGCCCCAGTGCACGGTCATGTATCCCGACGCGTAGGCGCCGATCCCGAAGAATGCCGCTTGCGCCAGGGACAGCTGGCCGGCAAAGCCGAGCAGAATCCCGAGGCCCAATACGGCGATCGCGTAGATGCCGGCGATGTCGGCGACGTTGAGGAGATAGTCCGAGTGCACGACCAGCGGAACGCACAGCAGCACGATCAGCAGCACCGCCAGGCCGAGCCACCGGCGCCGGCTCACGCCTTCTCTCCGACCCGTTCGCCGAACAGCCCCTGCGGCCGCACGACCAGCACGACGATCAGGATCACGAACGCGATCGCGTCGACGTACGCCGTCGAGATGTAGAAGCCGCCGAACGTCTCGATTACGCCGATCGCCAAGCCGCCGATAATGGCGCCCGGGATGCTGCCGAAGCCGCCGACGATGCTCGCGGCAAAGGCCTTGAGCGCGATCAGCGCGCCCATCTCCTTGGTGACGGTGAAGATCGGTGCGACGAGCAGTCCGGAGATCGTCCCCAACAGCACGCTGTACACGAAGGTGATGGTGACGATCCGGCCGACGCGGATCCCGATCAAGCGCGCGGCGTCCCGATCCTGCGCCGTGGCGCGCATCTGCTTCCCGAGCGTCGTGCGCTCGAACAGAAAGTACTGGAACGCGATCAGGAGCGCGGTGACGCCGATGATCAGCAGATCTTGGGGCCGCACTTGCAGCGGTCCCAGCGCGATCGTCTGCACCGGAAAGGGGCTCGGCATCACCTGCGGCTGGCTGCCCCACACCAGCTGTGCCGCGTTGCGCAGAAAGATCGAGACGCCGATCGTCGA
>PMOG01000111.1 GCA_003161555.1 Vulcanimicrobiota bacterium | reverse complement strand
TGATGGTGCTGGCGATCTCGGTGCTGGTCGGTTTGGCCGGGGCCCGCTTTGCGACCCACGGCCAGCTGATCGAAACGGTCGGGACCTGGATCTCGATCGCCGTGCTGCTGCTGGTGGCGGCGATGAACATCCGCACCCTGCGGGCAGGCGGAACCCGCGTCGCCGGCGCCAAGACGCGCCTGCTGCCGCGCGGGCTGCGCGAGTCCACGAACGCCCTGCTGGCCTTCCCGATCGGCTTTCTGTTCGGCTTCGGCTTCGAGACGTCGAGCCAGATCGCGGCCTACACCCTGGCGTTCGGCGTGAACGGCGGCGCGCTCGGCGGCTTGATCGTCGGCGCCACGTTCTCGCTCGGCATGATCTGCACGGATACACTCGATTCGCTGCTCGTTCACCGCCTGATCTCGCATCGCTCGGCGCAGCTGCCGCGCATCATGCGGATCTGGATCGGCTCGGTGACCGCGCTCGCGATCGCCGTCGCGCTCTACGAGACGGCCCAAGTCCTGGGCTGGCGTTCACCGGTCGGCGATTTGACCGTCAGCGCAATCCTGATTGCCGCGCTGATCGTTGTATTCGCGTACGTGTTCGTTCGCACGCGCGACGCACGCACACACCCGGCGGTGCCGGAATCCCCGGTTCTACCGGTGCAGGCCTCGGCCGACCCGCCCTAAACCCGGCCTCCCGCTCCCCGTCTCCGTTCCGCACCTGCCCGACTCGAGCGCGCGTATTCCCGCATGCCCTTCACCTCGGTCATCTGAGAGGATCACCCGCATGAACTACCGGCGGATTCTCGGCGCCTTGACGGTCATCGCCGTCGCCGTCGCCGTCTTTCTCTACACCGGACACTCCGCGACGAGTTCCGACCATCAAGATACCTACAACCTGGCCACGCGGGCGAACACCTCGGCGGACATCACCGACGTGTTCATTTTCCCGTCGCCGTCGAACCCGAACGACATCGTCCTGGCGATGGACGTCTCGCCGCTGATTCCCAAAGGTATGGGAGCCACGTTCTTTTTCGACCCGACCGTGATGTGGCAGTTCAAGGTCGCGCACGGCGGCACGCAGCCCGAGGATCAAGTGATCCAGTTCGGCGTGACCGGGACCGGCGCGTCGCAGATCATCACCATGTACGGCCCCGGTGCACCGCATGAAGTCGGGACGGCGAACACCTTCATCGCGCCGGCCGGCTCGTTCCAGTACAACGTCGCGACGCAGTTGAACAACGGCGTCAAGGTGTTCGCGGGACCGCGCGCCGACCCGTTCTACATCGACCTGTTCGCGTTATTCTCGTTCCTGGGCGACCGGAACTACGCGACGCACACGTCGCAGACCGATCCCGGCCCCGAGACCCAGGGCCCGCTCTACAACGGCGATAGCGTCGGCGCACCCGGTGCGCTCGCTCCGGCGTACGACAAGACGGCCAATCCCGCCCAGCCGACGTTCAACGGCTTCGCGGCCGGCACGACGGCCGGCGCCGGCTCAGCGCTCGGAAACTACGCCTGCAGCGCGAACCCCGCAACCAATACGCTGGCGCAAATCGGCGGAGGTTTCGACGTCCTTTCGTTCGTCGTCGAAGTCCCGAAAACAATGCTGACCAGCGGCTTCACCAGCTCGAACATCCACGTGTGGGCGACGGCGAACTCGTCGACCGGAAGCTAGGAGCATCGATATGACGAAACGCCTTTTCGCGCTCGCCGCATTCGGTGCGCTGAGCCTCGCCTTCTCCGCCTGCAGCAGCAGGTCGTCGATTGTCCGCACACCGCCGGCCAGCGGCCTCGCCACGCCGCAGCCGACCAATCCGACGACACCGGCCGGGACCTACGCGCAGATCGAACTGCTTTCGCGCCCGGCCGTGAAAGAAGTCTTCGAGCAATTCAACGACCACAAGACGACCAACGCGGTCGAGCCGTACGCCGGCACGCCGGCCGATCCGCTTCAGGCGGAAATCAAGGGAACCGAAGATACCCTTCGCCCGGCAACTGTCGCGACGGACTACGGCGCCACGCTGCAAAGCATCCTGTATCCAAACGAGTACGCCGTGAACCTGAACGATACGTCAGGTAAAGCCGCCTATCTCGGCGTCGAAACCGGCGGGGCGACCGGCAGCATGTTCGGCGGCCGCGATCCGAACGACGACGTCGTGGGGATCTCCCTAGGCGCCCTGTTCGGCAACACATTGTCTTCGCTTCACGTGCTCGCCGACGACGGTGAAGAGAACAACTGCATAAGCAAGGAAAACGTGACCCAAGATCCCAGCCAAGTGAAGACGACGACCTTCCCCTACCTCGCGTCGCCGCACTGAGGTTCGGCGCCGCAGCATGACTCGACGTTCGTCGACGTTCATGTGGGTCATCGCGGCGATCGCTCTGGGAGCGATCGCCGTGTGGCCGTCCTACATCAGGAACAGCGCCAACGCCGCCCATGCGGCGTCCCTCCCGAGCGCCGCCCCGGTCGTCGCGGACTATGCGATGCGCGATCGCACGATCGCCTTCTGGGAAGGAGCCGTGCGCGAACATCACCGTGGCGACATGCTGAGCCCCGAGAAGCTTTCGGGACTCTACCTGCAGCGCTACCGCGAACGCGGCGACATCGATGACGTCACGCGCGCGATCGGTGCCGCGCGTGGATCGCTGCGCGCCCAACCCTACGGCAACATACCGGCCGAAGTCGACCTCGCCTCGGCACTGGTAGCCCTGCACCGTTTCAAGCAGGCGCTGGCAATCACGCGCTACGTCGAGCGCCTTGCGCCGGGCGACTCGGCCATGGCCGTGCGCGAAGCCTCGCTCGACCTCGAGCTCGGCCGCTACGACGCCGGCCGTGCGCTCATCGTCAAGCTCGAACGCCAAGCCGGCAGTACGGCCCAGGGCACGTCGATGATCCCGCTCGACACGCTGCTGACCCGTTACGACGAATTGACCGGCCACGTGGCGCGAGCCCGCGAACGCTTCGAGCGCACGGCCGCGAACGAAAATTCGCTCTACGACGAATCCGCCCAGCAGCGGGCGTGGTTCTTTTTTCGCGCCGGCGAGCTCGCGTTCGAAGCCGGCGATAACGACGGCGCGCTCGCCGACGAGCATCAGGCGCTGGCGGTATTCCCGGGGTATTCCGAGGCCAACCGTCTGCTGGCGCGTTTCAGCTGCGCGCTGCACCGCTGGCAGGAATGCCTGAGCGCGGCTCAAGCCTCGGCGGCAGTCGTTCCGTACCCGGAAGTGCTCGGCTACGAGGTCGACGCGCAGCGCGCGCTCGGCGATCCGGCTGCGGCCGCACAGACCGACGACCTCATCGTCACGATCGAGCGCATCGGGAACGTCCAGCGCGTCTCGGACCGCCTGCTGGCGATATACTACTCCGAGCATCACGAGCGGGTCGATGATGCGTATGCGATCGCGACGCGCGAACTGGCCGTCCGCGACGACATCTTCACCGAAGACACCCTCGCCTGGAGCGCGGCAATGGACGGGCGCTGGGACGAAGCCCGCCGGCGCATCGGGCGCGCGCTGGCGTACGGCACCGAGAATGCGCTGTTGCACTACCACAGCGGGATCATCGCGCTCCATTTCGGCGACCGTGCGCGGGCCGCGCGCGAACTGCGCGCCGCCTTAGCGCTGAACCCATCCTTTCATCCGATCTACGCCGACGATGCGCGCGCCCAGCTCGCGCAGCTCCCTTAGCGTCCGGTCCACTCCGGCGGCCGTTTGGCCAAGAACGCCGCGACGCCGGCGTGGAAATCGTCGCTGCCGTAACACAGCCGGATAAGGTCCTCATCGCCGGGCAGCGGCACCGCCGCCCGAAGCCGCCGCGCCATCTCCTTGCCGGCTCGCAGCGTCAGCGGCGCGAGCGCGGCGATCGATGCGGCGAGCTGCAGCGCGTGCTCCAGCACACCGTCGTCGCTCGATGCAAGCTCGCTCAAGAAGCCCAGACGGTGCGCCTGCTGCGCGTCGACCAGCCGCCCGGTCAGCAGCAGCGCCTTCGCGGCGTCCAGTCCGATCAGTCCGGCGACGCGCGCGAGGTTGCGCAATGAGATGCAGTTTCCGAGCGTCCGGCCGATCGGCACGCCGATCCGCACGCCCGGACCGCCGACGCGAAGGTCGCAGGCGCCGGCGATGCTGACGCCGCCGCCGGTGCACGCGCCGGTCAGCGCCGCGATGGCCGGCACCCGGAGCGCCTCCAAAGCAGCGATCACGGCTTCGATGCGCGCCTCGTAGGCGACGCCGTCGTCGGCGTTCGTGAAGGCGGTGAACTCGGCGATGTCGGTCCCCGAGACGAAGGCGCGACCACCGGCTCCGGTGATGACGACCACGCGCAGATCGGCGCGCTGGTCCAGCGCCAGCGCGGCCTCGCGCAAATCGCTCCACATCGCAAAGGTCATCGCGTTGCGCGCTTCGGGGCGATCGATCGTGATGAGCGCGATCCCGCCGCTGCGGTCCTCGACGCGGATCACGCGCGCACCACGACGCCGTCGCCGGCCAGGCGCGCGATCTCCGCTTCGTCCAGTCCGAGTTCGCGAAGGACCGCCTCGCTGTCGGCGCCGAGTGACGGGCCGGCCGCGCCCATCCGCACCGGTGTGCGCGAGAAGTGGAGCGGCGAGCCGATCTGGCGGACCGGACCCGCGTCCGGGTGCGACGCTTCGGGAAAGAAACCGCGCTGGGCGAGATGCGGATCGGCGAAGACACGATCGAAGCGCCAAATCGGTCCGCACGGAATGCCCGCCGCCGTGAAGGTGTCGATCCAGTGCGCCGTCGACCGGGTCGTGGTCACGGCTTCGATCCGGGCGATCAGCACGGGGCGATGCGTCAACCGAAGTTCGTTGGTCGCGAAGCGTTCGTCGGCCGCGAGCTGCGGAACGCCGAGCACATCGCACGCGCGCAGCCAGTGGGCTTCGGTGTTCGCTCCAAAGGTGAACCAGCCGTCGGCGGAGCGCACCGCTTGATACGGCGCGATCGACTGATGCGCCGATCCGTTCGGCCCCGGGACGTCGCCGGTCGCGAAGTAGCGCCCGGCTTCCCAGACCGCGAGCGAGACCGCCGATTCCAACAACGACACGTCGATGAATTGGCCGCTCCCGTCGCGTGCGCGCGCCTGCAGAGCCGCCAATACCGCGATGGTCGCGTAGAGCGCGCAGGTCAAATCGGCGATCGGCACGCCGACCTTGACCGGCGCGCCGCCCGGCTCGCCGGTAATGCTCATCAATCCGGACATCCCCTGCGCGATGATGTCGAGGCCGGCCCAGTTCGCATACGGCCCGTCCTGACCGAATCCGGTTGCCGCGAGGTAGATGAGTCCGGGCGAGCCGGCGGCCAGCACCGGATAGTCCAGCCCCAGCCCGCGCATCGTGCCGGGGCGAAGGTTTTCGATCACGATGTCCGCGCCGGCGGCCAGCGAGCGAAAGACACGCGCACCGGCGGTTGATTTCAGGTCGAGTGCGAGACTGCGCTTGTTGCGGTTGAGGCGCAGAAAATTCGAACTCTCGGTGCCGATAAACGGGCCCGTCGCGCGCGTCAAATCGCCGCCGCGCGGGTTCTCCACCTTGACGACGTCGGCGCCGAGATCGGCGAGCTGCATACCGCAGAACGGCACCGCCATGAAATTCCCGACCTCGACCACGCGGATTCCGTCGAGCGGTGGGCGTCCCGGCGTCATGCGAAGGAACTTTCCTTGGATTGGCGCTACTCCTGGTAAACTGTTGCACTCCGGAGAGTTTGAAGCATGACGGCGAGAGCCACACGAGGCGCATTCATCACCACCACCGCAGCGACATTCGCATCGATTGCGGTCGTCCGTTCGCCGGCCAAGGCCGCCGAGTTCGTCGGAAAGGCGGGCACGAACCAGCCTCCCGATCACCCTCTCAGCGTGGCGATGAAAGACCTCTGGGAGGCGGTCCGCAAGGAAACCAACGGACGCGTCGACGTCGCCGTCTTTCCGAACAACCAGCTGGGCGGTGACACGGCCATGCTGACGCAGCTGCGCTCGGGCGCGCTGCAGATCATGACCTTGGACGGCGGGATCATGGAGGGCGTCGTTCCCGTCGGCGCGATTCAGAGCATCGGCTTTGCGTTTGCGGATTCGCCGGCGGCCTTCCGCGCCTTCGACGGCAGGGTCGGGGCCTACGTCCGCGGCGAGATCGAAGCGAAGGGGCTGCACCCGTTCGACAAGATCTGGGAGAACGGCCTGCGGATGATGACCTCGAGCACCAAAGCGGTGCACAACGACGCCGACTTGGCCGGATTCAAGATGCGCACGCCCAACAGCCGCATCGCGCTCGACCTTTTCCGCTCGCTCGGCGCCTCACCGACGCCGATGAATTTCAGCGAACTCTACACCTCGCTGCAGACCCATATCGTCGACGGGCAAGAGAACCCGCTGGCGAACATCGAGTTCTCGCGCTTCTTCGAGGTTCAGAAGTACCTCACGCTGAGCGGCCACATGTGGGGCGGCTACTGGCTGCTGGCCAGCGGCGAGTGGTGGAAGTCGGTTCCGCCGGACCTGCAGGCCGTGATCACGCGCAACGCGTCGACGTATACCGACCGCCAGCGGCGCGACGTGATGAAGCTCAACGACACCCTGATTGGGAAACTCCACACCCAGGGTATGGAGGTCATCGATAAACCCGACCGCGCGAGCATGAAGGCCAAACTCGGCGAGTTCTACAGCCGCTGGAAGTCGGAATTCGGCCCGACCGTGTGGGGATTGCTCGAAGGCTACACCGGCAAACTCGGCTAGGCCCCCAGCGTCCGCGTCCGGAATCTGCGCCGCATGCAGGTTCTGGATGCGCTCGGGCAAGCGCTGCTGCTCGCGGTGGGCATGGCCTGGCAGGTCGGCTGGAGTCTGATTCTCGGCTTCGCGATGTCCGGCGCGGTTCAGGCGCTGGTGTCGAAGGAGCGCATGCAGCAGCTGCTCGGGCGCGACGGAATCCGGGAGATCGCGCTCGCAACGGGATTCGGGGCCGCGAGCTCGTCGTGCTCGTACGCCGCGGCCGCGATGAGCAAGACGCTCTTCAAGCAAGGCGCCGGGTTCGTGCCGAGTCTGGCGTTCCTATTCTCGTCGACCAACCTCGTGCTCGAACTCGGCGTCATCCTGTGGCTGCTGATGGGCTGGCAGTTCACCGCCGCCGAGTGGATCGGCGGCCTGCTGCTCATCGCCATCATGACGGTGCTGATCAAGCTGACCTATCCGAAGGCCCTCGTTGAAGAGGCGCGGCGTCACGTCGAAGCGGCGACCGCGCACGATCATGGCTCGGCGGAGGGGGAGGGCACCACGGTCCTCGAGCGGCTGCGCGATCCGGGCACGCGGGTGGCAATCGCGCAAAATTTCGCGATGGACGTCTCGATGCTCTGGAAGGATCTGCTCGGCGGGTTCGTCATCGCGGGCGCCCTCGCGGCGTTCGTGCCGGATGGCGCCTGGAAGATGCTGTTTCTCCACGGCGCACCGCCCGCGGCGCAGCTCGTAGGCAACGCAATCGTCGGCCCCGTGATCGCGATCGTTTCCTTCGTGTGTTCGATCGGCAACGTTCCGATGGCCGCTATCCTGTGGGGAAGCGGCATCTCGTTCGGCGGCGTGCTGGCGTTCCTGTACGCCGACCTGATCGTCCTGCCGCTGCTCGATGTATACCGCCGCTACTACGGGCTGCGCATGATGCTCTACATCTTCGGTGTGTTCTTCGTTACGATGGTGCTGTCGGGCATCGTGATGGAAGGGATGTTTTCCGCGCTGCACCTCGTGCCGCAGCCCAACCCCCACATTCGGCACGACCTCACGCTGTTCTCGATCAACTACACCTTCTGGCTCAACCTGATCTTCGGCGCGCTGGCGATCTACTTGTGGCGGCTCGACGCCGCGCACCCAATGGACCACGGTGACCACGGAGATCACGACACGCACGGCCACGACGAGCCGACGCTGCCGCAGCCGGTTCGCTGAGCTGAAAGAAGAAACGTATTCGCCGAACTCCGGTCCAGGCTAGGCCGTCAGCAGCGCGTACACTCCGACCAGCGCGACGAACACGCCGCTTGCAACTTCGCCGTAGCGCTCGAGCGGCCCCAGAGAGATACGCTGAAGGCCCGCGATGCCCGCAACCGAGACGCCGACATACGTGACGATCGTCGAAGCGGCAAAGACGATGGCCATGATGCCTAGCAGCGTAATCCCGTACGTCGACGCGGCGAGAAAGGCCGGGATCCCCTCGACCATCGGGGACGAGCCGAGGATCAGCAGCAGGGCGGTGCGGCCTGCGACGGCGTGATCGTGCTCGTGCACGACGGCCGCCTCGCCTTCAACCGCGTGCCAGTCCTCTGCGTGGTGCTCGTGCCAGTGCACGTGTTGCATCGCGTCGGCGTGCCGATGGACATGCGCGTGCCCCATGTGCGAATGCCCGTGGTTCCGGCCGGCCCGCAGCTCGTGCCAGCCGCCATAGGCAATCCACAGTCCGAAGCCCAGCAGCGCGAGAGCGGCAGCGATGCTGACGTCGTGCGCGTAGCGAACGGCAAGCGCGGCACCGACCCCCCAAAGGAGTCCTCCCAACAACAGTGTGGTGGTGACGTGGCCGACGCCGGCCACCGCCGCGGCGCGAGCCGTCCGCGAAACGGACCAGCCTTGCTGACGACCCAGCACGACGATCGGTGCCCAGTGGTCGGGTACGAGCGTGTGCAGAACGCCGACGACGGCGACGGTCGCGATGAGCAGCCCCCCGGTCATTTCAAATACGAGCGGACCACGCCAACGAGCGCGTCGACGCTCGAGTCTCCCTTGAGGCTGGGTAGATGCGCGCGCAAGTGGTCCTCTAAGACCTCGGCCATAAGCCCGCTGGTCGCGCCCTTGGCCGCGGCGATGAGATGAAGGACCTCGGCGCATTCGCGCTCGGATTCGAGCGCACGTTCGAGTGCCCTGAACTGCCCTTGAATGCGGCGGACTCGCGCTAAGAGCGCGGACTTCTGGCGAACGGTGTGCGACACGTGGCTCGGTTTCGGGACGAATAGCTATACCCCCTACCCCTATCAGATCACTTTCGGCGGGAGCATCGGCGGGCGGCGACGTACGCATCGCGTCGATGAACGAGCGTGCGACCGAGCCTCGGGCCTACGTCCTCGGAGGGAACGCGAGCACCCTTGCGTTCACCTCGAGCCTCGTGCCCGAGAACCGTCAGGTCACGGCCTGGCTCGTACCGCTCGCCTGGACGCCCGTCGGCGTCGTACTCGGCGAGAACTGGCAGCGGGTCGGGATCGCCGCCGACAATCTCGCCGGCTGGACCGATCAGACCTTCGATCCGGCCGACGACCGTTCGTTCGTATCGTCGCTGCGCGAACTCGACTTGCTCGCGCGCACGGCGTGGTCGGCGCCGGTGCCGGAGGTGCTGACCGAAAGCGTTGTCGTCAACCCCGACGATCTTCCCGAAGACGTGCTCGACGCGCTGACGCGGCCGCCGGAATCGCTGGTGCCCTGCGCGATCTGCCGCCGTACCTGCGTGCGCGATCACTTCGTGTGGAACGAACGTCGCCTGTGCGCGTGGGATTACCACGCCACGGTGTTCGGACCGCGCGGACCATGGCGCGACGCGCCGTACGAAGACCGCCTGTTCGAAACACTTCCGCGGACGCCGTACGTTGCCGGACCGCTGCTGGACGAAGCGCGCGTCGACGCCATCTTGGCCATCGACGGGATCGATGACGCGCTGGCGCGCCGCCTGGTGAACGAAACGATCGCCGGCGACGCGTCGCGGCCGCATCTTGCCGTGCGCACCGGCGACGGCTACACGCTGCTGCGCGAACGCGAACGTCCCGCCGGCGCGCCGGAGTGAACTGCTGACCGATCGCGCGATCGTGCGGCTGGGCCGCTTGTTCATCGTGCTGTTTGCCGTGTTGGCGCTGCGCCAGCTCTGGATCCAGGTCATCGAGGGTCCAGAACTCGCCGACCGTCCCAACAATCCTCGGCATGCCGCGGTCGCCGTGGGGCGCGGCGCCATTCTGGCCTCGGACGGAACGCCGCTCGCGGTCTCACGCGGCGGCGTGCGCGTGTATCCGCAAGCGGCGCTGGTCGCGCAGGCCGTGGGCTACGCCTCGGCGCGCTACGGAACCTCAGGGCTCGAAGATGCCTTCGACCGCATCCTGACCGCACGCGCCGACGCTGCCGATCCGTGGACGCAGCTGCAGCATATGCTCAGCGGCTCGAGCGCCGCCCCGCGCGGTGCCGACGTGGTGACGACGCTCGACCTGCCGGTCCAGCGTGCGCTGGTCGCGGGCCTGGGCCGCTACCCGCGCGCTGCGGGCGTGGTGCTCGACCCGCGCACCGGCGCGGTGCTGGCGCTGGCGTCGGTTCCGTCCTACGATCCCAACCGTCTCGACGCAGGCTGGAGCCGCTTGATCGCCGACACCGCATCGCCGCTGCTGGATCGCGCAACCGACGGCCTCTATCCGCCGGGCTCGACGTTCAAGGTCGTGACCGCCGCCGATGCGCTCGAGGACGGCGTCGTCACGCTCGACTCGACCTTCACCGATCGGGGCGGTTTCACGATCGGCAACTTCACCGTGCGGAATGATGAAGAAGAAGTGACCGGAACGCAGGATCTGACCGGCGCGTTCGCCCTCAGCTCGAACGTCGACTTCGCGCAGATCGCGCTGCGCATCGGCGTCGAGCGCTGGTTCGACGCCGCCGCGCACTGGGGACTCGGAGCAAGCGAGGAGTTCGATCTGCCGGTCGCGCGCGACCGGCTGCCGAAGAAGGACGAGGTCAGCCCGAGCATCCTGGCGCAGCTCGGTTTCGGCCAGGCCTCGCTGCTGGTGACGCCGATGCGCATGGCCCTGATCGCGGCAACCGTCGCGCACGACGGCGTGATGCCGCGGCCCTATTTGGTGCGCCGGCTCGCCGGCAGCGAAACCGCGCTGGCAACGCGTCCCGAAACAATCGAGCAGCCGATCTCGATCGACACGGCGCGCGAACTGCGCGGAATGATGGTGGCCGTGGTTGCGCGCGGCACCGGGACCGCGGCACGGCTGCCCGGCGTGACGGTGGCCGGGAAGACCGGTACCGCAACCAATCCGCACGGCCGCTCGCATGCGTGGTTCATCGCCTTCGCCCCGGCCGAGGCGCCGCGCGTCGCGGTCGCGGTCGTCATCGAGAACGTCGGCTACGGCGGGACGTACGCGGCCCCGGTCGTGCGCGAGGTTCTGCGGGTCGCGCTCGCCCGGTCGCGAAGATGACCGGAGAATGGTGGCGCGCTGACCGTGCAAGCCGAACAGCTCCTCAATAACCGGTATCGCGTCGACGGGCTCCTCGGTAACGGGGGGATGGCGCTCGTCTACGTCGGCACCGACACCCTGCTGCGCCGCCGCGTCGCGATCAAGGTTCTGCGCGATCAGTACGCCGCCGACGATGACTTCGTCCGCCGTTTTTCGTACGAAGCGCAGTCGGCCGCGAAGCTCTCGCACCCCAACATCGTCAACGTGTACGACTTCGGACGAGAGAACGACGCGTATTACATCGTGATGGAACTGGTCGACGGCGCGACGCTGGCAGAACTGCTGCGCGAAGAACGCGTGCTGCCCGAAAACGTCGCGATCGATTACGCGATCCAGATCGCCAGCGGGCTCGCGTACGCTCACCGTCAGGAACTGCTCCATCGCGACGTCAAACCGGCCAACATCCTGATCACCAAGGACGACGTCGTCAAGCTGAGCGATTTCGGTATCGCGCGCGCCGTCTCCGAGAACTCACTGGGTGCCACCCAGCCGGGCATGGTGATGGGCAGCGTCGCGTACATCTCTCCCGAGCAGGCGCAAAATCACGAGATCGACGAGCGCAGCGACCTCTATTCGGTCGGCGTCGTTCTCTACCAAATGCTGACCGGCGCGCTTCCCTTCACGGCGGACACGCCGGTCGCGGTCGCCCTCAAGCACGTGACCGAGCCCGCGCCGCAGCTCGAACCCGACGCCTCGGGCGTCAGCCCCGCGATCGCGGCGATCGTGTCGCGCCTCTTGCGCAAGAATCGGCACGACCGGTTCGCGTCGGCGACCGAGTTGGCGAGCGCGCTGCGCGAAGCCCGCGAACGGCCGCTGGTCGCCCATGCGGCGAGTTTCGGCGAACCGCCGGCCGGGCGCATCCCGCCGGGCGCCCCGCCGCCGCGTCCCTCGCTCTCGCCCGACCGGCCGCCGCTCACGGACGGCGTCGGCGAGCTGATCGCCGAGCACGAAGAACCGCACCGGCCGGATCGCCGCTGGATCGTCTGGATCGTGATGCCGGTGCTGCTCCTCGCCGCGGTGCTGATCGGCTTCTTCGCGCTCCGCAGCGACCTCTTCGGACCGGCGCGCAACATCACGCTGCCGAGCGTCGAAGGACAGAGCTCGACCGTCGCGCAGCAAACGCTGTTCCAGCTCGGCCTGCGCCCGACCGTCACCGAGGAAGCCAGCGAAACCGTTCCCGTCGATCACGTGATCCGCCAGGATCCGGCCGCCGGGACCAAGCTCGCGAAGGATGCGCCCGTCGCGCTGGTCGTTTCGGAGGGTTTGCCCCTCGTCACGGTGCCCAACGTCAAGGGCTTCAGCGCGGCCGACGCGCAGCGCACGCTCACCGACGCCAAGCTGCGCGCGAAGATCACCCAGATCTACAATGCCACGATCCCAACCGGTATCGTCATCGACGTCAACCCGGGCGCGGGCGCGCAGGCCCGTCAAGGCAGTGCGATCGCGCTGTCCGTGTCGAAGGGCATTGCACCAGTGAGCGTCCCCAGCGTCATCAACCTCACCCTCGAGGATGCGCGTCACGCCTTGGCCGCGGCGCACCTGAGTTTCACGGTCACCCAGACCGCGAACGACGCGATCCCCGCCGACATCGTGGCATCGCAATCGCCGGATCCCGGCGCCTTCGCGCCGCCGAACAGTTCGGTCGCGATCGTCGTCAGTACCGGCCCGACGTCGACCGAGATCCCCAACGTCGTCGGCAACGATCCGGATACCGCGCAGGCGACGCTGACGCAAGCAGCGTTCGTACCCGTGCTGAACTACAACGTCGACGCGAAGGGGCCGCCGGGCAAAGTTGCGTTTCAGAATCCCAACGCCGGCTCGCAGGCGAAGAAGGGCTCGAAAGTCACCATCTTCGTCACCGTTCCGGGCACCGTGCCCGACGTTGCCGGCATGACGCTGGACGATGCCAAGCTCGCGCTGGTCGCGGCCGGCTACAAAGTCGGCAACATCGCCTACACGCCCGACGCCACCGTCGCTCCGGGCACGGTGGTGCGAACCGAGCCGGAGGGGTCGATGCGCTTGAATCCGGGCGAGTCGGTCAACCTGACGGTCATGCAGACGGCGCAATGACCGCGCGCCGCATCCTCGGCGTCGATCCGGGTCTGCGCACGACCGGTTACGGCGTCATCGAGGCCGACGGACGCGGCCTGCGCCTGATCGAAGCCGGCATCCTGCGTCCTGAACCGGCGCTGGCCCTCGAACAGCGTTTGCTCCAGCTGCACGACGCGATGGTCGATGTCGTGCGCACGACCCATCCCGCGTGCATGGTGATCGAAGAGCTTTGGTCGGCCTACGAACATCCGCAAACCGCGGTGCTGATGGGTCACGCGCGCGGCGTCCTCGCGCTGGCCGCCGGCGCCAACGGCATCGTCGTGCATCACCTGGCCCATACCGTCGTCAAGCTCGCCGTCGCGGGCAGCGGATCGGCACGCAAGTCGCAGGTCAAAGGGATGGTCGTGCGGCTGCTGGGCCTGCGTGAAGCGCCGCAGCCCGACGACGTCTCGGATGCCCTCGCATTGGCGATCGCCTTCGCCTTCCGTTCGGCGGCCGGAGTTCCGCCCGCGATCAGTGCTGCGCGCGCGCGACGCCGCGCGGCGCTGCCCGGGGGCATCTGAGCGGTGTTTTCCCGCATCAGCGGCACGCTCGTCGAACACGCCGGCGAGATCGCGCGGATCGAATCGGCCGGCCTCGTCTACGACCTGGTGCTGCCGCCGAGCGTCGCGGACAAGGTCCCCGAAACGCCCGGGACGCCGGTGATGCTGGAAGTGTTTCCGCACTTCGCGCTCGACGGAAACGCCGGCAAGTACACCTTTTTCGGTTTCAGCAACGCGATCGAACGCGAGTTTTTCGAAGCCTTGCTGTCGGTCGCGTCGATCGGTCCCAAGTCGGCGGCGCGCGCGTTTTCGGCGCCGATGGGCCGCATCGCGCGCGCCATCGACGAGGGCGATCACGCCTTTCTGAAAACGCTGCCGGGGATCGGGCAGCAGAAGGCGCGCGACATCGTCGCCAAACTGCAGGGGAAGGTTGCACGCTTCTTGCTGATCCAGGACGCGCCGCACCGCGAGGTGCCGGCACGTCCGCCGATGCCCGCCTTCGCGAGCGAGGCGCTCGCGGTGCTGCTGCAGCTGGCCTACAAACGCACCGAAGCCGAAGCGATGATCGCCGAGACGCTCGAGCGCGCACCGCACGTCAACGACGCCGAGACGCTGCTGGCCGAGATCTATCGTCAGCGTCACGCCGCCATGGCTTCGACTTCCGCTATTGACGAGGCGAAGCCGAGGTGGATTCAGCCTCGAAAGGCTGAATCCGCATGAGCGATTCGGTGCGCAAGAAGGTCGTCGGCGATGCTTCGGTCCCGCCGGAGGACCTCGAGGGTGAACGCCTGGTCGGGGTCGACGCCTCACTCGAGGATGAAGTCTACGGCGCGACCTTACGCCCGCGAACCTTCGAGGACTACGTCGGGCAGGAGCAGATCGTCGACAACCTCCGCATTGCGATCGACGCCGCGGCGCGGCGCGGCGAGCCGCTGGAGCACGTGCTCTTTTCCGGCCCGCCCGGGCTCGGCAAGACAACGCTCGCGAACCTGATCGCGCGGGCGACCGGCGGCACGCTGCGCCCCACCTCGGGCCCGACGCTCGAGAAACCCAAGGATTTGGTCGGCATTCTGACCGCGCTCGAAACGGGGGACGTGCTCTTCATCGACGAGATCCACCGGCTAGGTACGGCGGTCGAAGAGTACCTCTATCCGGCGATGGAAGATTTCCAGATCGACTTCGTCGTCGACCGCGGCGCCTACGCCAAAACGCTGAAGCTGCCGCTCAAGCGGTTCACGCTCGTGGGCGCGACGACGCGTGCCGGCATGCTCTCGGCGCCGCTGCGCGATCGCTTCGGCATCGTCCACCACTTGGCGTATTACGAACCCGCCGAACTGCAGCGCATCGTCGAGCGCAGCGCGCGCGTGCTCGATATCGCGATCGAACCGGCCGGCGCCCAGACGATCGCGGCCCGCAGCCGCGGCACGCCCCGCATCGCGAACCGGCTGCTGCGGCGCGTGCGCGACTTCGCCGAGGTGCGCGCCGGCGGCGTCATCACCGCCGAGGTCGCCGACGAAGCCTTGCGGCGGGAAGGCGTCGACGAAGCCGGACTCGATCGCTTGGACCGCGCCTATCTCGACACGATCGCGCGCCAGTATGACGGGGGCCCGGTCGGCATCAACGCGATCGCCGCAACGCTGACCGAAGACGTCGAAACGCTCGAAGACGTCGTCGAACCCTTTCTGCTCAAAATCGGACTCGTGCAGCGGACGGCCAGCGGGCGCAAGACGACGCCGGCGGCGCTCGCGCATCTCGGCATCAGCCGCGATCGGAGCGGCATCCAGCCGCGGCTCTTGTGATCGCGCGCGCGTCCTTTCTGGGCGGGATCGCCGCGGCGGCCACGGCCGCCACCGGCGGACTCGACGTGTGGGACTCCTCCGGACCGCAGATCCGGGTGCTCGTCACCGGCGACCTGCGCGGCAGCCTGCCGCAGGTACTTGCCGACGGAACCTTCGTGCTCGGCGGACGCCGCTGGCGCGGCGCGCCGTCGACGGTCGGGATGCCTGACGGCCGGATGGCGCTGGTGACCACGCTCGACGTCGACCGCTACTTGCAGGGCGTCGTTCCGCTCGAGGCGCCGCCGTCGTGGCCGCAGCAGGCGCTCGCGGTGCAGGCGATCGTTGCGCGCACCTATGCGCTCGGGCGCCGGACCCTCTCGCGCGCCTTCGACGTGCGCGCCGACGAGGGCGACCAGCGCTGGGGCGGCGTCGACGCGGAAACCGCGCCCACCAGCGCGGCGGTGCAGCTCACGCGCGGACAAACGCTCACCTACGACGGGGGGCCGGCAGCGGTGTTCTACTCCTCGTGCTGCGGCGGCCATACGGCGGACATCGCGTCGGCCTGGGGCGGCGCACCGCTCCCCTATTTGCGCGGCGTCGCCGATCCGCACTGCGTCCCGGCGCCGGATTACCGCTGGCGCCGCGAGTTGCCGCTCAGCCAGGTGATCGCGGCGTTCGGCGCACGCACCGGCGGAACGATCGCCGGCGCGAGTCTGGCCGACGCCGACGATACCGGCCGGCCGCGCGCCGTCATCCTCACCGGCAGCGAAACGGTGAGCGTTCCGATCGCAGCCTTTCGCCGCGCGCTCGGTTACGATGCGATCCGCAGCCCATGGCTGCGGGCGTTGCACGTCGACGGCACCGACGCCGGCGCGCGTCTGGTCGTCGAAGGCTCCGGTCGCGGCCACGGGGTCGGGCTCTGTCAGTGGGGTGCGCGTTACTTCGCCGCCGCGGGCGCGCCGGCGGCCGAGATTCTGGCGTTCTACTTTCCGGGTACTGCGGTCGGCAGTGGCTGATCCACAGCGAGCGTCGACGTGCGTCCCGTTGCGCAAATCGATCGGCGCGCTGCTCACCGATCGTCGCACGGGCGCGCGGCTGCCGGTCGCGATCGTCGCGCTAGCCGCCGATGCGATCCGGTTCATCTCCGACCGCTCGCTGCCGCCCGGAAGCAGCTGGACGATCGTCGTGCGCCGCCTGCCGCCGCTCGCGCTGGAAGTCACGCTGCGTTCGGCCTGCGCGCACGAACGCGACACCTTCGCCTGCGAGGCGGTGCTGGGCCGGCTTCGCGACACCGAACGCAGCCGCTTCGATGCGCTGCTGCCGCGCGGGCCGGCGGCAGAACGCGCGTGACAACCGCCCAGGGTTCCGGTCCGCGCGACGTCGCGGCCTACGACTACGTCCTCCCCGATCACGCGATCGCCCGCGCACCGGCTGCTCAGCGCGATGCATCGCGCTTGCTGGTCGTGGCGAACGCTTCGTTCGACGATCGGCGCTTCGCGGAACTTCCGGCGTTGCTGCAGCCCGGCGACGTGCTGGCGATCAACGAGACGCAGGTCGTCCGCGCCCGGCTGCGCGCGCGTCTCGAGACGGGTGGTGCGGTCGAGCTGCTGCTGCTCCGGCCCCGCGCGCGGGCGGGATACGACCCCCTCGCGCGCGAGTGGCTCGTGCTCGGCCGTCCAGCTCGCAAGCTGCGCGCCGGTACGCGGCTGCTCGTCGGCGAGTTCGGCCTCAGCGTTGTCGAAGTGCTGGCCGACGGGCCGCGCGTCGTGCGCTTCGACGACGGCGTCGATGCCGGCACGTTGATGGAACGCCATGGCGAGGTTCCGCTGCCGCCGTACGTCGGCGCGGGCGATGCGGCCCGCGACGCGCGCTATCAGACCGTGTTCGCCCGCGTGCCGGGAAGCGTCGCGGCGCCGACGGCATCGCTCCATTTCACCGAAGCCGTGTTCGCCGCTCTCCGCAGCCGGGGGGTCGTCATCGCGCCGCTCGTGCTCGATGTCGGCATGGGAACGTTCCGTCCGATGCAGGGGCCGACGATCGATCAGCACGTCATGCACGCCGAGCGTTACGCGATTCCGGTGGCAACGGCGGCCGCGCTGGCCGCAGCCCGCGCCGAGGGCCGTCGTATCGTGGCTGCCGGCACGACCGTCCTGCGCGCGCTCGAGGCCGCTGCACGCGCCGACGGCACGGTCCAGTCCGGTGAGGCCGAGACGGAACTGTTCGTGACGCCGGGCTTTCCCTTTCGCGTCGTCGACCTGCTGCTGACCAACTTCCATCTGCCGCGCTCGACCCTCTTGGTACTGGTCGCGGCGTTTGCCGGCTACCCGCTGGTACGGGAGGCCTATCGGACGGCCATCGAGCGGGGCTACCGTTTCTTCTCGTTCGGCGACGCCATGCTGCTTGCTCGCGACCCGCTTTCGGCACGTCCGCTCGTGTAAGGAAGTCTTCACAAGCAGCCGCTTGCGACGGACGCGAGCACCATTCTGCCGAAACGTCAAGTTGACGTGAACTCACCGGTGCTCGACCTGGCGACGCTACCAGCGACGCCGCAGCAACGCCGGGCGGCCCTCGTCACGATCGCGTCTCTGGGGGTCGTCGGGCTGCTAGCCGCGCCCTTTTCGCGCGATGTGATCGGGACGTTCCCAGGCTTCGTCACGCTCTATGGCGGCGCCGTGCTGATGGGACTCGCGGTAACCGCGATGATCCTGTTCGCGCAGTTCGCGCTCTCGCGCAAGCCCTCGCTGCTGGCCCTGGCCTGCGGCACGACCTTCAGCGCGCTGGTCTTCATCCCGTATCTGCTGACGTTTTCGGGGGTCGCGCCGTCGCGGCTCTTCGGCGGCGACGTCAACGCGTCGACCTACCTGTGGGCGTTGTGGCACTCCGCGCTGCCGGCGTCATACGTCGGGTACGTCCTGATCGCGGCGGTCGAAGGCACCCAGCGCGTGCGCAGCGCGCGCGCCGCGAGCTGTATCGTCTTGACCTTCATGGCGGCGGCCGCGCTGACGTATGCGGTGTACGTGTGGCACGGCAAACTGCCGCCGCTCACGCACGACGGCCACTATCTCTTTCCCCTCTACGTCGTCCTGGGCGTGGTCGGACTGCTGTCGGCGGCAGCCTTCGTGCTGTTGTTGTGGGGAACGCGCACGGTCATCGACGCCTGGCTGAGCGTGCCCG
This sequence comes from Vulcanimicrobiota bacterium, assembly GCA_003161555.1. Classification (GTDB taxonomy): domain Bacteria; phylum Vulcanimicrobiota; class Vulcanimicrobiia; order Vulcanimicrobiales; family Vulcanimicrobiaceae; genus Vulcanimicrobium; species Vulcanimicrobium vanleeuwenhoeki. The sequence continues at coordinate 2,525 of PMOG01000111.1, read as the reverse complement.
CGACGGCGTTCTTGCTCGAATCGCTCCTCAATGCGTTCGGCGGCGCGCAGTACACCGTCGGTTGGTATCTCTCGCGCGCCGACGTGCTGATCGCGACGGCGTTCTTGGTGATCGCGCTGCTGTACGAGACGAACCGGCTGGCACGCTTCTTGAGTGCAAGCGAGCGGCGCCTGAGCGGTTTGATCAGCGGCGTCGCCGACGCGCTGATCATCGTCGATTCGCGCGGGCTGGTCGCATCGGTGAACCCGGCCGGCGCGTCGCTGTTCGGGTTCGATGCCGACGCCCTGGCGGGCACGCCGCTCTCGCGGCTGCTCCCCGAATACGACCTGGTGACCCCGCTGTACGCCAACGTCGTCGAAACGACCGGACGCGACCGGTCGGGAAACACGTTCCCGATCGAGTTCGCGCGCGGCGCAACGCGCGATCTGGGTGAAGCCGTGATCATCGTTCGCGACATCACCCAGCGCAAACGCGCCGAGGAGGCGATCCACGCCGCGCACGACCGCGCCGTCGAGGCAGCCCAGGTCAAGGCGCAATTCCTGGCCACGATGAGCCACGAGATCCGCACCCCGATCAACGCGGTGGTCGGGATGTCCGAACTGCTGCTGCAGACCTCGCTCGATGACGAAGGCCGCGAGTACGCGATCACCGTGCGCGACTCGGCCGAATCGCTGCTCGGCATCGTCAACGACATCCTCGATTTCTCGAAGATCGAGGCCGGCCGCATGGAGCTCGAAGCGGTGCCGTTCTCGCCCGTCGTGGCGGTCGAGAACGCGACCGACATTCTGGCGGCGGCGGCGCGCAAGAAGGGCCTTTCGCTGTCGACCTACGTCGCGCAGGACGTGCCGCGGCGCGTGGTCGGCGACGCCGACCGGCTGCGTCAGATTCTGCTCAACCTGCTCGGCAACGCGGTGAAGTTCACCGCCGCCGGCAGCGTCACCGTACGTGCGGTCGTCGAACGTCTCGAAGGCGCCGATGCGGTGCTGCGGTTCTCGGTGGCCGACACCGGGCCGGGCATCGCGGCCGAGGTCGCCGACCAGCTCTTCGAACCGTTCCGGCAGGCCGATCAATCGACGCGGCGGCGCTACGGCGGCACGGGACTCGGCCTTTCGATCTCGCGCCGGATCGTCGAGCTGATGGGCGGCAAGATCGGCTTCGACAGCAGCGTCGGGCGCGGCTCGACGTTTTGGTTCACCGTGCCGTTCCCGCGCGTGCTCGAAGACGAGCGCGATCCGGTCGACCTGCTGCGCGGCGCCCGCATTCTCATCATCGACGAAGAGGCCGTCGCACGCCAAGTCGTCGATCAGTACTTGCTGGCCTGGGGCGCGATCGCGTCCAGTACCGGCAACGCGGCCCACGCGCTCGAACTCGCCCGCGCGATGGCGTCGCGCCGCAGCCCGTTCGATGCGGTGGTGATCGACCGCGCCGCCGGCGGCGACGGCTACGCGTTCGCTTCGCGGCTGCGCGCGGTCCCGGGGCTCGAAAAGGTCGGGATGGTCCTGGTCACCGGCGCCGACGAGCCGCCGGGGACACCGGGCGCCCGGGCGCACGGCTTCGTGGCCGTCGTGCGGAAGCCCATCCGCCAAGTCACCCTCCACGACGCGCTGGTTTCGGCCGTGCACGGTGTCGTCGCGACGGGACCGCGCTTGGCCGAACCGCGGGTCCCGGCCCCGCGCCAATCGGTCTTGGTCCTGGTCGCCGAGGACAATCCGGTCAACCGCAAGCTCGCGCTCCAGCAGCTGAAGAAGCTCGGCTATGCGGCGCATGCCGTCGCCGACGGGCGCGAGGCGATCGATGCGGTCGGGCGCGACGACTACGACTTGGTTCTGATGGACTGCCAGATGCCCGAGGTCGACGGGTTCGAAGCGACCCGCGAAATCCGGCGCGCCGAAGCGGCGCGTGGACGCCACGTGCCGATCGTCGCGATGACGGCCAACGCCCTCGAAGGCGACCGCGAACAGTGCCTGGCTGCGGGCATGGACGACTACCTCGCGAAACCCGTCCAACTCGCCGCGCTCCGCGCGGTCGTCGAACGCTTCGTGCACGGAATCGGCGTTGCCGGGTAACGATGTTCTCGACCTCGCCCGCCTCGAGGAGGCGTTCGAGGACGATACCGCGGGGATCGCGGAACTGCTCGAAATGGCACTGGACACCGGCGTCAAGCACACCCGTGCCCTCGAGCAAGGCGTCGCCGCCGGCGATGCCGAGATGGTGCGGCGGGCGGCGCATGCGATCAAGGGCAGCGCGGGCAACGTCGGCGCGAACGCGGTGATGCAGCTGGCCGATGAACTCGAAGGGCGGGCGCGCGTCGGCAATCTCGACGGCGCCGCCCAGCGCGTCAATGCGATCGCCGCTGCATACGCGCGCGTCGCGCAAGAAGTGCGCGCTTATCGCGCGCGAGTCGGCTGAGCATCCTGCTCTAGGGCGCGGGCCGGATCCCCGGTCCGCGTACGGGCGTTGGTGTACCACACCAGTCCCGGTCCACCGTCGCGCGCTTTGCGCACGTGCTTGCGCTCGGTGTAGTC
>PMOG01000228.1 GCA_003161555.1 Vulcanimicrobiota bacterium | reverse complement strand
GGACGAACGCGATCGGGAGCGGTCCGAGGGCCGCGTAGGGCCCGGGTGCCGGCGCGCCGACATCGCCGACGACCGTTGCCGGGCCGCCGAGGGTCGTGCGCGCGGTCCAGTCGCCATCGGGTGCGACGATGCCGCTGATACCGGTCGCCCCCGCGCGCAGCACCCAGCGGCCGGTCTCGACCGCGCGCAGCGAAGCCGCCATCGCGTGTTCGTACGGAAATTCCGTCGTACCGAACCAGGCGTCGTCGGTTGCGATCAGCAGCAGCGAGGGGTTATCGCGCAGCCGCGCGTGCGCGATGTCGCCGAACAACGACTCCCAGCAGATGAGCGGCGTCGCACCGTTGATCGTTTCGACGGGATTGACCGCGGGCGTGTAGGCCCCAACCTGATCGGCATACGGGAGCGCGCGCACCCACTCGGGGCCTGGAATGTACTCCGCCATCGGCACCAGCTGCTCTTTGCCGTAGACGGCGCGCGCGCCGGCGTACCGTGCGAGCCCCGGTGCATGCGGATCGTAGATGTAGAGCGCGTTCGTCAGCCGGCCGCCGGGGATGCGCGCGAGCGAACCAACGTACAGCGTCGCGTCGAGCTCGCGTGAAAGTTCCGCAAACCGTACGCCGAGCGCGCGTGCCGCCGGCGCCGGGTTGTTCAAATCGGTCGTGATGACGGTCTCCGGCCACAGCACGAGCGTCGGATGCACCCTTCGCAATGCGCGCGTCATCGCCGTGTAGCGATCGATTGCGACCGCGAGGCCCAGGCTGCTCATCTTGAGCGTCTGCGCGATGCCGCCTTGCACTGCAGCGACGCGACGCGCCGGCGGCGCGAAATGGCGCGCGGGCCAGAACGCCCATGCCAGCGATGCGCATACGATCACCGCGAGCCACGCGGCCGCCGCGGTCATGCCGCGGCGGCGGTCGCGCGGATCGAGCACCCACCAACCGAGCGCCGCAGCGGGCAGTGCGACGGCGAACGTGATCCCGTAGACGCCGGCGAACGCGGCCAGCGGACGCAGCGGGGTGTCGATCCAGGCCAGGCCGATCTGCTCGAGCGGACAGCCCCACGTCCCCGACGAGCGCAAGTACTCCCCGAGCGTGTATGCCGCGGCCGCTACCAGTGGCACCGCGCGCACGTCGCAGCGGCGCGCTGCCAACGACGCGACCACGGCGGCGAACGCAAACGCAGGCGCCTCGATTGCCGCACCTCCAAGGTCAAGGATCGGCGCGGCCGGACCAAGCAACGCACCGGCTGTTTCACCGAACCACGTGAACCCGAACGCGAAGAACACAAGCCCGCTCGCGTATCCGACGAGGGCGGCCGAACGTGGAGTGAGACTGCACCACGACGCGAGAAGCCCAGCCAGTGCAAACGGTGACAACCACCACCAACCGATGCGTGGGAAGGCCAGGTGCAGGCCGAACGCGCACACCAACGCGACGGCCGTTGCACGAATGGTCGCGGAGGAGAGAACGGTGCGTCGGCTGCGTGAGGCCGTGCTAGTCGCGGCGATGGTGGTGCTGTCCGGGTGCGGGCATCAGGTGACGGGCCTTGGCGAGGCCAACGGTGGTATCGTTCCGTCCGGTCAGACTCTCATCCGCTTCGAGACGAACGGTCAGCCCGATTTCAGCAACTTCAGCTATTTGATCGTGTTCAATACCAGCGGCAACGGCCACGTCCCGTACGCCCTGGGCTACAATTCGAACTATACGGACTGGTCGTTCGCGATCTTGGTCGGCGGCGGTCCGAACTTTGCCAACTCGCCGGTGGTGTTCCAGTATTTCGCCGATGCATCGCAGGCCGGCGGCGTCAATCGGCGCACGCTCGGCTATGCGACCGGCACGCTAAACTTCAGCGTGCTCTCACCCACCAGCGCGGCGACCTACGGCTTCGATATCCGCTTCAATCGCTGCATCCTCGATTTTCCGTCGCCGATCAACACGACCGGACAGCCGACCCCGGCACCGTCGCCCCACCCCGTCGGCCAGTCGTGCCCGCCCTTCTTCTATCTGCTCTCGTCGACGTGGGTGATGAACATGTTCACGGTCGACACGACCAATACGGTCGTCGATTCGCTCGGCAACGGTCCGTCCGACACGTCGTATCCGGGGTTCATCCTCAACACGGCGGCGACGCTGCCCGGCCAATCCTACATCAAGCCCGTGACCGGATCGGGTCCGCAGAACCCCTCCGCCGCAATCTACGGAGTCGTCGTCTTCAACACACCGTAGAGGCTTCGGCCTGACGGCCGAAGCCGTCGCGGTGCTCGAGTGGATTCGCCTAACGGCGAATCCGTCGCGGTCCTCGCGCCCTCATGGGCGCTCCGGTTCGCCGCGCTGCGCTCCGCCGCTTCGCATTTTGGGCTTCGCCCAAAGCCGCCCTCGATGCGATCGATGACGTGTTGTTTATTCCGTGTCGCAGGGTGGGTGGGCGCAGGCGCAGGTCGACTCCATTTCCTCGTCCGTCGAATCACGCTGCTCGCAGATGTCGCTGCAGTAGGATGCGCCTTCGAGCCCGCCCGTGACGGTGCAGTTGCACTCCTGATACTCGCAGGGCTGGGTGTACGTGTTCATGCGTCCCCTTTACCACGTTCGGCCGGGGCTCCGCAAGGCGCCGAGCGGCGCGAGGACCGCGAAGGATTCGCCGTCAGGCGAATCCACTATGGTCCGCCGCCGGCGGCGCCGTAGGTGAAGGCGGCGCTCGTGAGGCTGCCGGGGATGACCGAATTGAGCGTCGGCGACTGCGCGATTCCGAAGTTCGCCGCTTGCGAGGGAAACGCGAGCAGCGTCACCGTGAAGTAGACCTGTTTGAGGTCCTCGTTGTAGGACGCCCGCAGTTCGTAACACTCGCCGACGATGTGGCGATAGTAGATGTTCTTGCTCTCGAGCCGCATGTGATTGTGCCAGTCGATGAAGGTCGCGAACTGCAGGTCGCTCTCGTAACCGAACGGGGTCGCGATCTGCACGTTGGTGCGGTCGAAACCAAACCCCGGACCGGGCGTGAAGCTGCCGCCGATCAGCAGCGTCGAGCGCGGCGACGGCTGCGAGGTGATCTGATAGCCGACCGCCTGGGCCTGGCGATTGAAGAACGTCGTGGCGGTCAGTGAAAACGTGTAGACATTGCTGTTGAAGAGGCGCAGCACGTCGTTGGCCTGCTTGAGACCGGCGCCGAGCACATCGAGGGACTTGAAGGGCTCCGCCAGCGGCCCGTTCACCTGCGACTCGGTATACGAGATCGTGTTGACGACGTGGTCCCAGACCGGTGTCGTCAGGGTCATCAGCTGACCGATCTGCGCCTTCTCGTCGCCGGTACCGTAATAGTCTTGCTGGACCGTCAGCTGGGCGGAGAAGTCGCTGTCCAGGAAGTGCGCGAGCGCCGGACCCAACTGCATGCGTGCCTCGGCGCGGCTGGTTTGGATGTTTGCGGTCGGATCGTCGTAGAGCCCGATCGTGTATTGGGTCGTGATCGGGACCGCCTTGAAGTTCGGAAAGATGTTCGTGAGCGGACGGATCGTCAGCTCGGGCTCTTTCTGGACGTTGGTCTGCGAGTTCGAATCGTACCGGTCGTAGGTCAGCTCGTAGTCGTACGAGCGCCCCACGTAGTGGGTGAGCGTCTGGAAGTGCAGTGTGTCAGTCGTGCCGCCGGCGACCCCGTAGTAGCCGCCGCTGCTGCTGGTGGTGTACGACAGGGCCAAGTCGTTCTGCAGCTGTTGCGAGAGCTGCAGGTGGTCGGTGAGCCCGTAGTTGTCGGTCGCGGACAGCGAGCCGGTCGACGTGCGTGAGAAACTGTAGTCTTGATGGTCGCCGCGCACGTCGGCGTGGTCGACCGCCGCATTTATCGTGTACTGGGCGGGCAACGTCGTAAGCGGACCGTAATCGCCCGTATAGTTCAGCGCCACCTGACCGCGCGTCGTGCGCGAGAAGAACTCCTGATCGTTGATGGCGAGGTTCGTATTCTGCGAGCCGTCGATCCGGTTCTTGATCGTGTAGGCGTTGATGTCGGTCTGGCGACGCCCGTCTTTGCGACGGATCGTCGCGACGTAGCCCAGACCGAGCCCGATCTTCGTGTACTCCTCGACCCGGTAGTACCCGTAGTAGTAGTCGCTGGGCGAAAACCCGATCCGGGCCTTGATCCAGAAACCCTCGGCCTGCGAGTAGCCGACGATCGGGACGAAACCGGGATTGCGGCGCGAGCCCTGTTCGTCTTGGCGCAGCGAGATGACGACGATCGGGAGCCACAGGACCGCCAGCGCGCCGAGATAGAGCACGGCCGACTTCGCGACCGCTTTGTCGCCCGGATAGACGTCGAGGGTCTTCGACTCGATGTGATAGCCGCCGCGCGGATTCTCACAGGTCGTGAGGTTCGCGTGTTCGACGTGGGTGACGCCCTCGTGGTCGGTCACCATCGTCGTGCCCTTGAAGTACAGCTTCCCGCGCTCGACGCCGTTGGTCGATTCGCCGTGGCCGTTGATCAGGATCGCGTTTTGGGTGAGCGTGTCGAAGCGGATTCCGTCGGCGTAGAACACGGTGTCGCCGGCGCTGTTCCGGACGAACGTGTGCCCGCTCATGTCGATGTAGCGTTTGCCGTCGTAGTGCGCGTGGTCGCCGCCGAGCACGCCCTGCTGGTAGAGGATGGTGACGTTCCCGTCGAGATCCTCAGGCTCGCCCTTCGTATTCTTGCCGGTCAGATGATCGCCGAGGATCGCGTAGTCGTTGGGGCCTAGCGTCTCGCCCGGTTCCGGCGTCGCCGACGGCGACGGCGAGGGCCGCACGACCGGTCCGGAACTGGGACGGACCGCTGGGACCGCTGTCGGCTCGGGCGGAATCGTCGCCTGCTGGATGATCGCCGGCGGCGGCGACCCGGGAGACGAGCTCGGCGTCGGGAGCGGGGGCGGCGGGACCGGCGTCGTGGTGGGGAGCGGAGGGGGGACGAGAATTTGCGGACCGCCCGGTGCCGAGGGCGGACCGACCAGCGGCCGCGGGGTCGGCGAGGGCGTCGGCGAAGGCGAATCCGTCGGTGACGGGCTCGTCGACGCTTCCGCCTGCGCGACTTGGACGGGCGCCGCGTCACCGCAGCGCTTCAGCAGCACCAGCGCGTTCTGCGCGTCCTCGTCGGAGGCCCCAGCCGGAAGTGACCCCAGCGTCAGCGACAGCGCGACGAATGCCGCGCCCGCCCGCAGGAGCGATCGGATCACCGGTCCTCGCGCCAGATGAGAATTCCGCCGGCGGCGCCCATAATCACGTTCGGCAACCACGCGGCAACGTAGGGATCGATCGATCCGTTTCGGCCGAAGGCGCCCGCGAGCGCGACCATCCCATAATAAATGACGAGGAGCACAATCGAGAGCACGATCCCGAGGGTGCGTCCGTTCTTTCCGAACCGAACCGCCAGCGGCACCGCGATGATCACCGCGATGAACGATGCGAACGGATAGGCATACTTGCTGCCGAGCGTGAGTTCACGCGCGGCCAGATCCGTTCCGCCCTGGCCGGTCTGCTTGCGGAACGCGATGTCCTGCGAAAGTCGCTTCGTGTTCATCGTGTAGGTGTCGTTGAACGCGCTGCTCAGGAAATTTTGCCCGTTGTCACCCATCGGCAGCGAGAGGCGCACTTCGCGCGCTTCGACGTCGACCGCGCCGATCTGACCGTCGGCTTTGATCTGCGTGCGCACGGCGTGGTCGAGAACGATCTCGCCGCCGTCGATGCGCGCGGCCTTGGCGGTGAGGATCTGCACGAACGGCGAGCTGCGGTCCGGCTGATAGATCATCACGTTCGACATCGAGCGGCCGTCGGACGACACCGACTGGATATAGAACATGTCGCCGGTCGCCGGATCGGCCCGGAAGATGTTCGGCTCGATCGGCAGGGTCTGCGACTTGTAGAGGATCTGGTAGAAGCTGCGCGTCGAGAGGTCGGTCGCGACCGGCGCGACGTTTTCGTTGACCATGAAGGCGGCGATCGCGATCGCGGCGCCCGCTAAGAGCGGCAGCCGAATGATGCGCACGAACGGGATTCCGGAAGTGCGCAGCGCGGTGATCTCGTTGTCGGCCATGAGGCGGCCGAAGCCGAGCAGCGTTCCGAATAGACACGCAAACGGGAAGGCCATCGGCGTCGCCTGCGGCACCCGAAACAAGAGGAACCGCAGCACCAGGAAGACCGGCGCGCCCTTGTTCACCAAATAGTCGGCCGCGAGCACGAAGATGTTGGCGAACCAGAACAGGAAGAACGCCGCCAAGGCGAAGCCGAACGGCGCGGCAACCTCGCGCAGCAGGTAGGCGTCGAGGATCGGCAGCCGCGGCCGCGGCGGAAGGGCACGCACGAACGCGGGCGTCCGCAGTCCCGGGAAGGTCGCCATGCTAGCGCCCCGGCCGGTAGGCGGCGGGCATACTATTTGAGGCCGGCGACGACGCGGTCGACATAGGCCCGTGTTTCCGCGAACGGCGGGATCCCATGCGCGGCATCGACCGCGCCGGGACCGGCGTTGTACGCGGCGACCGCGAGCCGGACGTTTCCTTTATAGCGGCGCAGCAGGTCGTGCAGGTAGCGGCTTCCGGCGTCGACATTCTGATACGGATCGAACGGATTGGTGACGCGGTACATTGCGGACGTGCCCGGCATCAGCTGCATCAGACCCTGCGCTCCGACGCGCGAGACGGCCGCCGGGTCCCCGTGCGACTCGGCGTCGATCACCGAGAACAAGAGCTTCGCGTCGACATTATTCGAGCTCGCGGCCGAGCGCACGAGCGCCTCGAGTTGCCCCGACGGCATCGCGTGGGATCCGGGGAGAAAGCCGCCCCCGCTGCACCCCGAAAGGAACGCGAAGGCGAGGGCAACCGATGCCCAAGGGGCGCGCGGGAACACGGTAGCCGACGATTCGCCGCTCCTCGGAACCCGCCTTGCCCATGCCGCCCGGCCATACCGGATCCTCACGCTTCTCAAACGATCGAATCGGGGCGCCGGACGCGGCAGGGCAGACGGCGTCACGCTGCTCGGTTACGTTGCCACAGCGCTCGTCTTCGCGGCGTTCTTCATGCGTGAGCGGCGGTCTCAGTCGGGCCGGAGGAATGGTCGCGATACTGAGCGGCGATGGTCCGCAAGTTGCTCGTGCTCGCCTTGGTCGCCGTGTTCCCGGTCCCCGCCGCTGCGGCCGGGAGCGGAATTGCCTTTCTGCCGACGGCAACCGGGCAGCGCATTCACCTGCGCGTTGTGCGCTCGGTGCAAGGGACGACCGGTCCGGTTGCCTCGACGATGTCGTTCGATCTCGTTCGCCGCGCCCCGACGACGTTGGTGATCGAACGTCAGCGTCCGGACGGTACGCCGAACCTCTCGGTGCTGACCGAGAACAAAGACGGGACGCTGGCGTTGACCGAGGACGCGCGCGGAACGGCCGCTGATGCCGACGTCAGCGAGGTGCTGGTCGGATTGAACCTCGCGTTGGCGGCGCTGCACGGCGCCGACGTCACGACGCATGAGACGTGGGTCGCGACGATTCCGGTAGGAACGGCCGCCGGCGGACCGGCCGCCAGCGTCGCGCTGATCTCGTCTAATATCGCGGGCGGAGAGTTCGATTTCAGCGGCGACGGCCAAGCCACGGCGAGTCCCTCCTCGGACCGCCGGCGTGAAGGCGGATCTTCGGGCGGCATGGGCGGCACGGGTGGTGGAGGCGGTGGTTTTCCCGGGGGCGGCGGAGGCGGCGGCTTTCCGGGCGGAGGGCGCGGAGGGCGTTCTCGCGGCGCCGGCGACAGCAGCGGGGGCGCCGCGGCCGGAGGTTCGGGGGCACCTGTCAGCGTGCACGTCGCCGGTCACGTCAGCAACGGCCGGGTCGCGCAGATCGTGATCCTGCAGACGCGCTCGATCACGGTCGCAAGTATGCCCTACGTCAACGTTGGCGGCTGGTCGGTCAGCGTCGCGAAGTAGCGTTGTCCGCATAGGACGAGATTTCGATCAGGCTGCCGTCCGGGTCGCGGCAGTAGACCGAGCGCAGTTTTCCGCGAGCGCCTTCTTTTTGGACGGGCCCGAGTTCGACCGGAACTCCGCACGCCGTCAGATGCGCGACGACCTGATCCGGATCTGCATCCGTCAGGAAACACAGGTCGTCGCTTCCTGCAGCGGCGCCCTCGCCGGTGAACCAATCGCGCTTGTCGGCCGAGATCGGGCGCACGTTGATCTTCTGGGTGCCGAACGCGAGCGAAGCGCGCGGCGGCTTGCCGTCGCCGGGCGAAAAGTCGCGCCGCGTCATCCCCAAGACGCGCACGTACCAGGCGACGGTCGCCTCGACATCGCGGTCGTTCAACACCAGATGATCGAGCGCCCGAACGGCGATCGGCCCGGCTACAGCGAGCGGTTCTGACACTTTCGATACCTCATGGAGAGCGGCTTCAACAACCGACGCGATCTCAGCATACGAACATACGTTCGTAATCCACCTTCGATCCGGCGAAAATCGCGCGACGGTTTTCGTTTGCCGTTGCCCAGTCTTGATAAATGAATGCTGACCAAGCGTTGCCGCCGGGCGGAGGGTGGGATATAGTGGAACGCAGTGGACCACAGTGGAGCGTAGTGGGAGATCTATGCCGGATCGCCCATTGTTCGCAGGCTCGGTCGACCACAACCTTGACGACAAGGGTCGACTCGTCGTGCCCGCCCGCTTTCGCGAACGTCTCGGCGCCGGCTTCTTCCTTACCATCGGCGAGCCCGACCGCTGTCTGGCGCTCTATCCGGCGGCGACCTGGAGCGACGTCTGCGCCCGGTTGGAGAGCGCCCCGCTAAAGGACGCGCGCTATCGCGCCTTCGTCCGCCACCTCTTCGCGCATACCGAAGAACTGAGCTGCGACGCCCAGGGCCGGCTCGTGATCCCGCCCGCGCTGCGGACCTGGGCGGGGATGGACAAGGATGTCGTCTCGATCGGTTCGATGACGCGCGTCGAGCTGTGGGCCAAGGACCGCTACGACGAGCACCTGGCGCACCGCGGCGAGTTGGGCGACTTCGCCTCGGAGCTGGGACTGTTTTGACCGATGCCGCACATCCCGGTCCTGGCCGCTGCGGCGCTCGAGGCGCTGGCGATCCGGCCGTCCGGAACCTACGTCGATGCGACCTTCGGGGCGGGCGGTCACAGCGCGCTCATCCTGGAGCAGCTCGACGCGGCGGGCCGGCTGGTGGCGCTCGACGCGGACCCTTCGGCGGGCGCGTTCGCTCCGGCCGACCCGCGCTTCACGTTGGTACACGCCAACTTCCGCACGCTGGCGGAGCAGCTCGATGCGCTCGGGATCGCCGCGGTCGACGGCGTGCTGTTCGACCTCGGGGTGAGCTCGATGCAGTTCGATGAAGGCGAGCGCGGCTTCTCGTTCCGCGTCGCGGCACCGCTCGATATGCGTCTGGACCCGACGTCCGGCGAATCGGCGGCGACCTTTCTTGCCACCCGCGACGAGCGCGAAATCGCCGACGCGATCTACGGCTACGGTGAAGAGCGCGCGTCGCGGCGGATCGCGCGCGCGATCGTCGCGCTGCGCGAGGCCGGAACGCCGGTTCGCGACACGCTCGACCTGGCCGGCGTCGTCGCGCGCAGCGTGCAGCGCGGCACTCCCCGCGGCGCGATTCACCCCGCCACCCGCACCTTCCAAGCCTTGCGCATCGCCGTGAACGACGAGCTCGGTGCGCTGCACGCCGGGCTCGATGCTGCGCTCGCGCGCACCGTGTCCGGCGGACGCATCGCCGCTATCAGTTTTCACTCGCTCGAGGACCGCATCGTGAAGCACACCTTTCGCGAAGACCCCCGGGTCCGGACGCTCACGCGTAAACCGGTCGTTGCCGCCGACGACGAGGTCGCCGCAAACCCGCGTGCGCGCAGCGCGAAGCTGCGCGTCGCCGAACGCGTGGCAGAGAGCCAATGATCGCGCCGGCGAAGGCCGCACCCCAACCGCGCCAGGTCGAACGCGTGCGCCGCGCGACAAAGCGCCGCGTTCGCCGGACCCGCGTGCGCATCCATCGTCCCGTGTTCGCCGTGCTGGCGCTGACCGTGCTCGTGCTGGTACCGCTGCTGGCGTACGTGAAGCTGACCTCCGACCTGACGTCGCTGACCTACGCGCTGGCGGAGACCGAGCAGAAGCGCACGGCCCTGCTCGATGATTCGCAGCGCCTCGAAGAGACGATCGCGAAGCTCAAGTCGCCCGAACGTCTCGCCCAGCTCGCCACCCAGCTCAAGATGCACGATCCGCACGTCTACGCCGTCGTCCAGCTGCCGCTGCCGAAGGTTCAGCCGAAGCCGACCGGGATCGCCTTCTTCGGCTGGATCACGCATCGCGAGCACTAACGTGGGCGCGCGAGCCCTCGCGCGCGTTCCGGCGGTACGAGCGAAAACCTCGCTCGTGCTCCTGTTGCTGCTCGCCGCGGCGCTCACGCTGCGGCTCGGCATCGTGCAGATCCGCGACGGCCCGCATCTGGCGCGCCTCGCGCTCGAGCAGCACGACGAAACCGTAGAAACGTTCGCGCGCCGCGGCGCGATCCTCGACCGCGACGGCGGCGTGCTCGTGCGCTCGCTTCCGTCCGAGTCGATCTACGTCGTGCCCGGCGACGTCGTCGACCCGCGCGCGGCGCTCAAACTCGCGCCGGTGCTGCATCTGCCCGCCGCGCAGATCGAGGCCGTGCTCCGGGACAAGAGTGCGGCCTTCCGCTGGCTGGCGCGCAAAGTGCAGCATGACACGGCCGAGCGCGTGCAGGCGATGCATCTCAGCGGCGTCGGCACCAAGGCCGAGGAGACCGGCCGGCGTTTCGTCGCCTCCGGACGGCTGGCATCGACGGTGGTCGGCTTCACCGGAACCGACGAGAACGGACTCGACGGCCTCGAGTACGCGTTCGACAGCCTACTGCGCGGACGCCCCGGACGCGTGCGCATCGAGTCCGACGAGCTGGAGCGCGCGGCGATTCCGTTCGGCACCACCCAGGTGATCGACCGGGCCGTCCCCGGTACGACGCTGGTCACGACACTCGATCCGTACCTGCAGTTCGAAGCCGAACGGCTGCTGCGCGCCGACGTCAAGAAGTGGTCGGCCAAAAGCGGCACGGTGCTCGTGATGGATCCGTGGACCGGCGAGCTGCTGGCGGTGGCCAACTTTCCGGATTTCGATCCCGCGCATTTCAGCGCATCCTCGAGCGATGCGTGGCGCGACCGCGCGGTCAGCGATGCCTACGAGCCGGGTTCGACCTTCAAGCTCGTGACCGCGGCGGCGGCGCTCCAGAGCGGGCGTTTCAAACCCAACGCGCGCTTCCCGGCGCGCGACAGCATCACCGTCGGCGGGCGCACGATTCACAATGCCGAGGACGGTCTGATGGCCGGCCGCAACGGCAGCGAGTCGATCGAAGACATCATCGCGTACTCGCACAACGTCGGCGCCGCCGAGATCGGCCTGGCGACCGGAAAGCGCGCGATGTATGCGACCCTGCAGCGCTTCGGTTTCGGCCGCACCACGCAAGTCGAACTGCCGGGCGAGAATCCCGGCATCGTCGATCGGCCCGAAGACTGGAGCGGGTCGCAGCTGGCGACGATCTCGTTCGGCCACGGGATCTCGATCACGCCGATGGCGCTGATCCGGGCGTACGCCGCGATCGCGAACGGCGGATTGCTGCTGCGGCCGCGGATCGTGCACGCGCTGCTCGACGACCAAGGCGTCGTGGTGCACCGCTCGGCCCCCATCGTCGAACGCCGAGCGCTCTCGCCGGAGATCGCGGCGATCTTGCGCCGGTATCTGCGGGCGGTCGTCGTGCGCGGTACCGGCGACCCGACCGCGCAGGTGGCCGGCTACACGACGGCCGGCAAGACGGGAACCGCCCAAGTCGTTGAAAACGGCCGCTACCAACCCGGCCTCTACACGGCGTCCTTCGTCGGGATGATACCGGCCGAGCGGCCGCGCTACGTGATCTTGGTCAAAATCGACAACCCGCGCGGCGCCATCTACGGCTCGGTCGTCGCCGCGCCGGTGTTCGCCGACCTTGCACGTGCGGCGATGTTCCATGCCGGGATCATGCCGGCCGCGCCGCCGTCTCGCTTGGTTCGCCGGCGCGCAGCGGCGAAGGCTCCGCGCTGATGCGAGAGACGTCCAGACTGGTCGCTGCGCTCGCAGACGCCACCGTCATCGGCGCGCTCCCGCCGTCGATCGAGGGCCTCGCGAGCGACACGCGCGCCGTTCGCCAAGGAACCGTGTTCGTCGCGTTGCGCGGGATGCGTCTGGACGGCCATAGCTTCATCGCCGAAGCGGCCGCGAACGGCGCGGCGTTCGTGGTTGTCGAGCGGCCCTCGGACGTCGCGGTGCCGCAGGTGATCGTTCCCGACACGCGCATCGCCGCCTCGGCACTCGCCGACGCCTTCTACGACCGGCCGTCGCAGGCGCTCACGATCATCGGCATCACCGGTACCAACGGGAAGACGACCACGACGCACCTGGTGCGCGACGTGGTCGAAGCGGCCGGCATCGCGTGCGGCGTGATCGGAACGCTTGGCGGTTCGTTTAGCGATCATGCGCCCTGGCCGCTCGGCAACACCACGCCGCTCGCGCTGGAACTGCAGGCGCTCTTGGCGGAGATGCGGGCAGCCGGTGCGGCCGCGGTCGTCATGGAGGTCTCGTCGCACGCGCTGGCGCTGCGGCGCGTCGACCACGTGCGCTTCGCGGTCGCGGTGCTGACCAACATCACGCGCGATC
>PMOG01000110.1 GCA_003161555.1 Vulcanimicrobiota bacterium | reverse complement strand
ATTTTGCACTGCTGTGGGAGCTCGCGCGACCGAACGGCGGAACGTTGCCTGCACGGCATCGCTGGCGCGAAGGACGCTTGCGCCCGATCGCACGCCGGCTCGGCGAGCGGCGCGCGCGGACCGGCTACGAAGCGGCGGTCCGCGGCTTCGAGGCCGTCGTCACCGGGCGCATCGACGACCCGCTCGCGATGATCGAATTGCTCACCGCGGACGTCGCCCAAAGACTCGCTTCGCTTCGCTGAGAGAGCGGAGGATTCGGTTCGACGAGGGGGTAACCTGGGCACGGCCGTGGGGTCGTTCTTTTTGCGAACCTGCGCCGTTGCTCGCCGTTGGCTTCTGAGAGGTCACTCAACGCATGCGTAGACTCGTCGCCCGGACGACCGTCGTGGCCGTGCTGGGCTTTTGCGTATCTGCCTGCACCGGCGGCGGCTCGACCTCGTTGCCTTTCGCCGGCCCGCCGAACAATGCAGGCGGCAACGGCGGCACCATTCAGACCGGCTCCAACGGCCAAGGATTGATCCGGTTCGTCCAGGGCTCACCGGACTACACGAACGTCGACGTCTGCATCGACCAATCGGCCTTCGGGATCACGTCACCGACCGTCGCCTACGGGCACGTGTCGGGGATCTACGTGGTTGCCGGCGGAATCGGACACACTGTTGCGGTCTATCCGGCGCTCACCGGCGGGCTCGGCGGGACGCCCGGCGCCGAATGCGCCACCGCACCCGGACCCTACGTGGGAACCGTAGCGATTGCGGTGACGACAATTTCCACCGGGGTGAGCGCGCGCCAGAGCATCGTGCTGGGCGGCACGGCCGCAAGCACAACCCTCGGCCTCTACGTATACAATGATCCGACGTTCCCGATCGCACCCAGCTCCGCGGAGGCGATCTCGCATAATGCGGCGCCCGCGTTCAGCGCAGCCCAGACACCGAAGTCCGTGGGCTTCGGATTCTGTACCACGACGGTGACGCCGTGCGTCGTCGCAACGGCCCTCACCGGCGCGACCAACGTCGCGGCACCCCACCCGTCGGCATCGAACGCAGTAACGGCGAACGCGACGGTCACCGCGGCGGCGCCCGGTCCCCCGCCCGGCTTTTACGACGGGGCCGGCGTGGCCGCCGGGACCCCCGTTCCGATCACATCCGTTGCGGCGCCCACTCCGGCCGCCGGGCAGGCCGACGTCGTCCAGCTCTACGCGATCGACGGTCCGGCCGGCGGGCTCAACCTCGTGGCCGTCGTCGAGCAGACCGTGGGGTACGGGTTCTAGTCGCACCGCAGCGATGCTGCGCACGGGGCCGCCGCGAGGCGGTCCCGTTGCGTTTTCGACCTTTCTCGTCGAGGCCCGGCCAACGCGTCCCCCGAACCCGAAGCGTTGAACCGTGAACGATACGACGTATGCCTCGCCGTTCTCGTGGCGCTATGCGCACCCGTCGCTGCGCGAGCTCTTTTCGGAGCGCGAACGGCGGAAGCTCTGGCGCGCGGTGTGGGTGGCGCTGGCCGAAGCGCAGCAGCGTGCCGGGCTGGTGTCGCAAGCGGAACTCGACGATCTCCGCGCCCATGCCGAGGACATCGATCTGGCCGCCGCGCTCGCGATCGAGCGCGAGATCGGGCACGATTTGATGGCCGAGATTCGCGTGTATGCGAAGCAGGCCACGGTCGGCGGCGGAAAACTGCACCTCGGCGCGACCTCGATGGACATCGAGGATACGGTCGAGACGTTTCGGCTGAGACTCGCACTGGGCCGCATCATCGATGCGGTCGATGTGCTGCTGCGCGCGTTCGCCGAACGCATCGAACAGCATGCTGACCTGGTGTGCATGGGCTACACGCACCTGCAGCCTGCCGAACCGACGACGCTCGGCTACCGGCTCGCGGTGTACGCGCAGGATCTCCTGATCGACCGCGCGATGCTGGCGGCGGCGCGCGAGCAGATGACCGCCAAGGGAATCCGGGGCGCGGTCGGTACCTCGGCCTCCTACGTGCGGCTGCTCGACGGTTCGTCGCGCACGAGCGAAGAGCAAGAGAACGATGTGCTCGAGAAGTTCGGCGCGCACGCTCGCGACGTCGCGACGCAAACGTATCCGCGCAAGCTCGACTACCTGCTCCTCTCGAGCTTGGCCGGGCTGGGCGCGTCGCTCTCGAAGTTCGCTTTCGACGTGCGCATCTTGGCCAGCCCGGGTTTCGGCGATATCGCCGAACCCTTTGGGGCCAAACAGGTCGGCTCGAGCGCGATGCCCTTCAAACGAAATCCGGTGATGGCGGAACGCATCGACTCGCTCGCGCGGCTGCTGCCCGCCTACGCCGATGTGGCCTGGCAGAATGCGGCCACGAACTTATTGGAACGTACCTTGGATGACAGCGCGAACCGTCGCACGATCCTCCCCGAGGCGCTGCTGTGCAGCGACGAGATTCTCGCGCTGGCGACGAAGGTCGTCCGCGGTCTGCGCGTCGACGAACGCCGCATCGCCGAGACCCTGCGCGTCTACGGTCCGTTCGCGGGCAGCGAAGCGGTCTTGATTGAGGCGGCCAAGCGCGGCGGCAATCGTCAGGAGCTGCATGAAGTGATCCGCGAAAGCGCGATGCGCGCCTATGAAGCGCTCGGGGCCGGCGAAACGAACCCCCTCGCCCGTCTGCTCGCCGACGACGAACGCATCGCGCAGTGGGTCGATCCGGCCGAAGTCCGCCAACTCCTCGACCCCTCCGGCCACATCGGCGACGCCCCCGAACGCGCCCGCCGCCTCGTCCAACGCATCAAAGACACCATCCCTCCCGTCGAGGACGGTCATGGACCGAGTGCAGCAGAATCATGAGCACCAAAAAGCGTAGTCCCGTCGCCAGTGGGAAGACGAAGGTGCTGTTCGAGGTCGAAGAGCAGCCGGACGTGCTCGTCGTGCAGCAGCAGGACGCGATCACGGCGGGTGACGGCGTTCGGCGCGACGTGATCGAAGGCAAAGGCCGGATCGCGGCCAAGACGACGGCGCGCGTTTTTCAGCTGCTGAACTTGTGCGGGTTGCCCACCCACTATCTCTCGGGCGGCGTCGACGACAATCAGATGCACGTTCGGCGTGCGCACATGATTCCGCTCGAAGTGGTCGTTCGCGGTGTTGCTGCCGGTTCTCTGGTGCGACGCCGGCCGGGAATCCAGCGTGGCGCTCTGCTCGTGCCGCGGCTCATCGAGTTCTTCCTCAAGGATGACGCGAACCACGATCCCCTGATCGAGCCGGAAGCGATCGTTGCCGGCGGCTACGCAACCCCGCAAGACGTCGCGACCATGAGCGAGTTGGCCCGGATCACCTATGAGATTCTCGCGCATGCGTGGAGACGGCGCGATGCACTGCTGGTCGATTTGAAGATCGAATTCGGCCGGCTGGTCGGCGGTGAAGGCAAGGGGCAACTCGTCATTGCCGACGTGATCGATAACGATGCGTGGCGCGTCTGGCCGCAAGGCCGCGAAGATCTGATGCTCGACAAGCAGATGTACCGCAACCTGAAGACCGTGACGCCTGCCGACCTCGAACGGGTGAGGGCGAACTACGAGCAGGTCGCCGATATCGTCGAAACGTTTCCGCAGATGCGTCCCGGCATGGTGGGACTGCTGGTCGACGGAGCGGAACATCTCGCTGCGTCGGAGCTCGCGGCACGCGCGCTGGCGGCATTCGGCTTGCCGACCATACGGCACGTGGTCTCGGTCGCACGCACGCCGGGATATATTCTGCAGCTCGTCACCCAACTCGAGGCGACATTCCCGCGTATGGTCCTGGTCGCGGTCGGCGCTGCAAACAGTGCGCTGCCGGCGATGCTCGACAGTGCCACGGCGAACCCGATCGGCATCCTCAACGTGGAGAATCCGCACCCCGACGAACTCGCCCTGGCGTGCGCGAAAGCGTTCGCGCTCGAGGACACGGTCGTCTTCGGGCGCGTCCTGCTGCTGCAGGCCAACGCGCGCAGCGAAGTTCTCGGCGCCGACGCGAAGCTGAACGCGCCGCCGCCCGCACCCGCCCCGGGAGCCGCGCTCGCGTGACGACGGCCGCGCACGACGATGCCGTCGCGCTCGGCCGCCGGCTCGGCGTCGCGCTCTCCGACGACGAGATCCGGCGCATCGCCGAACATCTCGGCCGCCTGCCGACGCCGACCGAACTGTTCGCCTTCGATGCTCAATGGAGCGAGCATTGTTCCTATAAGTCGTCGCGCGAGCACCTGAAGAAGCTGCCGACCGAAGGGCCGACGGTGCTGCTGGGCGTCGGTGAGGACGCGGGCATCGTGCGCCTCGGCGAGTGGCAAGGCGAGACCTACGGGATCGTCGTCGCGCACGAATCGCACAACCATCCGTCGCAAGTCGTCCCGTTCGAAGGCGCGGCGACCGGCGTGGGCGGGATTGTGCGGGACGTGCTGTGCATGGGAGCTGAGGTCATCGGTCTCGCCGACCCGCTGCGGTTCGGGCGGCTCGAGAACGAACATTGCCGGTACGTCGCCCAGCAAGTCGTCGACGGCATCGCGGCCTACGGCAATGCCATCGGCGTCCCCAACGTCGGCGGCGACGTGTTCTTCGACGAGTCGTTCGACGATAACGTGCTCGTCAACGTGGTGGCACTGGGCCTGGTGAAGGAGAAGGACATCATCCACTCGCGCGCGCCGGGCGGCAGCGTCGGGTGGGACATCGTGCTGGTTGGAAAAGCGACCGATCGCAGCGGCTTCGGCGGCGCGTCGTTCTCCTCGCTCACCCTGAACGAAGATGACGCGGAGCAGAATAAGGGCGCGGTGCAAGTTCCCGATCCGTTTCTGAAAAACGTGATCATGCGAGCGTCGTACGCGGTGTTCGCGCAGTTACGTGCCCAAGGCGTGACCGCCGGGTTCAAGGACCTCGGCGCGGGCGGCCTGGTCGGCTGCAGCGCGGAGCTGTGTGCCGCCGGCGGACCCGGCGTCGGGGCGGAGGTCGAACTCGAACGCGTCTCGATCGCGCAGCGCGACCTGCCCCCGGAAGTGATCGCGATCGGCGAGACGCAGGAGCGGCTGTGCTGGATCGT
>PMOG01000166.1 GCA_003161555.1 Vulcanimicrobiota bacterium | reverse complement strand
GATCGGCGCGCCCATGTCGAGCGTGACGCTATTGTATTCGAGCCCGGTCAGAATGCCGGCCGCGCCGCCCAACGAGGAGGCGATGAAGAAGGTCGCGGCGATCGTGCGCTCCAGGTTGACCCCGAGCAGCGAGGCGGCGACGCGATCCTCAGCGACCGCGCGGATGCGCCGCCCCAGCGTGGTGGAACGCAGCACCCAGCTCAGGACGATCATCAGCCCGATCGCGGACAGAAAGATCGTCAGTTCCACCGTCGTGAAGGTGACCGGACCGAAATGGATCGCCGGCGCCTCCTCGAGGCCGCCGGTGGTGAAATGGCGCTCGTCGACGCCGTAGATCGCGCGCAGGACGGCGCCGATGATGATCGCGACGCCGATCGAGGAGATCAACGGCACCAGCGTGCCGGCGTTGCGCCGGCGCAGCGGCGCGAACGCGACGCGGTCGAGCAGGATGCCGATGATACCCGCCATCACCGCCGCCAGCACGAACGCCCCCGGAAGCGGCATGCCGCTGCCCGCCAGCGAGAACGCTGCGAACGCCGCCGCGGTGAAGATCGCCGCATGCGCCAGATTCAAGATGTCGAGCACGCCGAACACCAGCGTGTAACCCACCGCAAAGAGCGCGTACACCGCGCCCAAGAACAACCCGTTAAGAGCCTGCTGCGCCAGCAAGGATTACGTCGCGCCCAGTATTGTCAGAAGTCAAATCTCCCGGTCATGAACCGAGCGCAGCAGCATCCTCCGCTCCGCATTTTTGTTGCGGCGAGGTCGGACCCGGGGGCGCGCAGCCTAGGGCGGAGCGCCCTCTCAGTGAAAATACGTGAAGCCGCCATTTGTTATCTGCAGAATCACCGGTGAGCTTTTCACGTCGCGGTTGACGTCGAAGCCGATCGGGCCGAGGACGGTCTGGATGACGCGCACGTTGCGCAGGCCGGCCAGCAGTTCGTCTTTGGTCGTGGCGCCGTGCGCGACCAGATAGGCAACCACTTCGGCGGCGGCGTACGATTGAGCCGCGAACTGATCGGGCGCCTTGCCGTACTTGGCCGTGTACGCTTTCACGAAGCGGAGGTTCTCGGGGTACTTCGCCCCGACGTACCAAGCCGCGCCGACGACGGTTCCCTGCGCGGCCGGGCCGGCCACCGCGTACATGTCGGGCGAGTTGAGACCGTTGCCGCCGAACAGGTGCGCGTGCATGCCGAGCTTGCCGGCCTGCTGGATGATCTTGGTCGCTTCGGGAAAGAGGCCGCCGATCGCGATGACGTCGGGTTTCTTCGAGTCGATGCGGGTGAGCGCGGGCTGGAAATCGGTGTCCTTGATGTGGAAGGTCTCGACGTCGACGACCTGCACGCCGATCTTTTCGAGTTCGCGCCGGAACAGGTCGCCGTCGGTCTTGGTGAAGGCATTGTCATCGCCGTAGATGATCGCGGCGGTCTTGTACTTCCACTTGGCGTGAGTCCGCGCGACGGTGGTCGGGATCACCTGCGACTCGGCTAGCGAATCGCGGAAGATGGTCGGGCCGATCGCGGTGACGCCCTCGGCGGTCGTGGACGTTCCCATGGCGGGGAATCCGGCGCGCACCGCCAGCGGAAACGCCTTGAACGCTTCGCCCGAAAGGGTCGGCCCGAGCACCATCGAGGTTTGAGGGTCGGTGGTGAACTTCTGCATCAGGTTGACGACTTGCGCGGGATCGGTCGCGGCGTCCGCGACGTCGAAGCTGAGGTTCGCGCCGCCGGCGTCGAGCGCGCCCGATTTGATGTCGTCGTTGGCGAGATCGTAGGCGTTCTTTTGCGGCGTCCCGTACACGCCGGCGGCCCCGGTGACGTCGGCGATGACGCCGACGTGGACCGTTTTCCCGGCTGCCGGGCCTTTCGACGCCGCGCCTGCGGGCGCGACCAGCGCGCCGATCGCGATAAGCGCGATCGTCATCGCCGTGAATCGACTCATTGCGTCACTCCATCTTAAGCGAGGTTTACGGCGCGGTTCGCAAGTGCGCGGAGCGCTCCTTCGGAGGCGAGCGAACCCCCGCCGCGTCTCGCAGCGGCGCTATCGCGCGCTGCTTGCTGCAGCGACGAGGTGCGGTCGCAGCGCCTGCATGAATGCGCCGAAGCAGCGATCGAGCTCATCGCTGCTCGGAAGATCGGTGTAGACCGCGATCGCCCACATGCCGCCGCCGGCGAGCCGCAAGATCCCGGCGTCGTGCGAGACCGCGTCCGTATCGCCGGTCTTGTGCGCGAAGGCGTCGCCGGTCGCGAGACCACGGCTCAGCTTGACGTCCCAGTACGAGGTGGCAAGGATGGCCCGCAGCCGTGACGCCTGCGGCACCCGGCCGCGAGCCAGGCGTTCGAGCAGCGCGACCGCCTCGCGCGCCGGAAAGCTGTTCCGGCCGGTGGCCTGCGGGTCATCGATCAGCGGCTCCGCGCCCGAAAGCTTGCGGCGAAAGAACGTGCGGCGGAAGCCGAGCGCGTGGACGCCGGCCGTCGCGCGCTCCCGCCCGAGCACGTCGTAGAGAACGTTGGTGGCCACGTTGTCGGACCGCTGGAGCATCAGGCTCACCAGCTCGTCGACCCGGCTCCGGTAGCCGGGTTCGAGCGGAGAGGCCGCGTCGTTGGCGGTCAAATTGGCCGCCGCCACCGGGACCGGCGTCGACCAGCGCAGCCGCCGCGCGACGATGGCCTGCGCGGCGGCGACCGCCAACGGCAGTTTGATCAGCGAGGCGGGAGAGATCCAGCGGCCGTCGTCACTGGCCCAGGCCGGGCCTCCGCCGACCCGGCGGACGTGCACCTGGGCCGTTCCGAGCCCGGCCGCCGCCGCCAGCGTGGCGACCGAAAAATCGTCCATCAGGAGGTGCGTGTGGGCACTTGCATGAATCCTCCCGACGGCGTATGTTGTTCATGCAAGTGGTCACACGCAGGAACACGATGGAACACGTACGCTTTCACGCTCAGATCTTTTTGCACGCCGACGACCCGGACGCCCGTCCGAAGGTCGAAGCGGCGGTTGCGGCCCTCTTAGAAGAAGACGCCGAGCGTCCGGCGCTGCGCGTCATCCTCGACGGTGCCTCGATGCCGTCCGAGACGATCGCGGGCCTGGTCGCCGGTCTGCGCCGGCTCCGCGACCGCGGCGGCGCCTTGGCCGTCGCGCCGGCGAGCTCTGCCGTCGGCGACGTGCTGGCGCTGACCGGCCTGGACCGGGTCTTCGCCCTGCCGCTGGTCCCCGACCGCGACGAGCCGCCGGCCCGACGCCCCGGCGGCGGCGGCGGGATCGTTCGGCGCCTGGGGGCCGCCGCGGGCGCGCTGATGCTGGCCTCGCTCGGCGTCGGCGCACAGGCGGCACCCGATCGTCCGACCGATCCGGCCGTCATCCTCGAACGCGTGATCGCGCGCAATCCGAGCCTGGGCTCGTACGAGGGCCGCCTTCGCGTCGACCTGCGGATGACGTCGTTCCCGTTTTACCGGACGCAACTCGACGGTACGACGTACTACAAGCGGCCGGCGAACTACGAGATCGTCTTCGACCACGTGCCGCGGCTGGCGCGCGGTTTCGAGAAACTCTTCGCCGACGTCGGCGACCCCTCGGGCTGGGAGAAACGGTTCGCTATCACGTATGCCGGTGAGGCGCCCTTTCGCTCGCGCAGCGATATCGTGCTGCACCTCGTCCAGCGCGTTCGCGGCATGATCGACCACGAGACGGTGCTCGTCGATCCGGATTCGTGGACCATCGACTCGATTCGCTACGACTACTATAACGGCGGACACATCACGATGACACAGTCCTTCGCCGACGTCGGCGGCTACGTGATGATCGTCGAACAGACGGCCGAAATCGCGATCCCCTATGCTTCTGCCGTGGCGCACGGCACCTACTCCGACTACAAGACGAACGTCGCGCTCGACGACGCGCTCTTCCGAAAGAAATGATGCTCACCGCTCAACGTCCTCACGCGGGTGTCGAAGATACCCGCGCTCGCATTCTCGGCGCAGCCCGCGTCCTGTTCGAAAGTAATGGAACGCGCGGTACGACGACGCGCGAGGTCGCTGAACTCGCCGGCGTCAACGAAGCGACGCTGTTCCGCCACTTCGGATCGAAACGTGCCCTGCTCGATGCTATGCGCGAAGCCGCCTGCGGCGGCGAAGGCTTCCGGTCGTTCCTAGCGGCTCTGCCGGACGGTGATGTGGCCGCCGACCTGCGGACGATCGCGCGTTACGAGGTCGATCAGATGACTGCGCGCCGGGCGATGATGTGCATCTCGCTGGCCGAAGACGCAACCGCGACCGACGACGCTCCGGAGTGGCGTGGGCCGACCGGGGTGCTCAACGAACTGGCCGACTTCCTGGCCGTCAAGGTCGCCGACGGCGTCCTGAGCGGGGACCCGATGCTGATGGCCCGCTGTTTCTTGGGGACGCTGTTCTCATACGTCGTGGGAAAGAAGCTTTGGGCGGGTGCCGCCCAAGATGATTCTACTTTGGACCGCGTCGTCGACGTCTTTCTGAACGGAGTAGCAGCCTAGGTGGAAGCCCGATCCGAGACCCTCCCGGCGGAACGCGTAACGCCCGGCGACGGGCGTTCGGCCGCTCCGCCGGCCGACGACCAGGTAAAAGCGACCCGGCGTCTGCCGCCGGCCTGGGTCTTGGTCGTCGGTGCCATCGTTCTGATCGCCGCCCTGATCTGGGGCATCCGCTTTCTGGCCTATTCGATGAGCCACGAAACGACCGACGACGCGCGCGTCGACGCCGACACGGTCACGATCACCAGCAAGATCGGCGAACGGGTCGACGCCATTCTCGTCGACACGAACCAGCCGGTCCGCAAGGGCCAAGTGATCGTGCGGCTCGACAGTACGGACGAGCGCAGCGGGGTCGCGCAGGCGCAAGCCGCCGTCGATGCCCAGCTGGCGCAGGCGCGCGCGGCGCAGGAAAACGTCGACCTCACCCGCACTCAGGTTGCGGCGCAGACCACCCAAGGTACCGGCGGTGTCAGCGCCGCGCAGAGCGGCGTCGTCAACGCGCAGGCGCAGACGCAATCGGCGCAGGAGCAGGCGCAGGCCGCGCGCTCCGCGATCGGCCAGGCCAGCGCGCAGCTCCGGGTTGCGGAATCGGAAGTTCCGGCGCAGCGCGCGGCGCTCGACCGGGCGAACGCGGACCTGGGCCGCTACGCGTCGCTGGTCCGCACCGGCGATATCGCCAGTCAGCAGCTCGACGCGCAGCGCGCGATTCAGGCCCAGGCCGAGTCACAATATCAGTCCGCGCTCGACAACGTGACCGCCGCACAGACCGGCGTGGCGCAGGCCGAGGCGCGGTACACGGCCGCGGTCGCTGCGACGACTGCCGCCGCGGCGGGAATCGGCGCGCAGGAGGGGCAGCTGGTCAGCGCCCAGGGCAAACTGGCCGAGGCGGATACACCGTTCCGGGTTTCCACGACGCAGGCGCAAGCCGATGCGGCGCGGGCCCAGGCGGCTTCGCTGCGCGCGCAGCTCAAGATCGCGCAGGACAAGCTCGGCTATACCGAAGTGCGTTCGCCGATCGACGCGATCGTCGGCGAGAAAGACGTCGAGATCGGGACCTCGGTCCAGGCCGGCCAAGCGCTGATGTCCCTGGTCCCCACGAGCGGGACGTACATCACCGCGAATTACAAGGAGACGCAGCTCGGAGCGGTGCGCGTCGGTCAACCGGTTGACATCAGCGTCGACGCGTACAAAGGCGTCACGTTCCACGGCCGTGTGTCGGCGATCGCGCCGGCGTCGCAGAATACGTTCAGCCTGGTACCGGCGTCGAACGCGACCGGCAACTTCGTCAAGGTCACGCAGCGCATCCCGGTTCGCATCATCGTCGAGAATCCACCGAGCGACAAGCCGCTGCGGGTCGGGATGTCGGTCGAGACGTCGATCAAGGTGAAGTAGGCGTCATGCTTCGGTCCGCTCGATTTCCGGCGTCACCGCTGATCGCCGGCGTACTGGCCTTCGTCCTCCTACCGTTCGGGCCGGCGTTCGCACAAGCGCCCGCCTCGCCGGTGCCGCAGTCGACGGCAATGCCGGTCGCGACGTCGATGCCGATGGCGACCGCGATGCCGCAGCCGGCCGGCATTTCGCCGCCGCCCGCGGCCGGCGGCGCGCAGCCGCAATCCTCGATGCCCTCCGCCGGCGGCGGCGCGCAGCCGCAATCGTCGGGCGCGCCGTCGAGCGCCGGCCCGGCCGGGCTTCCGCCCCCGCCGGTGCCGGGCGTTCTCCCGGCCGTCCCGTCGTTTCCCGCCTTCAGCGCGCCGCTGACCGCCGTCCCCAACGGCGATCTGGTCGGCGTCGTTCAGCAGCCGTTCGTCGGTTTGACGCTGCAGACGGCGGTCGCGATGAGCTTGCAGCGCAACACCGATCTGGCGATCTCGCAATCGAACCGCCGGATCGCGAACTACCAGATCGTGGCGGCGAAGGGCGCCTTCGACGTCAACTTCCAACTGATTCCGTCGTATTCGCGCACCGTCGAGCCGGTGATCAGCCCCTTCGCGACCAACGCGGCCGGCGGCCCGGTCACGACCGATACGGCCGGAGCGACCGCCCAGCTTCGCGGTTTGACGTCCGACGGCGGTCAATATGCGGTCGGCGTTCGCGGCCAACGCATCGATTCGGACAGCGTCTACAACAGCTACAATCCCTACTATCAGACCGCGCTGCAATTCTCGTTCACCCAGCCGCTCGCGCGCGGGTTCGCGGTCGATCAGCCGCGGCTGCAGCTGCAGTTGGCCAACGTCAACGCGGCACTGAGCAGCAGCAACACCCTGCTGCAGGCCTCCAACACGGTCGTGCTGGTCGAGGACGCCTACTACGACCTCGCCTCGGCGTGGCAGAACGTCGCTATTCAAGAAGAAGGACTGCGCAACGCCACCGCGCAGGCCGCGTCGAATTCGCGCTTGGCGGCGCGCGGCGTAACCGCGCCGACCGACATCATCGAAGCGAATACCCAAGTCAACGTGTTCCAGGACAACGTCTTCGCCGCGATTCAGAACGTGCAGCGCCAGCAGACGCTGCTCAAGTCGTTGATCCTCGCCAATCCCTCCGACCCGGTCTGGTTCGCGAATCTCGTTCCGACCACGCCGGTGGCACAGGTTCCGACCGAGCCGGGACTCGATGTGCTGATCGCTTCGGCGATCAACAATCGGCCCGAGATCACGCAAGTGCGTGCGTCGCGCCGGCGTTCCGACTTGCAGCTGGGATACGCGCGCGACCAGCTCAAGCCGCAGTTGGACCTCGGCCTCGGCTATACCACCAACGGGTTCGCGGGCGATCCGCTCAATCCGTCAGCGAACCCGCTCTTCGCGCTGCTGGGCAAACTGATCGGTCCCGGCGGTCTGACCGCGTTCCCGACCCCGCCGGCGTATCAGACGGGGAAGCTCGGGCAAGCCTGGCAGAACGCGTTCGAGAATCGCTTCCCGGAATATTCCGCCCAGCTCACGTTCTCGTTTCCGCTCGGCAACCGCACCGCGCGGGCGAACTACTCGATCGCACAGGAATACCAGCGCCAAGTGCAGCTCGATGAAACCGCGGTCGTGCAGCGCATCCGCAGCGAAGCCGTCAACGCGATCCAGGGCCTGCGCGAGGCGCAGTACCGCGTGATCGCCGCTCGCGCCGCGCGGGTTGCCGCCCAGCGCGTCCTGCTCGGCGAGCAGCGGCGGTTCGCCGCCGGAACTTCGACCACGTTCCTCGTGCTGCAGCGCCAGCTCGACGTGGCCAATGAAGAAGGCCGCGAGCTAACGGCGCAGACCGACCTCGACAAAGCGATCGTGGAGTTGAACCGCGTCAGCGGCGGGATCTTCGCGCAGAACGGGATCGACGTGACCGCGGTCGGCGCGACCTCGCTCAACGCCGCCGGGCCGAACTCGATCCTGCCGTCGCCGGCGCCCATACCCGCACCGCGCTAGAGGATTCGACTTCGTCGAATCCTCTAGGCAGAACCCGCGAGCTGTGCGGCGGCGGCGGCATCGACGAACCAGTGCAGCTCGCCGTCGCCCGGTGCGATCAGCTGTGAGGGATAGGCGTCGTCGTCGCGCGGTCCCTCGAGGACGGCCGCCAGCGCGTCCGCTTTCTCGTGGCCGCCGGCGGTGATTGCGACGTGCCGCGCGGCATTGATCGTCGTCGGGGTCAGGGTCATGCGCCAGCGGTCCAGCTGCGGGACGTAGTGCGCGATGCACAGCGCGGAGCGCTCGATCCCCTTCACCGTCCCGGGAAACAAGGAGGCGGTGTGGCCGTCCGGGCCCATGCCGAGCAAGATCAGATCGAGCCGCGGCTGCGGGCCCAGATCGCGTGTGAGCAGCGCGGTGTAGTCGGCGGCGGCCGCGCCGGGATCGTCCTCACCGCGCATGCGATGGACGCGGTTCTCGGCGATGCCGAGCGGCTTCAGCAGCGTCTCGCGATTCATGCGATAGTTCGACTCGGGGTCATCCGGGCCGACGCACCGCTCGTCGCCGAACCAGAACACGATGCGCTCCCAGTCGACGGCGGCGCGCAGCGGTGGCGCGCATAACAGCGCGTTCATCGCGCGCGGCGTCGAGCCGCCCGCGAGCGCGACGTGTGCGAAGTCGCGGCCGGCGAGCGTCGCGCGCAGCACCGCAACGGTATGATCCGCGGCGGCAGCGGCGAGGGCCGCGGCGTCAGGGAGAACGGTGACGATACGCGGCGCGCTCATCGGAACACCTTGCGCGGCGTCATTGCCGTCGCCTTCGTGCCGGCGGCTACTCGAGCAGCGTCTCGAGCGTGCGCAGGGTTTGCTCGAAGAGTTCGTCCGTGCCCGACTCGAGGATCGCTCGCTCGAGCAGCGACGTGTTGTCGATCGCGCGCAGCGGAAAGAGCCGCGGTTCGCGCGCCTTCTCACCCTCGCTCCACACCTTCACCACGTGGGCGTTGGCGGTGACTTCACCGTGATACCACGACGTCTCGCTGTCGAGACAGATGCGCTGAATTCGCCGAATCTCGCCTTCCCGTTCGCGCACCAGCGCGACGGGCTTTCCGCTGCGGTCGATCAGATGCTCGTGGGCGGTCGCCGTCCAACCCAGGCGCGTCGCCAGCCAGCCGCCCAAATAGAGCGCCTCCGACGCCGAGCCGCTCGCGACGTACAGGCGGCGAATCGAAAAGAGTTCTTGCCGTAAGGCAGGGTCGTCGAAAAATCCGGCGATCATGTCCTGCCACGGACCGATGCGCAGCCAGGCCAGATCGCGCAGGACGACGTCGGCGTGCGTGCGATGAAAGGCGACCAGCCGGGCGATCCCGCTCTCGTCGCGCAGCGCGCCCGACGAATCGACCAGCAGCATCCCGGCGTGCGGCAGCAGCACCTCGAAGATCGGCCGGCTCTCGACCCGTGCGCCGCTCCACCACAGCACGGTCGGCACGCCGGCCGCACACAGCGCGTTGACGTAGCTTTCGATCGCCGCCGTATCGAGGCCGGCGACGTCGATATCGACCCGTTCGCCCTGCGCCGACGTCTGCGCGTCGTCGCCGCGGCCTTGGGCCGACACGGTCGCGTCGCCCTTGCGTTTGCCGGTATGGTCGAGAATCAGCGTGAACGAGGGATGTTTGCTTGCCAAGCGTCCGGCCCGTTCGACGATCCAGTCACGGCGGTCGGGATCGTCGATCCAGACGACCAGGTTCAGGGTCGAGGTCGATTTGCCGGTGTGCGATAGCTCGCTGGTGATCGCGTCGAGCGATGCGCCGACGGTCGCTTCCCGGTTCACAGTTTCCGCCACTCGTTCCCCGCCATCTCGATCATGCGGTCGGCCCCAGCCGGTCCCTGCGAGCCCGCCGCGTAGTTCGGAAAATCGCCGTCCGGGTTGCCCTGCCAGAAGTCCAGGATCGGCATCACGATCTGCCACGCCGTTTCGACGGCGTCCCAGCGCGTGAACAGGGTCGCGTCGCCGCGCATCGCGTCGCCGATCAGCCGTTCGTATGCCGGTGCCGAGACGACGCCGAAGCCGCTGCCGTAGTTGAAATCCATCGACACCGAGCGGATGTGCATCTTCGGTCCCGGCACCTTCGCGTTGAAACCGAGCGAGATGCCCTCCTCGGGCTGGATCTTCATGATCAGCACGTTGTTGTCGAGCGCGTCGCCGACTTCGCCGAACAGGCGGTGGGGCAGCGAGCGGAAGCGGATCGCGACCTCCGAGTTCTTCCGTGCCAGCCGTTTTCCCGACCGCAGGAAGAACGGCACGTCGGCCCAGCGCCAGTTGTCGATCCAGAGTTGGACCGCGGCGTAGGTTTCGGTGTTCGAATCCGGCCGGACGTCGGGCTCTTCGCGGTAGGCCACGACCGGAACGCCGTTGATCGTGCCCCGGCCGTACTGGCCGCGCGCGGCATCTAGGCTGATGCGGTCCGATTCGATCGGCCGCACGGCGCGCAGCAGTTTGTACTTCTCGTCCCGGATCGCATCGGCGTCGGCGGCGACCGGCGGCTCCATCGCGACCAGCGCCAGCAGGTTCATCACGTGGTTCTGGATCATGTCGCGTAGCGCGCCGGCATTGTCGTAGTAGCCGCCGCGCAGCTCGACCCCAACGGTTTCCGCCGCCGTGATCTGCACCGAGTCGACGTAACGGCGGTTCCAGATCGGCTCGAAGATGATGTTGGCGAACCGCAGCGCCATGATGTCCTGGACCGGCT
>PMOG01000286.1 GCA_003161555.1 Vulcanimicrobiota bacterium | reverse complement strand
AGATGGTCGGGATCGGCGCCGTGGCGCAAGCCGAGGACGAAGACCGCGAAAGCCCCCAGGCCGATCACGCGTGCGCTCCGGCCGGTACGGGATGCGCGTGCCAGGCAAAGGCGTAGCCGGCCACCGCGGCCAGCACCAGCAGCACGGTGACCGGCACCGGCACGCTGCTGCCGGCGGCGGCGAAGGCCTGACCGATCATGACGGCGCCGACGGCCGCAATCACCGTTGCGGTGAGCAGCGGCGCCCAGCGGGAGAGGCGATCGAACTGCGGCCGCTTCACCAGCCAGCCCGCGCCGCGCACGACGGCAACGCCCAGCACGGTGAGGACCGCGGCCAGCCCGACGCTGAACGCGACGATCAGTGCCAGGCCGTAGGCAACTTGATGAAGTTGAATCGCGGCCAGCAGCACGACGAACGCGGCCGGACAGGGCGCGATGTTGCCGCTCATGGCGGCGATCACCGCGGAGCGGAACGTCAAGGGTGCGCTGCCGCGCACCGCATGCGAACGCGCGTGCGCGGCGTCGTCGGGCGCGGCGTGAACGTGATCCTGGTCGTGATGGTGGTCCGCGCCCGCCATGTGGACGTGATCGTGTCCGTGCGGATGCGCGTGCGCGTGTTCGTGGACATGCGCGTGCGCGAAGGGCAGCCGGCGGCGGACTTCGCGCGCAAAGGCGCGCGCGCCCAAAATCGTCACCAGAATTCCGGAGCCCAGGGTGATCCACGGATACACCTGCTCGGTCGCGACCTGCGGCAGCGCCGCGAGCACGACCAGCCCCAGAGCCAGTACGCCGGCGGTATGAGCGACAGTCAACGCGCTTGCCAGGATCAGCGCCTGGCGTCGGGTGGCGCGCGCCCCGACCAGCGAGACGGCGAGCAGCGTCTTGCCGTGGCCGGGCTCCAGCGCGTGCAGTGCGCCGAGCACGACGGCCAGCAAGAGCGCGCCGATCACGACCAGCGGATCGTGGGCTCCGCGGGCGAGCACGTCCGAGAGCGCGTTCATTCGGTTCAAGGCCGGCACTGCCGGCGTGCCGGCAGTCATCGCAGCGGGGTCGTTCGCCGATGGGCGTAGGATGCCGGCGGCGGAGATCGTCGCATCGAGGGTCGTCCGCGAGCGTGGTGAGCCGAGCACGGCGTTGGGGTACGCGCGCAGTTCGTTGGTCGGCTCGGTCCGGTCGCCGGCGACGACGTCTTTCCAGCCCAGCCGCCCGCTCTCAGTACGGTCGGCGTACGCGAGCTGATGCGAGCCGGGTGCGAGCGCGGCGCCATAATCGGCCGTAAAGTAGGTCGTCGGCAGCCCGCCCGCGCCCGGCCGGTGGGTGACGGTCACCCCGAGCGGCGTCAGCGCGACCGGCTTTCCGTCGATGCTCAGAGCCAGGCTGGGAACGATCGTTCGGGCGTGCTCCTGGGCCCAGCGCTGGAGCACCGCCTGCGGGGGCGTCCCGTGCGCGTCGAGCGACCGGTCGAGCGCGAAGGACGGGATTTCGGCCATGTCCAGGACGTAGCGCACCGCCACGTTTCCCGGTCCCGAGGTGATGCGCGAGAGATGGTTGACGGTGAAGTTCCCCAACGGATGTGCTTCCGCCGCGCCCGGCGCGATCAGCATCGCGACCGCGCAGCTTCCGAGGGTCCGGAGCAGACGCCGCATAGTCCCCCTGTGACCGAATTCCGTGCCGTTGCACCACGAACGATGCCGATCGCGCGGCGGATGTACCTCTCCCTACAAAGGCCCCTCGCGCGCGGAAACTCCCCCGCTACCAGTTGCTGAAGGCACCCGCGAAGAGCTGCGCCAGATCCTCGCGCCCGACCGGTCGCGGGCTATTGGCGAGCAGGCGCTGCTGCGCGAACGCACCCTCGACGAGCGCCGGAACGTCGGCTGGGCGGTATCCGAGCGCGTGGAGTCCGTTTGGAATCCCGGTCGCGCGCATGAGCCGTGCCAGCGTGTCCGCCAACGCGTCGCCGGTCTGGTCATCATCGACCTTGCCCGCGGCTCCCAGCAGCGCACCGGCCAGGCGGTGCCGGTCGGGTGCGGCCGGCGCCGTAAAGTGCGCTACGGCGGGGGCCGTTACGATTACCGACATGCCGTGCGGGACCATTGCGTGGTCGGCGTCGTAGCCGGGCGGACGGAAATCGCGGACGAGTCCCGCAACGGCGTAGGCCATGCCGTGCGGCACGTGCACGCCCGCATTGCCGAACCCGATGCCGGCCAGCGTTGCAGCGTACATGACCGCCTCGCGCGCGTCGTCGTCGTGCGCGTCCGCGACCGCATCGACCAGATGCATGCCGAGCAGCCGTAACGCCTCGACGCAGGCCAGGTCGCTGTACGGATTCGCCCCCTGCGAGAGCGGGCGCGCGGAGGGAACGGCCGGCCGAAGGCGCTGCGTGTACGGCTTGGCCGTGAACGATTCGAGCGCGTGTGCGAGCACGTCGAAGCCGCTGGCCGCGACGACGGCCGCAGGCAGGCTCCGGGTGGCATCCGGATCGACGATGCCCAGCAGCGGCCGCAGACGGCGTGACGCGATCCCGGTCTTCACCGCATGCGCCGTAAAGTCGAAGATCGCGATCCCGGTGCATTCGCTGCCGGTGCCCGAGGTGGTCGGGCAGGCGATATGCGGCGCCAGCGGTCCGGGGACGGGTGCGCCTTCACCCAGCGGTGCGTTGACGTAGCGCTCGAACGGCGCGGGATAGGTGGCGTAAAGGTTGGCGGCCTTCGCCGTATCGATCACCGAGCCGCCGCCGATGGAAATGTATCCGTCGACGCGTGCGCTCGTTGCGAATTCGGCCGCGGCCCGAAAGGAACCGTCGGTCGGTTCGATGCGCACGCCGTCGAAGAGGGCGACGTCCACGCCTGCGGCACGCAGTGACGCGCGCGCCCGCTCGACGAATTCGAGCGCCGCCAGCCGGGCATCGGTGAAGAGGGCAACGCGGCGCAGCCCGAGCGCCGCCGCTTCCGCGCCGACTTCAGCGATCGCGCCGCGACCGAATTTCACGCGCGGCGCTTCGATCTCGAGGACGGTCTCGTGCGGGGTGTGGTGCATGCCACGGGGAAGTCCCGCTCGTGGCCGAGCCGATCCTTTCGACCCGGGACGTTGTCGTGGACTACGCGGGCTTTCACGCCCTCGACGGCGTCTCGCTTGACGTGCGCGAGGGGACGGTGCATGCGATCATCGGCCCCAACGGCGCGGGGAAGACGACCTTCTTCAACGCCCTCTCGGGTTTCGCGCGCGCCACGCAGGGGAGCATTCGCTTCACCGGGATCGAGATCGGCGGCCTCGATCCGGCCGCGATCGCCCGCATGGGAATGGTGCGCAGCTTTCAGATCAGCAGCATTTTTCCGCACCTGACCGTGCTCGACAACGTGAAGATCGCGCTGCAGGCGCGCACGTCGCTGTCGCGACGGCTGGTCGCATCGCCGAAGACGACCGCGGTCTTGGACGACCCGGCGCGCGCCGCGCTGGCCGGCGTCGGCCTGGTCGACGAACTCGACGGGCCGGCGGCGAACTTGCCGTACGGTAAAAAACGCTCGCTCGAACTCGCGATCGCGCTGTCGCAGGATCCGCGCGTCCTGCTGCTCGATGAGCCGACCGCGGGGATGGGGATCGAAGACATCGACCGGACCGTCGAGCTGATCAAGGCGATCGCGCCCGGCCGCACGATCGTGCTGGTCGAGCACAACCTGCGCGTGGTTGCCGACCTGTGCGATCGCGTCACCGTCATGCAGCGCGGCAAGGTGCTGGTCGAAGGCAGCTACGATGAGGTTCGCAGCGACGAGCGGGTCGTGAACGCGTACCTCGGCGGCGGACACGCCTGATGCTCGCGCTTGCCGACGTCCATGCCTACTACGGTGAATCGCACATCCTGCATGGGATGACGCTGACCGTCGAGACGGGCGAGGTCGCGACGCTGGTCGGCCGCAACGGCGTCGGCAAGACGACCACGCTGCGCGCGATCACCGGGATCGTGCCGCCGCGCCGCGGCACGATCGAACTGGACGGCGTCTCGCTGGTCGGGCGCGCGTCCGACCGCATCGCGCGCCTGGGCGTCGGCTACGTCCC
>PMOG01000131.1 GCA_003161555.1 Vulcanimicrobiota bacterium | reverse complement strand
CCGGCTCGTCGATCATGCCGGGCAAAGTCAATCCGACGCAATCCGAAGCGCTGACGATGGTTTGCGTGCAGGTGTTCGGCAACGATGTTGCGATCGGATTCGGCGGCTCGCAAGGCAACTTCGAGCTCAACGTCTTCAACCCGGTGATGATCTACAATTTCCTGCACTCGTGCCGTCTGCTGCAGGATGCCTGCACGATGTTCCGCGCGCATGCCGTCGAGGGACTGCAGGCGAACGAACCCGTCATCGCGCGCTATTTGGCCGAATCGCTGATGACCGTTACTGCGCTCACGCCGAAGATCGGTTACGACAAGTCGGCGGAGATTGCGAAAAAAGCGCACCATGAGGGGACGACCCTCAAAGAAGCGGCGCTCGCACTCGGCTACATCAGCGCCGACGACTTCGACGCACACGTCGTACCCGCCAACATGACGCATCCGTGAGCGCGTACCGCCCGCCTCGCGGAGCGGGCGCTGCGGCCTGCGCGCTGATGCTCGCCCTGCCGCTTTTGGGCGCGTCGCCGCGTCCCCGCACCTCGACGCCGGCACCGGCGCCCCTCGCACCGAGCGACGCGTACGGCGTACGGGTGCTCTCGCGCGCCGACACCGTGGTGGCGGAGGCGACGCCGGCGTCGACTCCGGCAGCCGCCGCGCCGGCTCCCGCCGTCACCGCAACGCCGACGCCCGGTCCGGCGCCCGCGCCCGCACTCGTCGGCGCAGCGCGCGCCGAGTTCGAAGCGTGGCAGAGCGGCAAGATCGATCTGAGCCGCTACATCCCCGAAGCACGCGCGCAATTCACCGATTCGGCGGTCAACCAGATCTCGTCGAAGTACCTGCGGCCGCTGGGTCCGGTCAAGACGTTCACCTTCGTGCACCAGATGGTCGTCGGGGGAATGGTGGTCTACGTGTTCCGGGCCGCGTGCGCGAACGGCACGCTCGACGAATTGATCTCGTGGAATAGCGCCGGCAAGGTCCAGTTCATCTTCTTCCGCCCGCCCCAATGACCGCCGTCGACCCGCTCAACGCAGCGGCGACGGTTCCCGACGTTACGGTCTTTTTTCAGCGCTGGCGCGCGTGGAGCGACGTCGTGCGCGCGCAGCCGCACCAGCGCGATCTGCGCTACGGACCCTCGGCCGATGAGACCCTCGACCTCTTCGTCCCGCATCAGGGGGCGCCACTGGTCGTCTTCTTTCACGGCGGCTACTGGCGTCGGCTGCACAAGGACGACATGACCTACGTCGCGGCCGGACTCCAGCCGCACGGCGTCGCGGTCGCGGTCGTCAACTACGGCCTCGCCCCGGCACTGCAGCTCGAGACGATCGTCGCCCAGGCGCGGGCGGCGGTCGGATGGCTGCGCCGTCACGGTGCCGGTTACGGCGTCGACGCGCAGCGCATCGTCGTCGCCGGGCATTCGGCGGGCGGACACCTGGCTGCGATGTGCGCCGTCGACGCGCCTGTCACCGCAGTCGCCAGCTTGAGCGGCCTGCACGATCTGCGCGCGGTAGCGCGATCGTTCGTCAACGAGTGGCTCGGGCTCGACGACGCGCGCGCGGTCGCGCTGAGCCCGACGCTGCTCGCGCCCTCCGCACCGTGCGTGGTGCGCGCGTGGAGCGGCGAACGCGAGAGCGCGGCCTTCCACGCCCAGGGCGGCGACTTCGCGGCCGCCTGGCGCGCGCACGGGTGCGACGCAGCGTACGCGGACAGCCCGGGCGACAATCATTTCACGATCTGCGACCGGCTGCGCGATTCGGACGACCCGCTGGTCGCCCGAATCGCCGCCCTGGCCGGTTAGGTCGAACGGCTCAGAACGTTTTCGGCGTATAGCCCGCACGCGCACCGGAGTGCTGAGCGGCCATCGCTGCCGTCGCAGCCTTGGCCCACGGCGAATCGCAGGTGCCGTCGGATTCGGCCGCCGGCACCTCGGCGATGATATCGTACATGAACTGCGTCTTCTCGAACTGCTTCGCCGAGACGCTCGCGCCGCCGTAGACCTCCTGCGCGCACTGATGGTCGCACCCGTGGTACTCGGCATTCGTCGCCTTGGCGGCCGGGAAACTGAAGTTCTCGAACGCGACCACGAGCTTTCCGGCATCGGTGGTGCCGGCGGTCGCAATGCGCTCCATCAGCGAGTGCGCCGCCATGTAGCCGAGGTAGTGACGGCCCGAGATCGGTCCGCTGATGCCTTTGCGCAGACGCGCCGCCAGTTTCTCGGCGGCCGGCGACACGCTGGGTGCCCACAGCACCGGGAACGTGGCACCGACGACCGCGTCGAGGGGCAGCGCCTTGTAATAGATATCTTCCAGCGAAATGCCGGCCAGCTTCATCTTCTTGTTCAGTCCGAACTGCACGTATTGCTTGGCCGTGTTCGCGGCGTCGAGACCGCTGTTGCAGAGCATCAGCACCTCGGCGCCGCTGGTCGCAACTTTGGTGAGCACCGACGAGAAGTCGGTCGTTCCCAGCGGCAGAATGTCGTGTCCGACCTCAGTGCCGCCGGCGCGGCGCAGGGCATCGCTGCATTGCGCGTAGGCGTCCTTGCCCAGCGCGTAGTCCGCCTGGATGAAGTACCAGTTCTTGCCGAGCGCGAGCGCGCGGCGCAGGACCGGCGCCAGCAGCATGCGGGTGTTGGGGCCGAAGCGATAGGTCAGCTTCGATGCCCTGACCCCGGTGAGGGCGGAGTCTTGCGGCCCGAGCAAGAGGTTGAAGATCCCTGAGTCGAGCGTTACGGCGGATAGGGCAGCGCCGTTTGCCGACGACGTGCCGCCGAAGAGCACGTCCACCGACTCTTGCGAGATCAGCCGGCGCGCCTCGATCGCCGCGGTCGCCGGCTTTGACGCATCGTCGGCGTAGACGAACTCGTACTTGACCCGGCCGCTGCGATTCGCGTCCTCGAGCGCGAGCAGCGCACCTTGCTTGTGACACGCGCCGAGATCCGAAAAGACGCCGCTGAACGACTCCAGGAAGCCGATTTTCACCGTCGCCGCCGGACCCGCGGCGAGCGTGAAACGGGGAACCGCGACGGCGGTTCCGGCGGCGGCCCCGGCGGCGAGGAAGCTGGTACGATTCATCGATCCTCAATTCTGGCGGTGGACGAAAAGTCGGCGCGCGGCCCGCAGGCGTACGCGTACAGCCAATCGGTTTCGCCGTAATCGCCGGGGCTCCGCGTGGCGAGTTCCCGGTTGCGCTGCACCGCCCGTTCGAGCGGCAGGTGCCAGTAGTCGCCCCAGGCCCGCGCCGTCGTCTGGACGCGCGTGGTTCGCGGCACCCGTTCGGCCTCGTAGACGGCAAACGCGGCGCGGACGTCGGCCGGGTGTCGGCTGAGCGCGGCGGCGAGCGCGACCGCATCCTCGAGCGCTTGGGCCGCCCCTTGGGCGAGATATTGGAGCATGGGGTGCGCCGCATCGCCGACCAGGGTGATGCGGTTGCGCGACCAGCGCGCGATCGGCAGCCGGTCGTACATCGGCCATCTTCGGTTGCGCCTGAATTTCGTCAGGGCTTCGCGCACCGGCTCGGCGCCGGCGGCAAAGTGCGCATCGAGTTCCTCGGGCGTGCCCCAGTCCTCTGAGCCGGCGCGATAGCGGCGGCTGCGAAACACGGCAACTTGGTTGTAGAGTTCTGCGCGGCGCACGGGATATTGAACCAGATGCATCTCCGGACCCGTCCAGAGCATCACGTTGTCCAGCCCCGCGTCACGCGACATCTCGCCGATCGGAATCGCACCACGATACGCGACGTACTCCGAACAGATCGGTTCGCCGTCATCGACGATCGCTTTGCGCACGGTGGACCACAATCCGTCGGCCCCGACGAGTACGGCTGCCTCGTACTGCGTCCCGTCGGCGCAGGTGACGCACGCCGAATCACCGCGGTCTTCAACGGTCGTCACCTCTTTCGACGTTTCCATCGTGATCGCGTCGTGTGAGCGGCAGGCGCTCAAGAGCGCGTCGAGCAGATCGCTGCGGTGCATCACCATGTAGCGGTAGCCGTACCGTTCGCGAAACGGAGGACCGAGATCGAGTGCGGTGAGCTGCTCGCCCGAGATCGCATCCATCCACACGATACGTTGCGGGAAGACCGCCAACGGCGCGATCGCGTCGAGCACGCCCATATCGTGCAGTGCCCAGGACGCGTTGGGCGCCAGCTGCAGGCCGGCGCCGATCTCGCCGAAGCTTGGTGCCTTTTCGAGCATGTGAACCCGACGGCCGCGGCGTGCAAGCGCGAGTGCGAGCGCGAGGCCGCCGATGCCGCCGCCCACGATCAGCACCGGGACGCGCGTTCCATCGGTCAACGGCACAAAGCGGCCGTTCCTACCCCCAGCAAGGAAACCTTGCACAAGCGGGTGGACCGCCGTCGGCCGGTAAAACACAAACGCGATCGCCGTTCCAGGCGCTGCTGTTTCTCCGTGACCCGTGCTCTCGGAAAGGATCTTCTCCTGATGCGGACCCTCCTTCGATATGGACTTGCCACGCTGTTGGCACTGGCAGTTGCCGGTTGCTCATCGAAGACGACCAGCACGCCGAGTACGACGGCGACGGCGAGCCCAACTCCCGGGGTCAGCGGCGACAGCATCACCGTAACCGCGAGCAGCGCCGGTCAGACCCTGTCGCTCACCGATCAGAGCGGCAACGTCGCCGCGTTCACGTTCCCCGAGGCCGCCGGAACCGTGCTCCTCGGAACGATGCTCACCGTCGGCGTGCAGCAAACGGCGCCGACCGGAGCTCCCGCGTCCGTCGCGCGCCGCATCCGCGGAACGCGCGGAACGCTCTCGACCGGCGCGTTCGACGACTTTTTTACGATCAGCGCGACGCAAAGCTACACGCTGACGACACCGCCCGGCATCGTGATCACCGGGACCGCCGCCAACCCGTTTGCCGCCGGAACGTACATCGTGCAGCTGGGCGTGGTCGGCGGCAGTTCGTACACAACGCTCGGTAACGCAACGCTGGCGAACAACGTCCTCACGTACAGCCCGTCGGCCGGCGGTACCCCGCCCCAGTTTCCGATCGTCGCAGGAACGACGTACATCATTCAGATCTCCATGTAGTTCAGAGGCGTTTGATCAGCTGCCGGTGGTGCAGACCGTAGGCGAGCTGTTCGTAGAACTGCCGCGCGCCGGCGTTTTCTTCGATGACGTTGAGCGTGACCAGCCGGTACCCGCGTCCGCGCGCCCAGCTTTCGACCGCCGTCATCAGCGCCGAGCCCACGCCGCCGCCGCTGCGTGCCGACGCAATCTCCGAGACGTGCGCGTAGTCTTCGCCGGTGAAGAAGTCGCGGTGCGTAACCGCATACACGAAGCCGGCCGGTTGGCCGCCGTCGTCTTCGGCGATCAGGAAGAGGTCGGCCGGCTCCGGGTGCGCGAGCGCTTCGCGGAGCACGCGCGTCGTGCCCTCGACGACCTCCTCGCGCGTGTGGCCCCCGGCGACGCCGTGCTCGACGAAACGTGGAACGAGCGCGGCAACGAAATCTGAATCGTCCGGCCGTGCCGCGCGAATCATTTCACCAGCGGCAGAATGTTGGAAGGGGTCAGCGGGAACACGCCCAGCGCAAACGTCAGGACCGCGCAGACGGCGACCGCGAGCCACGGCAGCGGGTTGCGGGAGCGCTCGTCACGCACGTGGGCCGGATCGGCATGCACGAACATCGCGCGCACGATCTTGAAATAGACGTAGGCGGAGATCGCCGTGCCCACGATCAGGACGCCGGCCAGCCACGCGTACCCGGCCCCGGTCGTCACGGCCAGGATCAGAATCTTGCCGGTAAAGCCGATCGTCGGCGGCAGCCCGGCCAGGCCGATCAGGAACAGCGTCATCGCGGCAGCAAGCCACGGCCGCCGGTAGGCGAGCCCGGCGAAACGCGGGATGCCGACCACGGCGTCGCCGTCGCGCGACATCAGCTCAACCACGGCGAACGCGCCGAGGTTCATGAACGTGTATCCGGCCAGGTACAGCAACGCGTAGCGGAGTCCGAGCGTCGTCTGTCCGGCGAAGGCGGCGACGATGTAACCGACCTGCGCGATCCCCGAGTACGCGAGCAGCCGCTTCATGTCGGTCTGCGCCAGCGCCGCGAGGTTGCCGATCAGCATCGAGAGCGCCGCCGCAACCCAGATCGGAATCAGGATTGCGCTCGCGCGATCGGGCGGCAGCGCGGCGTAGGCGAAGCGCGCGAAGACCGCCAGCGTCCCGGCCTTGGTAACGACCGACATGAAGGCGGTGACGGGGAGCGGCGCGCCCTCGTACACGTCGGGCGTCCAGGCATGGAAGGGGACCAGGCTCAGTTTGAACGCGATCCCGACCAAAAACAGCCCCGCCCCCAACGCAAACAGCGGCGTCAGCGGCGCCGCCGCGAGGGCGGCGAACGCGACCGATCCGGTCGCGCCGAAGAGCAGCGCCGAACCGTAGAGCAGAAAGCCCGACGCCATCGAGCTGAGGATGAGGTACTTCAGCGCCGCCTCCCGCGCCGTGCTGCGAGCGGAGATTGCGCACAGGCAGTACAGTCCCAGCGACAGCAGTTCCAGACCGAGGAAAACGGTCATCAGGTTGGCCGCGCCGGACATCAGCATCGCGCCGGAGGCACTCCACAGCAACAGCGCGGTCGTTCCGGCGACCTGGTCCGTCCGGCCGATGCCGGCCGACAGCAGCAGCGTTGCGACCGTCGCGACGATGACGATCTCGCTGAAGACGATCGAGAAGCCGCCTTCGATGAATGCGCCGCCGAACGCCGCGTAGTCGTGCGGATACTGCCCCGCCTCGATCACGCCGGCGATCACCAAGCCGACGATAGCGATGCCGACCGCTACCCCGCGGCGGAGGTTCCCGCCGCCGGTCAGGAAGAGGTCGGCGAACAAAATCACCAGCGGTGTGCACGCGACGACCGCCATCGGCAAGAGCGCCGCGTAATCGGCGCCGACCGGAAAACTACCGAACGCCGGCGACATGCGCGCCTCCGGCCACCATCGCCGCGACCACGCTCGCGGGATCGATTCCCAGCCAGACGAAGGCGGCTACCAGCGGCGCCACCGCCAGCCCTTCGAGCCACGTGAGATCGCGGCGTTGGGGGAGATCCGGGTGTTCGGGTCCGTTCATAATCGACTGGAACACGCGCAGCATGTAGGCTGCCGCGAGGACGATCGGGAGCAGGGCGATCACGGCCGGCCACCCGTAGCCCGCCCGGTACAGTCCGGTGAGGATGAGGATCTCGCCCGCGAATCCCGCCAGCCCGGGAAGTCCCAACGCCGCCAGCGCGGCCAGCATCAGCGCCCCGGCCAGCTGCGGATTGCGCGCGCCGAGTCCCCCCAGGCGCAGCAGATCGCGCGTTTCTTCGCGCTGTTCGACCGCGCCGAGCACGATGAACAGCGCGGCGCTGAAGAGGCCGTGCGCGATGATGTAGACGAGGGCGCCCGCGTAGGCCAAGCTCGAACCGCTGAACACCGCGAGCAAAATCAAACCGAGGTGCGAGAGCGAGCTATAAGCGACGACCCGCTTCGCATCGCGCTCGGCCAGCGCGACGAACGCGCCATAGAGCAGCGCGCTCAGGCCCAGCACGAACATCAGCGGACGGGCCTGCGCCATCTCAGGTCCGAGAAACGGGACACCGATCGCCAAGAACCCGTACAACCCCGCTTTCGACTGCACCGCCGAGACGACCGCAACGACCGGCGGCGGAAGGTCGGCGTACGTCTCCGGCATCCAGGTGTGAAATGGGAAGACCGGGGTCTTGATCAAGAACGCGAACGCGAAGCCGGCGAAGATCCACGCGCCCCAGGTCGCACCGATGCCGACCCGCGCCGCCGGGTTGCCGATCACGTCCGTCGTTCCGGCGAGGACGCCGAACGCGGCAGTCGCGAGCAGCAGCGCCAGACCGCCGACCAGATTGTAGAGGAGATACTTCCACGCCGTGCGTCCGTGCGTGCCGCCGGCGACGAGCACCAAGAAGACCGGCAGCAGCATGAGGTCCCAGAACAGCGCGAACAGCAACACGTCCTTGGCGAGGAACAAGCCGTTCATCGCCCCTTGCAGCACCAGCAGCTGCGCCGCGATCTCGCGCATGCGCGATCCCCGCACGACGAGCAAGGCGCTGAACGTCACCAGCGCAAGCAGCAGCACCAGCCAAAAGGAAATCGGCCCGAAGCCGAGATGAAACGCCGCCGCGAACGGACGCGAGAGCCAGCGCACCGTTGCGTCGGGGGCCTGCGGTTCGAGTGCCGCCAGCGCGAAGACCAGGGCGGCGAGCACGGCACTCGCACCCTTCGCGATGCCGGCGGCGCGGCGCGGCACCGCGTACAGCGCGAGGCCGAACAGGATCGGAACCAGGACGAGCGCGCTGACGATCATCGGCTCACCCCGAACGCGAGCGCGTAGTATGCGACGAAGCAGGCCACGCCGAAGACCAGGCTGAGCGCATAGACTCGCACGAGTCCGGTTTGAAAGCTGCGGAACAGGTGCCCCAGCCATTCCGAGCTGATCGCGACCTCGCGAACGCCGGCGTCGATCACGTGCGGATCGATGACGCGGTCGAACCAGCTGCCCAAGGCGCGCGCCGAACGCGCGAAGATCAGCTCGTAGGCCGCATCGAAATAGTATGCGTGGACGAGCACGGGCGGAGTCCGCAGCGTTTCGTTGCGCAGGCGCGCGACGGCGTCACGCAGCGCGGCGGTGGTGCCGTAGCGCGCATACGCCAGCGTGAAGCCGGCGGCCACGACGGCCAGCACCAAGCCGGTCGAGGCCAGCTCCGGCATCGCCGCGCTGGTCGCTGCCGCATCGAAGCCCGGGAAGCCGCGGAAGAACTGCTTCCACGGGCTGCCTTCGCCGAAATCGAGCCAGCCGATGAAGATCGTCGGCAGGATCAGGATCGCGACCGGCACGTTCATCAACCCCGGCGGCGCGTGATGGTGTGGTTCTTCTTCCTCGGCGTGGTGGCCGGCGACGCTCGGCCCCGACGGCTCGACGGCGATTCCCAAGGCAGCCGCGTCGACGTCTCCGCGATACGGCCCGAAGAAGGTGACGAATAGCAGCCGGAACATGTAGTAGGCCGTGATTCCGGCCGTCAGCACGCCGACTGCGTAGAGCCACGGGTGGCCGGCCGCGAGCGTACCGTAGATCACATCGTCCTTACTGAAGAAACCACTGAAGCCGGGGACTCCGCAGATCGCGAGCACGCCGACCAGCATCGCCAGGAACGCGAACGGCATGCGCGTGCGCAGTCCGCCCATCCGGCGCACGTCCTGTTGGTTGGCGAGGGCGTGAATGATGATGCCCGCGCCCAGGAAGAGCTGGGCTTTGAAAAACGCGTGGGTCAGAAAATGGAACACGCCGCCGGTGAACGCGCCGACCCCCACGCCCATGATCATGTAGCCGATCTGCGACATCGTCGAATACGCGAGGATGCGCTTGATATCCCATTGGACGCAGCCCAGCACGGCCCCCGAGATCGCCGTCAGTCCGCCGATGACGCCCGCCATTTCGCGCGCCTCGGCCGACGCGCTCCACAGCGGCGCGAAGCGCGCGATCAAATAGACGCCGGCAGTCACCATCGTCGCCGCGTGGATCAGTGCCGACACCGGCGTCGGGCCTTCCATGGCATCGGGGAGCCAGGTGTGGAGCGGCACCTGCG
This sequence comes from Vulcanimicrobiota bacterium, assembly GCA_003161555.1. GTDB lineage: Bacteria > Vulcanimicrobiota > Vulcanimicrobiia > Vulcanimicrobiales > Vulcanimicrobiaceae > Vulcanimicrobium > Vulcanimicrobium vanleeuwenhoeki. The sequence continues at coordinate 1,807 of PMOG01000131.1, read as the reverse complement.
CGCTTTTGGCCGCGCAGCCGACGAACAGTCCAACGCAAATCAGGAACACGGTCCCCGAGTCGAGCGCGTGCCCGACGCCCGCGAAGACGTCCGCGTAGCCGATGGCACCGAGTTTGGCGACGATCAGGAAGATGGCGAACATCATGCCGACGTCGCCGACCACGTTCATCACGAAGGCTTTGCGCGCCGCCGCGACCGCGCTCGGACGATCGAACCAGAATCCGATCAGAAAGTACGAGGCCAGACCCACCAGCCCCCAGCCGACCAGCAGACCGATCACGTTGTCGCTGAGCACGAGCGTCAGCATCGCGAACACGAAGAAGTTCATGTAGGCGAAAAACCGCGCAAAGGCGCGGTCGCCGTCCATGTAGCCGATCGAGTAGACGTGGATCAGGAAGCCGACGCCGGTGATAATCAGCGACCAGATCAGGGACAGGCGGTCGAGCTGCAGCCCGAAGTTCCAGCCGTGCAGCCAGCTGACCAGCGGAACGTGCAGGGCGCCGGGCGCCGTCGCGCTGCCCCACAGCGCGCAGGTCGCAAGAAACGATGCACCGATCAGCGCCGAGCCGATCGGTCCCGCCCACGAGCGCAGCTGGGGACCGAACGCCCACAGCAGGATGCCTCCGGCCAACGGCGCGAGCCAGACGAAAGCGAGCATCATCCTTTGAGGACCGCGGCGTCGTCGACGTCGACGTGGGGAAGGTTGCGGAACGCGACCGCTACGATCGCGAGCCCGATCGCCGCTTCAGCCGCCGCGACGGTGATCACCAGAAAGGCGAAGATGTGGCCGACGTTGTTGACCCAGGCTCGCGCGTAGGTCACCAGCGCCAAGTTAGCGGCGTTGAAGAGCAGTTCGATCGACATCAGCATGATCAGGGGGTTGCGGCGCGCGATCACGCCCACGACCCCGATCGTGAACAGCACTGCGGAGAGCGCGACGTAGTTTTCGGGCGCGACGATCATCGGACGGCACGCTCCCGTTTGACGATCGGCTCCCGTTCGATCGGGCGCCGTTTGCGGCGGCGGATGATCCCGGCCGGCCCTTCGTCGCCCGCGATCAGCACCACGCCGACCACGGCGACCATCAGCAGCAGCGCCGTGACTTCGAAGGGCAGCAGGTTGGTCGTGAACAGCGCCGCACCGAAATCGGCGACGCTGCCGAAGGCATTGGCATCGCCGGTCACGCCCGCGGCGCCGCGCAGCGCGGCGGTGTTCGCGCCGACGACGGTCGCAGCGATGCCGGCCAGCACGAGCGCGCCGAAGAGGATCGCCGGTACCGCGATCCGCGGCGCGCGATCCGGCCCGACTTCAAACGGCTTGACACCGCTCGAGAGCAGCGCGATGACGAAGACGAACAGAATCAGGATCGCGCCGCTGTAAACGACGATCTGAATGACGGCCAGGAATTCGGCCTGCAGTTCGAGATACGTCGCCGCGAGCGCGAGGAAATTCGCTAGCAGGCCGACGACCGAGTACACCGGCTTCTTGGCGGTCACGACGAAAACGGCGCTGGCGATCAATAGGACGGCCAAGATCCAGAACGTGATCACCCGGCGAGCCCTCGACGCTGGTCTTTGAGGATATGTCCGCGGTTGGTCGCCTCGTAGCCCGTCGCGATGTCGACCGTGTCCTTTTCGCGCGCGACCGCGCCGAGGTCGGCCGGGATTCCGTTGGGCCGCTCGTCGGGCGGCATCCCGACGCCCGCTTCCGTGGGCACCAGCAAACGGTCCTTCGCATACACGAACGCACCGCGACGGTAATCGGCCATCTCGAAGCGCGGCGTCAGCACGATCGCGTCGGTCGGGCA
>PMOG01000044.1 GCA_003161555.1 Vulcanimicrobiota bacterium | reverse complement strand
TGGCCGAGGCCGCGGCGCGGCTCGAACCGGCCGGGTTTCTGCGCGTGCACCGCGCGTATCTCGTCAACCCCGACCGCGTGGTGGAGGTCGAGCCGTTCTTCGGCGGTTCGTTCTTGCTGCGCGTCGACGACAAGGCGCGCAGCGAGGTGCCGATCTCGCGGAATTTTCTCCCCGCCGTCCGCAAGACGCTCGGTCTCTGAGCACGCGTTCCGCTAGCGCGGCGTGAGGGTGATCTGCGCTTCGAGCGCACGGCCGTTGCGAAACGCGTCGAGGTTGCGGCCGATCAGGCCGAGCACGCGGCGGCCCGGAACCGTGCCGCCGTAACCCGCGATGTGCGGCGTGATGATCGTGTTGGGGGTCTCCCACAGCGGATGGTCCGGGGGCAACGGTTCGGGGTCGGTCACGTCGAGCCCGGCACCGCCGAGCCGCCCTTCGCGGAGCGCTGCGACCAGCGCGGCGGTGTCGATCACTCCGCCGCGGGCGATGTTGACCAGCACGGCACCGGGCCGCAGCGCCGCCAGCGCGGCGGCGTCGATCATCCCGCGGGTCTCCGCGGTGAGCGGCACCGCCAGCACGACCACGTCGGCGCGCGCGAGCACGGCGTGCAGCGCCCCGACCGGCGCGCTTTCATCGGCCAGCGGATCGGGCCGTCCGCTGCGCGTGACCGCGACCACGCGCGCGCCGCAGGCGCGGACGCGAACAGCAATCGCGCGCCCGATCGAACCGAACCCGATCACCGCGACCAGCGCGTCGTTGAGGGTCGCCACGGAGGCCGACAAACCGGAATCCCAGGCGTGTTTCGTGGAGCGTTCGAGCGCGGGGCGAATCTGCCGCAGCAGCGCCAGCGATAGCGCCAGCGCGTGCTCGGCGACCGTCGGCGCGTAGGAATCTCCGGCGTTGGTGATCGTGATGCCGGGCGGCGCACCGAATTTCTCGAGCGAATCGTAGCCCATGGTCAGCAGTTGGATCCAGCGCAGTTGCTGCGAAGACCCGAGCGCCGCGGCCAACTCCGCGTCGTAGCAGCCCGGCCACAGCCACAGCGCGTCGACGTGCGGTGCTTCCCGCACGCCGGTTTGGGTATCGGGAGCTTCGACCAGGGTCACCCCGGCGTCGCGTGCCAGTGCTTCGAGCTGCGGCTGAAGGATGATCGAACGGTACAAGATACGCACCGCGGCGGCTTCGCCGCGCGTACGGCCGGCACTTCGCGCACCACCCTCGGGGGATGCAGCCCGGTGGGTTCCGAACGGCGGCGAATGCCGTTCCTGTCGCAACTCTTTGCGACCAGTTCCGTCGAACGTCTGCGCGAGCAGAGCAAGAACAAGACCCTTCGCCGCGTGCTGACCGCACGGGATCTCGTCTCGATCGGCCTCGGGACGATGATCGGCGGCGGTATCTTCACCACCATCGGGACCGGCGTCAAGGGCGCCGGTCCGGCGGTGATCCTGTCGTACCTCTTGGCCGGCCTGACCTCGTTTTTCGCCGCCCTCTGCTACGCGGAGTTGGGGGCGATGGTGCCGGTGGCGGGCAGCGCGTACACCTACGCCTACGCGACGCTCGGTAAACTGGTGGCGTGGATCATCGGCTTTGCGCTCATCTTCGAATACGGTATCAGTGCCGCGCCGGTCGCGCAGCAGTTCTCGGCCGCGATCCAAGATGTGTTCAAAAGCGTCGGGCTGACGCTGCCGGCCTGGGCGCAGACATCGAATCTGGTGATCGGCGGCAACTGGTGGCAGCTGAACACCTACGACATCGCGCACTCCCAGTTCGACCTGGTCGGCGCGCTGTTCGTCCTCGCGCTGAGCGTCCTGCTCTCGGTCGGGATTCGCGAGTCGGCGACGACGAACAACATCTTCGTGGTGCTGAAGATCTCGGCGTTGGTCGTGTTCGTGATCGCCGGCCTGTTCCTGTTTCACGCCGCGAACCTGCACGATTTCATCCCGCACGGCATCGGGATGCTGGTGCCGTTCGGCGGCGCGGTCGAAGCGTCGCAACCCTACGGGATCATTCCGATCGCCGCCTACGTGTTCTTCAGCTACATCGGATTCGATACCGCGACGACCACGGCCGAGGAGTGTAAGAACCCGCAGCGCGACGTACCGCTGGGCGTGCTCGGCGCGCTTGCGATCGGCACGGTGATCTACTGCGCGACGGCGATCGTCCTGGTGGGCGCGCTCAACTGGACGCAGGTGCCGGAAAAGAATCCGCTGGTGGCGGCGCTGGCGCCGCTGCACCTGCCGATCCTCAGCTGGGTGATCACGATCGGCGTGCTGGCCGGCACGACCAGCGTCGCGCTCGCCTCGCTGCTCGGCCAAAGCCGAATCTTCTATGTGATGGCGCGCGACAAGATGCTGCCCTCGGCGATCTCGCACATCCATCCCCGTTTCAAGACGCCGATCTACACCACCATGTTCACCGGCGTTGCCGTCGCGGTCCTGACGCTGATCGTGCCGCTCAACCAGCTCCTGAACCTCGTCAACATCGGGACGCTGATCGCATTCACCGTGGTCTGCGCCGGCGTGCTCTACCTGCGCCGGCGCAAACCCGACCTGCCGCGAACCTTCCGGGTCCCGTTCGTCCCGCTGTTCCCGATTCTGGGCATCGTGTTCTCGCTGTTCCTGGCGGTCTTCGGGCTCTCGCGCAGCACCTGGATCTGGTTCGTCATCGCGCTGGTCGCCGGCCTGATCTTCTTTTTCAGCTACGGCTTCTGGAAGTCGAATCCCGACGAGATCGAAGCCGTCGTCGACCCGCCGGGCTTGGCCGAGTATCCGTAGATGGGTCCGGGTGACGGCATGAGCGGCGCGGGCTTCGAGCGTCGCGCGCGCCGCGTCGCGTACGAGAATCCCTGGCTGCGGTTCGACGTTCACGAGATCGTGCACCCGAACGGACTGCGGGGCGAGCACGGTGTCGTCGTGACGGCTGGGGCGAGCGGCGTGGTCGCGGTCGACGGCGATGCAGTGCTGCTGGTGCGCCAGGCGCGCTTCGCCGCCGGCGCGCCGGTCGTCGAGATCGTCAAAGGCGGCCGGCATGCCGGCGAGAGCGCGCTCGATTGCGCCAAGCGCGAGCTGCGTGAAGAGACCGGCTTTCGGGCCGAGCGCTGGGACGAGCTTGGTCGCGGATTCGAGATTCCGTCGATCGTCGAGCCGCCCGTGATGCTCTTCCTGGCGCGCGACTTGGTGCGGGATCCCACGCCGCCGGAGGATATCGAGAGCATCGAGGTCGTGCGCATGCCGCTCGAGGACATGCTGGACGCGTGCGCAGGCGGGGAGATCGACGACGCGCTGACGGCCTTGGCCCTCCTGCGCGCGCGCCGGCACCTGGTCGACGAAGAACCGGTTCCGGGCCCTTGACGGCGAAGACGCGCCCGATGCCCTTTACGCGCGCGGACGGCCTGACCGTCCACTATGACCTCACCGGACCCGAGCACGGGCCGCCGGTCGTACTGCTGAACTCGCTCGGCACGAACGTGCACCTCTGGGATGCGCAAGTCCCGGCGCTGGCCGAACGTCACCGCGTCGTTCGCTACGACATGCGCGGCCACGGCCTCAGCGCGAACCCGTCCCAGCGGGAGTACACCGTCGCGCAACTGGCCGACGACCTGGCGGAACTGCTCGATGCGCTGGCGATCGAGCGTGCGACGCTCGTCGGCCTTTCGATCGGCGGTGTCGTCGCGCAGCGCTTCGCCGCCGCCTACCCCGCGCGCACCGAACGGCTGGTATTGTGCGCGACCGGAAACCGGATCGGCACCGCCGAGCTGTGGAACGAACGGATGGAGACTGCCGAACGCGAGGGCGTCCGGGCACTCGCCGAAGGGACGCTGGGCCGCTGGTTCACGCCGGCGATGCACGCGGCGCGTCCGGTCGAGGTCGACGGCTTTCGCCTGATGCTCTCGCGCACGCCGGTCGCCGGATACCTCGGCTGCTGTGCCGCCTTGCGCGACGCAGATCTGGCCGCCGACGATGCCCGCATCACCGCGCCGACGCTGGTCATCGCCGGGTCCGAAGACCCCTCGACGCCGCCCGCATTATGCGCTGCGCTGCGCGACGCCATACCCGGCGCGCGGCTCGAGGTGATCGACGGCGCCGCCCACATTCTCAATGTCGAGCGGCCCGCAGAGTTCAATCGCGTCCTGCACGGGTTTTTCGGGGCTGCTGCTGCCGGGAGAAGCGGATGAGCGAATCGCCGTTCGAGCGGGGTCTGGCCGTGCGCCGCGCGGTGCTCGGCGACGCGCACGTCGATGCTTCGATGGAGAACGCGACCGACTTCACCCGCGACTTTCAGCACTATCTGACCGAGAACGTGTGGGGCGACATCTGGACGCGGCCGGGCCTCGAGCGCAAGACCCGGAGCATGCTGGTGATTGCGATCACGGCGGCGCTCGGACGGCTCGAAGAACTCGAACTGCATCTGCGCGCGAGCCGCAATACCGGCGTGACCCGCGACGAGGTCAAGGAACTCTTGCTGCAGGTCGGCGCCTACGCCGGCGTTCCGGCAGCTAACACCGCCTTCAAGATTGCCGCGAAGGTCTATCGGCAAATCGACGATGAGGAACACGCGTGACCACGGCCTTCCGCGCTGCCGATCCGACCCAGCCGCCGTACGACTATCCGGGCTACACGAGCACGATCAAACGTCATCCCGAGCAGCCGCTGCTCGCAGTGCCGCGCGAATTGGTCGAGGTTCCCGGCGTGTCGTGTGCGCGCGGATGGGCCGGACCCGATATCACCGACCTGACGGCAGGCGGAACGGGCGCGCCGCTCGGCGAGCGGATCATCGTTGCGGGGCGGGTGCTCGATGAAGACGGCCGTCCGGTGCGTCGTTCGCTGGTCGAGGTCTGGCAGGCGAACGCAGCCGGCCGCTACATCCACGAGGCCGACCAGCACCGCGCGCCGCTCGATCCGAACTTCCGCGGCGACGGCCGGATGCTCACCGACGACGAGGGCGCCTTCCGGTTTCTCACCATCAAGCCGGGTGCGTATCCGTGGCGCAACAGTCCCAATGCCTGGCGGCCGGCGCACATTCACTTCTCGCTGTTCGGTTCGCGCAACGACAGCCGGCTGGTGACGCAGATGTATTTCCCCGGCGATCCGCTGC
>PMOG01000103.1 GCA_003161555.1 Vulcanimicrobiota bacterium | reverse complement strand
CCGACGACTACACCGACCCGGCGGTCGCGACGACGTTCGCGCATCTGGACGCGACGACCGCGCTCTCGCGACCGATTTCGGAACTCGGGATCTACCCCGCCGTCGATCCGCTCGCGTCGTCGTCGCGCATCCTCGATCCGTCGATCGTCGGCGACGAGCACTACGCGGTCGCGCGCGGCGTGCAGGAGACGCTGCAGCGTTACCGCGACCTGCAAGACATCATCGCCATCCTCGGCGTCGAAGAACTCTCCGACGACGACAAAGTGGCCGTGGGCCGCGCGCGCCGCATCCAGCGCCTCTTCTCACAGCCGTTCTTCGTTGCCGAACAGTTCACCGGACGCTCCGGCAAGTACGTCAAGATCGAAGAGACGATCGCCTCGTTCAAGGAAGTCCTCGACGGCAAGTGCGACGACATCCCCGAGCAGGCGTTCTTCTACGTCGGCGGCATCGAAGAAGTCAAAGAAGCCGCCCGAAAAATGGGCTGGAATGGCTAATACGCTCGACTTCTCGCTGATTACGCCGATGGCGGTCAAGTTCGATGGGAAGGCCGAGCTCGTCATTGCCGTGGGCACGGAAGGTGAAATCGGGATTCTGCCGTCGCATGCGCCGTATTTGACGGCGCTGCGGCCGGGCGTGCTGCGCGCGAACGTCCAGGGCGAAGGCGGAACGACGACGCGGCTCGAGCTGGCGTGCGGCGAAGGCTTTCTTCAAGCGCTGCCAACGAAGGTGACGGTCCTCGCCGATGCGGCGCTCGCGCGCGACGAGATCGATATCGCGCATGCACGGGCCGACCTGCAGGCGGCGCAGGAGGAGCACAAGGCCGCCGGCGGCGATCTCGCCGCCCAGCGCCGCGCCCAATCGAAGATCGACTTCGCGAACGCGCGCCTCACCGTCGCCGGCGTCTAGGTGCACCGGCGACGGGACGTCGTCTACGGGTGCGGATACACGGCGAGCGTATAGGTGCCGTCGCCCACGCCGATGGTGGCATTGGCTGATGCCGAGGGGCCGAATCCCGGCGCGTAGACTTGAAGCGAGCTGGCCGTCGTGAAGAGATTGCCGAGCGTGTCGATGGCGATGGCCGCGCCGGCTCCGGCCTGCGTGCCGCTGAAGCGCTCGGCTGGCGCCGGATTCGTCAGTAGCGATCCGGCCGGATACTCGGCGAGCGAGCAGCAGTGCAGCGGCGGGGCCGCCGTACCGTAGTAGTTGTTGGCGTAGAGATTTCCGGCGGCGTCGAAGGCCATGCCGAAGGTCTCGAAATCGCTGTTGGTGATGGTTCCGATCTGCACACCCAGTGCATTATAAATGTAGATCGTCGGGTTGTTGCTGGGATAGACGTTCTGGTAGTTGCCGATGTTGGAGACGTAGATGTTTCCGGCGGCATCGGAGATCACGTTGGTGATTGAGCTGTTGGCGACGCCGCCGGCGGTGATCGTCAGCGCCGGCGTACTGTTCGAAACGGCGCTGAAGATCTGCGTGACACCCGGGCCGGTCCCGCCGCCGCTGCTTTCGTCGACGTAGACCAGACCGTGTGCCGCCCACAAAGCGTACGGGCTGTTGGTCGTCGTAATCGTTCGAATCGGCGCCACGTTCGCAATGCTCGACGAACCGGATCCCGCGGCATACTCGTACACGAAGCCGGTGCCGCTGCTGCCGCTGGTCGACACGTAGATATTGCCGGTCTCGTCGACGGCGACGCCGTTGGGATCGTGTCCGGTCAGGTTGGTGCTCGAGCCCGAAATGCCGCCCGCCAATGCGAACTGCTGGGTCGAAGGGGTATATCTCACGACTTCGATCGCGTCGCCGGACCCGCCGCTGCCGACCGGAAGGTAGACGAGGTCCGCTGCGGGCGCCGGCGACGGCGATGGGCTCGGTGAGGGCGACGGCGAGCGGGTCGGCGACGGGCTCGGGCTGGGACTCGCCGAGGCCGTGGCGGAGGGCGATGGGCTCGGGCTGGCGGCGGGGCTGCCGGAAGCGGTGCCGGTCGGACTCGCGCTCGGCCGGGCGGTCGCGGTGGGCGTCGCGAGTGCCGTAGGTGTGGCCGTCGGCGTGCCGGAGCCCGACGCGGTCGGTGTCGAGGTCGGCGTCACCGGCAGAAGGCGAGTTCCTCCCGACCCTCCCGACCCGCTGCAAGCGGCGACCGCAAAGGTCACCACCGTGAAAGCGGCGGGCGCGGCGCAAACGCGAAACCACGAGCGAGGCAACAGCAAAGCACGATCCTCAAAAAGGACGGGTAGGAGGTCCCACCCTACCAAGGCGCCGTTCCGCGGGCGTTCCGCCGGCGATCTAGGCCAGGAGCGCGGCGTAGACCTCGGCGACGTGCAGCGGGCGGCGGTCCGCGCCGTGCTCGATCTGGTGTTTGCAGCTCATCCCGTCGGCCACGATCAGGGTCGCTTCCGAAACGGCGCGCACGGCGGGAAGAAGATCGCGTTCGGCCATCCGCATCGACACGTCGTAGTGCTCGCGCTCGTAGCCGAACATTCCGGCCATTCCGCAACACGACGACTCGACGGCCTGCGCGTCCAGTCCGGGGATCGCACGCAGGGCGCGCATCACGGCCGGCATCGCACCGAACGCCTTCTGGTGACAATGGCCGTGAACGAGCGCGTGCTGGGCCACCGTGCGCAGCGGCGGCTCCCAGCGCCCCGCGTCGAGCTCCCGCGCCACGAACTCCTCGAACAGCAGCGCCTGCGCGGCGACCAGCTCCGTCGCCGGGCCGGGTATCAGCGACCCAAACTCATCGCGCAGCGTCAACAGACACGACGGTTCGAGGCCGACGATCGGCAGGCCGCGTCGCGCGTACGGTTCGAGCGCGTCGAGCGTGCGCTGCGCCTCGGCCCGCGCCGCGTCGACGTCGCCCTTCGTCAAGTAGGTTCGTCCGCAGCAGAGGGGTCGCGCGCCGTCCTGCGCGCGGACGTAGACCGGCGCGTAGCCGGCCGCGATCAGGACGCGTTCGGCCGCCCGCGCGACGTCGGCTTCGAAATACCGGTTGAACGTATCGACGAAGAGCACGACCTGGCCGTGCGGCGCGCGGCCTCCCGCGCTGCGGCCGCGGAAGGGATGCGCGTGCCAGCGCGGCAGCGCGCGCCGGGCGGTAAAACCGCTGGCGCGTTCGGTCGCGTGCGCCAGGCCCGGGATCGCGTCGCGCAGGTTGGCCAGCCGGCGCAGCGGCCCGGCCCAATACGCCAGCCGCGGTAAGGCCGCGACGATACGATCGCGCAGCGAGGTTCCGTGCGCCGACCGGTAGTGCGCCAGGAACTCGATCTTCATCTTCGCCATGTCGACGCCGGTCGGGCATTCGCGCTTGCAGGCCTTGCACGACACGCACAGATCGAGCGCGGCGTACAGCTCCTCCGACGTCAGCGCGGCGTCCCCGAGCTGCCCCGTCAAGGCGAGGCGCAGCGCATTGGCGCGTCCGCGGGTGACGTGGTGCTCGTCGTCCGTGACGCGATACGAGGGACACATCGCGCCGCCCGTTTCTTTGCGGCAGGCGCCGTTGTTNNGTTGTTGCACATCTCGACCGCGGCGCTGAAGCCGCCCCACTCCGACCAGTCGAGCCGGGTCTCGAGCGGCACGGCGGCGTAGCCGGGGCCGTAGCGGAAGTTCGTACGGTCGTCCATGCGCGGTGCGTCGACGATCCGGCCCGGATTGAGCACGCCTTCGGGATCGAAGGCGGTCTTGATTTCGCGAAAGGCCGCGACCAGCCGCGAGCCCAGCATCTCTTCGTGAAACTCGGAACGCAGGATGCCGTCGCCGTGCTCGCCCGAGTGGGCGCCGCCGTAAGCTCGCACCAGCGCGAACGCCTCCTCGGCGATGGCGCGCAGTTTGCCGACGTCTTCGTCGCGCTTGACGTTGAGCACCGGGCGCACGTGCAGGCACCCGACCGAGGCGTGCGCGTAGAAGACTCCGGTCGTGCCGTGCCGGGCGAAGATCTCGGTCAGCTGCTCGGTATACGCGGCGAGATGTTCCAGCGGAACGGCGCAATCTTCGATGATCGAGATCGGTTTGGGATCGCCGCGCGTCGAGGTCATGATGTTGAGACCCTGCGAGCGTACGTACCACACCGCCGCCTGTTCGGCGGCCGCGGTCAACTTGACGACCGCGCCGGGGAAGCCGAGCGACGCCATCGTGTCGTCGAGCGCGTCCAGCTTTTCCGCCAGCGGTGCCGCGTCGTCGCCCGCGAACTCGACCAGCAGCAGCGAGCCCGGCTCGCCGCGTACATGCGCCGCCATCGTCGGTGCGAACTCGGGGTTTTCGCGCGACAGCTCGATCATCGTGCGGTCGAAGAGTTCGACCGCGACCGGCTCGAGCGCGACCAGCGCCTGCGTCGAACGCATCGCGTCGGCGAAGCTGGGGAAGTGGCAGATCCCGAGCGCCTTCGCACGCGGCAGCGCCTGCAGCTGCAAGTCGATCGCGGTGAAGAATCCGAGCGTCCCCTCCGAGCCGACCAGCAGCTTGGCCATGTTGAAGGGCCCGTCCGGGTGCACGGTCTGCAGGGCGTACCCGCCGACATTCCGCAAGACTTTCGGCACGCGGGTCGCGATCTCGCTCGCTTCGCGGCGCGCGATCGCGCGCACGCGTTCGGTGAGATCGCGATAGCGCGCCGGCGCGAGCGCCGCATCAGCGGCGTCGACCGGTCCGAAGGCGGCGCGCGTGCCGTCGGCGAGCACCGCGTCGATGCCGAGCACGTTGTCGGCCATGATCCCGTAGCGCAGGGAGCGCGCGCCGGAGCTGTTGTTTGCGGTCATCCCGCCGATCGTGCAGCGGCTGGCCGTCGAAGGATCGATCGGGAAGAAGAGACCGTGGGGCTGCAGCGCGCGGTTGAGCGCGTCGAGCACGATACCGGGCTGCACGCGCACCGTCCGCGCGCCTACGTCGAGCGCGACGATCTCGCGCAGGTGGGGACTGACGTCGACGATCAAGCCGCGGTTGATGGTTTGACCGCACTGCGACGTTCCGCCGCCGCGCGCGGTGACCGGAACGCCTTCCTCGCGGGCGATCGCGATCGTCGCCTCGATGTCTTCGATGGTACGCGGAATCACGACCCCGAGCGGCGCAATCTGATAGATCGACGCATCGGTCGCGTACATGCCGCGCGTCGTGCGATCGACGAAGACGTCGCCCGCGATCGCCGCGCGCAGGCGCGCGGCGAGGCGCTGGGTCAGGACCGGCTCGCGCGCTGCAGCGCTCGCGCTTGCGGTCAAACGGCGGCGAGCACGGGGGATGCGCTGGGCGCCGCAAGGTATGCGAGCGCGGCGCCGACCCCATCGCCGTGCGTAACTCCGGCCAGGTCGAGCCCCATCTGCACGCCGCACAACGTGCCGGCCAGCATCAGATCGTTGAACGAGCCGAGGTGCCCGATCCGGAACACGCGGCCTTTGACCTTGCCGAGGCCGGTGCCCAGCGAAAGATCGAAGTGCTCGAGAATCAGCCCGCGAAGGCGATCGGCGTCGATGCCTTCGGGCACGAGGATGGCGGTCAGCGTGTTGGAGTACTCGCGCGGGTCGACGGCGAGGATCTCGAGTCCCCAGCCGCCCACCGCACGCCGCGCCGCTTCGGCATGTCGCGCATGACGCGCGAACACCGCCGGCAGCGTTTCTTCGTGCAGCATGTGCAGCGCTTCGAGCAGACCGTAGAGCAGATTGGTCGCGGGCGTGTAGGGGAAGAAACCGTCGCGGTTGGCGGCCAGCATCTCGTCCCAGGCCCAATACGCGCGCGGAAGCCGCGCGTGTTTCGAAGCCGCGAGCGCCCGCTCGGAGACGGCGTTGAACGCCAGACCCGGCGGCAGCATCAACCCCTTTTGGGAACCGCCGACGGTTACGTCGACGCCCCACTCGTCGTGCCGATAGTCGATCGATGCGAGCGAACTGATCGTGTCGACGAGAAACAGCGCCGGGTGTCCGCTGCGATCGATCGCGGCGCGCACGTCGGCGACGCGGCTGGTCACACCGGTCGACGTTTCGTTGTGCACGATGGCGACGGCTTTGATCGCGTGCTGGGGGTCGGCCCCGAGCGCCGCTTCGATCGCTTCGGGGTCGGCGCCGTGGCGCCAGTCGCCGGCGATGATCTCGACCTGCAGTCCGAGCCGTTTGGCCAGCGCGCTCCACAGCGCGGCGAACTGACCGGTTTCCGCCATGAGCACGCGGTCGCCCGGCGAGAGCGTGTTGACGAGTGCCGCCTCCCAGGCGCCGGTTCCCGACGCGGGATAGATCACGACCGGGCCTTTCGTGCCGAAGACCGGCCGCAGCAGCGACTGGATCTCGAGGGTCAGCGCGGCGAAACCGGGGCCGCGATGGTCGATGGTTGCGCGGTCGATCGCGCGCAGCACCCGCTCGGGGACGTTGGTCGGTCCGGGTATCTGCAAGAAGTGGATGCCGCTGCGAAATGGGGGCACGAGGGCTAGGCTCCTTCCACGAGTTCGTCCGAAGCGTATTGTCGCTTTCCTGCGGACTCTCTTGCCGAGACCGCATTGAGTCCCAGCGCGGCGACGATCAAGGTCATGCCGAGCAGTTCGGTGCGGCTCGGAATCTCATGCAGCTGGATGGCAGCCGCGGTGACGCCGACGACCGGCGTCGCCAGCGACGCCAGTCCGGCCACGCCGGCCGGCAGCCGCGACAGGATGAACAGCCAGAGAAACCAGGCGAACGATGCTCCGACGATCGTGATGAACGCCATCGCCGCGATGAACGTGGGCGTCCAGTCGATCCGTTCCGGCACCGCCAGCATCACAACGACCAGCGGAAGCGCTCCCCACAGCAGCTGCCAGGCGGTCAGCGCGAGCAGATCGACGTCGTGGCGCGCGCGCAGACGTTTCGCCCACACGGCGCTCGCCGCCCACGACAAGCCGGCGGCGATCGCGAACGCGTCGGCGACGATCGCGCCGCGCGGCAGCGGCGCAACGACGAATGCCAACCCGACCGCGGCGACGCCGAGCGCAACCCAGCGCAGCCCGGTGATGCGTTCGCCCAAGAAGGGCCAGGCCAAAATCGCGACCCAAAACGGCATCGTGTAGGCGAGGACTGAGACCTTGCCGGCGCCGGCCATCGAGACGGCCAGCGTCTGAAACAACGTGAACCCCGTCGTCTGCAGCAGCCCGAGCACGATCGTGGGCCCGAGCGGCGTCGGACGCAGCGAACGGCCGGTCGCGGCAAGCGCGACGAACAGCAGCGCGGCGCCGAGCGCGATCCGGCCGCCCGCAACGGCGTATGGCGATGCGAACTGCGTCGCGATCTTGATGACGACCCACGTGTATCCCCAGACGAGTGCCAACACGACGAGCGCGGCATACGCGCTCCCGCGTCCGGGCGGGGCGCGCACCGCGGCGTTTATCCGGCCAGCCGCAGCTGCGCATCGACGAGCGCGCGATAACGCGCGAATGCGGCGCGGTAGGCCTCGCTCGTGGCGGGGTTCGGTTCCGTCGGCGCATCGTAGCCGACCGCGTGCGCGGCGCTCGCCGCGTCGTCGATCAGGCCGATGGCCTGCGCGGCTACCAGCGCCGCGCCGAACGCGGAGGCTTCCTGCTGATGCGGCTGCACGGCGGGCAGCTCGAACACGTCGGCCAGCAGCGAGCGCACGAGCGGCGCTTTGGTGAGCCCGCCGCTCAGCAGCAGCCGCTGCGCGCCGCCGGCCAATTCGCGCAGGACCGCATAGACGGCGAACACGCCGAAGACGACGCTCTCGAAACCCGCGCGCAAAATCGTGCGGCGATCGTGCGCGAGGTCGAGGCCGTCAAACGCGCCGCGCAGGCTGCTGTTCCAGTACGGCGCGCGCTCGCCGGCGAAAAACGGCTGCACGACGAGCCCGTCGGCGCCGGGCGGCTGTTCCGCTGCGAGCGCGATCGCGCGCGCGAAGCGGTCTTCCTTGGGCACCTCGTCGAGCAGCAGCGCGAAGATCCAATCGAGCGACGCGCCCGCAGCGCTGGTCGGGCCGCCGACGACGTAATGCCGGTCGTCGGCGCAGTAGCAGAACGTGCGGCACCCGGCGTCGAGCATCGGCGTCTCCGAGAGAATTCGCACGGCGCCCGACGTGCCGAGCGTCAAGGCGAGATCGCCCGGTCCGGTCGTACCGACGCCGATGTTCGCGAGCGGACCGTCTGCCGATGCGAGCACGACGGTCGCGTTTGGGCGCAGGCCGAGCGCGCTGACGATGGCGGGCCGAAAAGCGCGCAGCTGGGTCGACGGCGCGGCGGGCTTCGAGAGGCGATCGGCGCTCACGCCGGCGCGGTCCAACGCGGGCTGGTACCAGGCGCGCGTGCGCAGGTCGAACATCCCGGTTGCCGACGCGAGGCCGTGGTCGATCAGCCACTCGCCGGTCCAGCGGAAGATCAGCAGCTCCTTGAGGCCGACGAACCGCCGCGTGCGCGCGAAGAGCGCCGGCTCGTTTTCGGCCAGCCAGCGCAACTTCGCGATCGGAAGCATCGGGTGCATCGGCGCCCCGGTCTGCGCATATAAGGAAGCGGCGGTGCCGTCGGCGCGCCAGCCGTCGGCGACGGCGTGCGCGCGGCGATCGAGCCAGGTGATCACCCCCGAGAGCGGCTCCCCGGCCTCATCGACGCACAGCACGCCGTGCATCGCGCTCGAGAGACCGATCGCGCCGACTTCGCGGCCGCGCAGCCGCACGTCGGCCAGCACGCGTTCGAGCACCCGCATTGCGGCGCGATAGACGACGTCGGCATCCTGCTCGACGTACTCGGGGTGGGGCGTTTGGAGCGCGTAGAACTCGGAGCCCGAGGCGATCTCGCGGCCGCCGACCGTCGCCGCGAGCACCTTGACGGCGCTCGTGCCGAGGTCGATGCCGACCACCACCGGCTCGTTCGTCGCGGACTCCGCGGCGCTCATCGCGTCTTCAGGCCGGGTCCGGAATCTTCTCGATGCGTCCGAGGACGAAGGTGTAGGAGACGATGCCCACGATCAGGATGACTCCGGCCGTGATCAGCGCGGTGTTGAACGAACCCGTCCGCGCGACGATGATGCCCGTGATCGTCGGCGCGAAGAATCCGGCCAGGTTGTTGAGGAAATTCATGATGCCGCCGACCTGACCGGTGCTGTTGGTCGGCGAAATCAGGGCTGGAATCGACCATCCGACCGGAGCGTGAAACGAGATTCCGGCGATTGCGATCGTGATCCACATGACCGCGATGTTGATGTCCTTGGTGTAGGCGGCGCCGACGACGGCGAAACCCATGATCAGCCCCGCGATCAGCACCGTCTTGCGGACGCGGTTCGCGTCGAAACCGCGCTGGATCAGATAATCGACCAGCCAGCCGCCGACGATCAAGTCGGTCGCGGTGCCGACGATCCAGGCGATGAAGGCGTAGCTGCCGGCCTTGAGGATGTTGACGCCGAACGTCGACTGCAGGTAGCCCGGCAGCCACGTCAGCAGCAGCGCGAACAGATAGCCGTAGGCCGCAAAACCGATCGCCAGTCCCCAGATCTTCGGCTGCGCCAGCAAGTACGCCAGGCTCGCGCCGCGCGGCCGTTCGCCTTCCGGTGTCTCCGGTTCGGCGCCGCCTGCAAGGATGTACTGGTGCTCGGCCTGCGTG
Organism: Vulcanimicrobiota bacterium; assembly: GCA_003161555.1. Taxonomy (GTDB): domain Bacteria; phylum Vulcanimicrobiota; class Vulcanimicrobiia; order Vulcanimicrobiales; family Vulcanimicrobiaceae; genus Vulcanimicrobium; species Vulcanimicrobium vanleeuwenhoeki. The sequence goes on along the minus strand of PMOG01000103.1, from coordinate 4,597 downwards.
AGGCGCTTGTCCCGGCTCGGGTTGCGATAGAACGCGTAGAACAGCGCGAAGAAGATCAGGCTGAGTCCGGCCGTCGTCCAGAACATCCCGCGCCAGCCGAACATGATCAGCAGCCACGCGGTGAAAGGAATGCCGATCGCGTTCGAGAGTTTCGCGGCCGCGTCGAACAGCGACGTCGCGAGCCCGCGCTCGTTGCGCGGGAACCAGTAGCCGATCGCCTTGGCGTTGGCGGGGAACGTCGGCGCCTCGGCGAGTCCCAAAAACAGCCGCGCGGCGTAAATGCTCGCGAAGTTCGGAGCCAGCGCGGTTGCCATCGAGGCGATGCTCCACAGAAAAGCGCCGATCCGCGAGATGACGACGACGCCGTAGCGGTCCAGAATGTAGCCGATCGGCATCTGCGAAAATGCGTACACGGCGAAGAATGCGCTCGAGAGTATGCCGAACTCGGCCGGTCCCATGCCGAGCTCGTCGTGCAGCGGCTTCGACGCGACGCTGAGCGCCCCGCGGTCGATGTAGTTGATCAAGACGCCGAATCCCAAAATGCCGGCAATGACCCACCGGAGGTTGGTCACGCGTTCGCCGGGTGCGATGATGCTGCGCTGCATGGTGTCCCCCATCTACCGTCGGTTGGTACCTCCTACGCTATGGCATGCTAAGAAACATGGCGACCCGCGCCGAACCCCCAGATGGGATGAAACGAACGTCGGTTTGGGTGCCGCTCGCCGCCGCAGGCGTCCAGCTTGCCGCGCTGGCGCTGTGCGCCTGGGCGATGCAGTCCGCCCGCGGGCAAAAAGCGCTGGCGAAGCCGGAGCCGCCGCGTCAGGCGCTCGCGGTCGCGGAGCCCATCGCCGTCACGGTCGCCGCGACGGTTACGGCTACGGTGCCCGCCGCGCCGGCCTCCGTTCCCGTCCCGGCCTCCGAGCCTCCCCCGCCGGCAGCGGCCGACCACCAGCCCGCCGCCGCCGAGCCCGTACAGCCCTGGGCGCCGGCGCCCGCGCCGGCAGTGCCTCCGCCGGCGGCCGCGACGGGTCCACGCGAGCGTGGCATCCCGCGCTTCATCACCAATTTTGCCGACGAGTACACGCAGATCGTCGCCGCCGACGCCGCCGCCGGCGAGATCGTCTTCGGGATCTTCGCCGACGGCAACATTCGCTGCGTCGACGTCGATAACGGCTGCTACGCCGGGAAGGCCGAGGGCTCGCGCGCGCGGATGCGCGAAGTCGCCGGCTCGCGCGCCTTCACCGTCCAACTCGAGCCCGCGGACGACGACCGCTTCGGGGCGATCTTCGTCGGCGGTCTTCACGATACGCAGCGTCTCGTGCTCGTGCCGTTGACGGAACTCGGGCGCGCATGAACGTTCTCGACCGGCTCGATACGACGCTGCGCGTCGTCGGCGGTGCGCGCCTCGAAGGAAGCGTGGAAGTCCAGGGTGCGAAGAACGCGGCGCTGCCGATCATGGCCGCCGCGCTGCTCGCGCGCGGCAAGGTCACGCTGCACCGCGTGCCGCGCATTACCGACGTCTCGGTGATGTGGTCGCTGCTGGAGGCGCTCGGTGCGCGGGTCGCGCTCGAGGACCGCAACTCGATCACGATCGATGCCTCCAACGTCAACAAGTTTCGCGCGCCCTACACATTGGTGCGCAAGCTCGCGGCGTCGTTCGATCTGTGCGGACCGCTGTTGGGGCGGTTCGGCCGGGCTGAAATCCCGCTCCCCGGCGGCTGCGTTCTGGGAACGCGCGCGACCGATCTGCACGAGGCCGCCTTTCGCGCGCTCGATGCCGAAGTCTCGGTCGCTCACGGCTACCTGATCGCGGGCGCGCGCGACGGACGGCTGGTAGGCGGCGAGATCGAGTTCCGCATGCCGTCGGTCGGAGCGACCAAGAACGCGATGCTGGCGGCGGTTACCGCCAACGGCGAGACGACGATCCGCAACGCCGCGATGGAACCGGAGGTCGTCGACCTGGCGAACTTCCTGGTCGCGATGGGCGCCAAGATTCACGGTCAAGGCAGCGACACGCTCTACATCACCGGCGTTGCCGAACTGCGCGGCGTCGAATACACGATCATCCCCGACCGCATCGCCGCCGGAACGCTGATGATCGCGGGCGCGATCACGCGCGGCGACGTCACGGTCAAGAAGGCGCGTCCCGACGACTTGATCGCGCTGCAGGTGTCGCTGACCGAATGCGGGATCGACGTCGACTTCGGCGACGATTGGATTCGCGTGCGCGCCGCGACCGTCAAAGGCGGCACCGACGTCGTCACCGCGCCGCATCCGGGGTTCCCGACCGACCTGCAGCCGCAAATGCTGTCGTTCCTGTGCACCGCGCCGGGCGTCAGCGTGGTGGAGGAGTCGATTTTCAACGCGCGCTTCTCGTACGTCAACGAGCTCGTTCGTATGGGCGCCGACGTGCGCGTCGCGATGGAGAACAATACGGCGCTGGTCAAAGGCGTGGCGAGCCTTTCCGGCGCGCCGGTCGAAGCGCCCGATATCCGCGCCGGTGCGGGTCTGGTGCTGGCCGGACTGGCGGCGGCCGGCGAAACCGAGATCATCGGGCTGGAGTATATCGACCGCGGTTACGAACGGCTCGAAGAGACGCTGTCGTCGCTCGGGGGTCAAGTCCAGCGAGCCAGCGGGATCATCCCCTTCAGCGAGCCGACCGGCACGTTCGAAACCAGCGCCTACCCCAGCGTCTAAACGGCGCCGCCCTCAGGACACACCGATGACCAGGTTCTCTCGCTTTCGCGCCGCCGCGGCGGCGTGCGCCCTCTTCAGCGGGGCCGCCGTTACGGTACGCGCCCAGGGGCCGACCCCGCCGCAGCCGGTGAGGGCGATCGTGGCGGCGTCCGGCGAGGCGCTCGGCGTCACCGCGCTGCGCCAGATTCGTACCCTGCACTTCCACGGCGCGGTTCAAGTAGTGGGCATCCCCGGAACCGCCGACATTTGGGAAGACCTCCGCACCGGCGCGACCGCGATCTACGACGAGGCCGGCCCGCTCAGCGGCGGCCAAGGCTACGACGGGACCAACGTGTGGAACCGCGATGCCGGCGGCGCGGTGTGGAACGACGGCAGCGTCCTGGCGCGCTCGAGTGCGATCGACCAAGCCTACCAGATTCGGATGCTGCTGTGGTCACCAAGCTACGGCGGGGCGGCCGTCGTCGCGCTGCCCGAACAGTCCGCAGCGGGACACCGCTACGACGTGCTCCGCGTGACCCCGCCCGGCGGCGCGCCGTACGACCTCTGGATCGATACCGCGACGCACTTGCCCGGCCGCACGGTGCTGACCGTCGGTACGACCACCACCACCACGGTGTTCAGTGACTACCGCCGCGTGCACGGCCTCATGCAGCCGTTTGCGGTCGGCAACATCGACAGCAACGGCGACCAGCTCGACTTCGTCGCCGCCGGCGCGGATGCCGACGATCCGGCGGCTGAGGCTGCCCTGCGCCGCCCCGCGATGCACGTCGATGACGTCGATCTGCCGGGCGGGACGACGTCGATCCCGTTCGAGCTGGTCGACAATCACGTCGACCTTCCGGTGACGATCAACGGCAAGGGACCCTTTCATTTTCTCTTCGACACCGGTGGCGCGAATCTGATCGATACCGAAGCCGCGAAGGCGCTCGGGCTCGGTGCGGCCGGCAACGGCGCCGGCAACGGCGTCGGTTCGAATTCCGAATCGATTCAGTTCGGAACCGTCGATCGTTTAGACGTCGGCGGCGCGACCTTGCGCAAGCAGGGCTTCGTGATCGTTCCGGTGCGCGCGGGCTTCGGCGTCGCCAGCGGCCAGCCCGTCGACGGCCTGATCGGCTTCGAGGTGCTGGCGCGATTCATCACCACGTTCGACTACACGAACAACCGCATCGTGCTCCAAACGCGCGCCGCCGTACCCCCGGCGAAGGGGACGACGATTCCGTTCACCTTCAACGGGCAGCACCCCAACATCGCCTGCGCGATCGACGGCTTCAACGGCCGCTGCGATGTCGACACCGGCAGCCGCATCGCGCTCAGCGTACTCTCACCGTTCCTCGCGGCACATCCGGCGATCGTGCCGCCGAACGCGACCGCGCTGGGCGCGAACGGTTTCGGCGTCGGCGGCGCGGCGATGGGCCGGCTCGGACGCGCGACGCTGAGCTTCGGCGGTTTCACGCTCCCGAATCTCGTGACCGATCTGAGCGCGCAGACGCGTGGTGCGTTCGCCGATCCGTACACCGCGGGCAACATCGGTGCGGGGGTGTGGCGGCGATTTGCGGTCACCTTCGATTATTCCGCGCAGACGATGACGCTCGTCCCCAACGCGAGCCTCACCGAGCACGAAACCTACGACCGCTCGGGCACATTTCTGATCGAGCAGAGCGGACAAGTCGTCGTTGCCGACGTGCGGCCGGGCACCCCCGCCGCGGAGGCCGGGCTCCTGAGCGGCGACATCCTGACGACAATCGCCGGGAAACCGGCCGCCGATTACGCGCTTTCCGACGTCCGGACGCTCTTCCGCGGCCCCGCCGGGACCGTGCTGACGCTCGTTCTCACCGGCAAGGACGGTTCGCGACGAAATGTGACGCTGACGCTGCGCGACTACGTCTAGTGGGTTCGGCGG
>PMOG01000127.1 GCA_003161555.1 Vulcanimicrobiota bacterium | reverse complement strand
GATCCCGTCGGGACCAAAGACGATCGCGTCGACCGCCTGGCCGTCGGTCACGCACAGAAAAACGGCTTCGCTCTGCGCGGCGAGCGTGCGCGGGGATTCGACCGCGGTCGCGCCGGCGGCGCAGACGGCGGTCAGCCGTTCGGGATTACGCGCCCAGACGCGCAGCGAGTGACCGGCGGCAAGCAGCCGTTGCGCCATCGGGCCGCCCATGTCGCCGAGGCCGATCCATCCCAGCGCGGCCACCGCGGGCTCCTAGGCCGAATCCGACTGCGCGGTGTGAATGCGTCCGCGTTTCGCGTCGGCCAGCGCCGCACGCACCGCGTCGAGCATTACCCGTTTGAGGTATTCCTGCGTGCGCGGCGGCTGTTCGGCGACGATCCGGAAGATCTCGAGCACGACCGGGTCGGCATCGACCGTCTCGTTCTCCCACCAGTGGTTGTCGCCGACGGCGCGCTGCGCGTACTGCTGGACGTAGGCATCGAAGATCGTAGGCGAGACGCGCAGCAATGTCGCCAGTCGCGCGATACGGTTGTACGCCGGAACGTAGGCCTCGCGCAGGATCTTCCCCGCGTAGACGTCGTGCAGCCCCAGCCCATCCCGCACGCAATCCTCGAGCGTCAGGGTGCGCAAGGGATGCTCCGCATTCCACTCTTCGAGCAGCGTGAGTAACTGCTCGCGGAACGTCACCATTGGGTCTACCGGTTCGACAATTGGCCCGCCGGGTACCCGCCCGGGCCAAGCTTTCAGGGTTCCGACAAAAGTCGCGCCTGGGGAGAAATCGGCCGCTCGGAGAAACTTGCGGCGTTATGGCGTCCACGGTCGTGAACCCCGGTCTGGAAGGCATCGTCGTCGGGGAGACCGTGCTCAGCAATGTCGAGGGAGAAGTCGGCCGCCTCACCTATCGCGGCTACGACATTCACGATCTGGCCGAGCACGCGACCTTCGAAGAAGTCGCGCACCTGCTGCTCTTCGGCGAGCTTCCCAGCTCCGCCGAGTTGGCCGACTTCTCCGCCCGGTTGACGGCGCGGCGGGCGGTCCCGCCGGGACTGATCGCGATGCTGCGGGAGATCCCGCGCGACGCGTGGCCGATGGACGTGCTGCGCACCGGCGTCTCCGCGGTTGCACACTTCATCCCGCACCGCCCTGACGGGTCGCACGAAACGAACGTCGACTCGGCGATCGACTTGATCGCGAAGTTTCCGACCCTCGTCGCAGCCTGGGATCGTCTGCGGCGCGGGCTTGCAACGATCGAACCCAACCCCGCGCTCTCGCATGCCGCGAACTTCCTCTGGATGAAAGACGGCAGCGTTCCGATCGCCGAGGCGGAGAAGGCACTCGACATCTATCTGATCCTGCTCGCCGACCACTCGTTCAACGCGTCGACGTTTTCGGCACGCGTGACCGCCTCGACCGGCGCCGATATTTACAGCGCGATCACCTCCGCGGTCGCGACGCTCGCCGGCGACCTCCACGGCGGTGCCCCGAGCAAGGTCATGACGATGCTCGAGGAGATCGGCTCGCCGGAAAACGCCGAGGACTACGTCCGCGCGCTGATCGGTGCCGGCGGCAAGATCATGGGCATGGGTCACCGCGAGTACAAGATCCGCGATCCGCGCGCTCGCCAGCTCGAACGCATGGCGAAGAACCTGACCGAGAAATCGCACAGCAAGTGGTACCTGATCGCACGCTCGCTCGAGGACGCCGCGGACAAGGTTCTTCAAGAGAAGAAGCCCGGCAAACCGATCTATGCGAACGTCGAGTTCTACACCGCGCCGACGCTCTCGAGCCTGGGGATCCCGAGCGACGAGTTCACCTGCGCGTTCGCGTGCGGGCGCATCGCCGGCTGGTCGGCCCATGTCCTCGAACAGTGCGCGCACAATCGCCTGATCCGGCCGCAAGCGACCTACATCGGTCCGGAAGTCCATGATTACCGGCCGGCCGCCGAACGCCACAGCGGCCGCGGCGGAGGGTCGGGCGGCAACGGGTCGAGGCCTCGCAGCTGAACGAGCGGCGCGCGCACGTCACGCGTGAGACGCGCGAGACGCGGATCGACCTGCGGCTGGCGCTCGACGGCGGCGAGATCGCGATCGCAACCGACGTCGACTTCTTCAGCCACATGCTCAGCGCGTTCGCGACGCACGCCGGCGTCGGCTTGTCGCTCGAGGCGCACGGCGACGGCATGGATCACCACCATCTGGTCGAGGATGTCGGCATCGCGCTGGGCCGCGCGATCGACGAAGCACTCGGCGACAAACGCGGCATCGCGCGCTTCGGTTCGATCGCCGTGCCGCTCGACGACGCGTTGGTGCTGGCGGCGGTCGACCTCAGCGGGCGGCCGTTCTTGAACTACGACGTTCCGCTGGCACTCGACCGGCTCGGCGCGCTCGAGACCGAGCTGGTCCCGCACTTCTTTCGCAGCGTGGTCGATCACGGCAAGTTCAACTTGCACCTGCTGCGCTGGGCCGGCACGAACAACCATCACCTCTGCGAGGCGGCGTTCAAAGCCTTCGCGCGCGCGTTCCGGCAGGCTAAGGCCGTCGACGGCGACGTGATTCCCTCGACCAAGGGCAGTCTCTGACCGTTCGACGGCCGCTTCGCGGTTGGGGCGTCAGCCCCGCAGCTGCGGCCGACCTGAACGGCCGCCCCGCGGCGGAAGGCGCCGCAGCACGGCTTGCACGTGCGAGCCGCCCCCCTCGCGATTCTTGACCGCGAACTCTCCGACCATCAACCCAATCAGCGCCAACCCGCGGCCGTTCTCGGCCCATGCGTCCTGCGCCGGCTCAGTCTCGTAGGCGAAGCCGCCGCCTTCATCGAGCACGTGCACGACTGCTTCGGCGTCCGTCGTATCCAAGCGCACCAGCATCTTGCCTCCGGCATGCCGGACGACGTTACCAAGCATTTCACCGAGCGCAAGCTCGGCACGGAAGCAGGCTTCGGTCGTGTAGCCGAGCGCGCGCAGCAGATCGACGAACGCATGGCGCACGCGACGCCCCTCGAGCGCGTTGTTCGCATCGAGCCACCAGCTGTACACCGAGCCCGGGGGCCGCTCGAGGCCGAGCGGGGCGGGGCTGTAGTCGCGTTCGCTATTCGCCATCATCTGCAGCGGGCGCACGCGGCCCGCATCCCACGTCGTACCCATCCGGCTCGGGGCGCTCACGCCGGAAAATGAAGTGTACGGTGAAGACTTGGTAAGAGCCCCATTGCGCTGCGCGGTGCGTTATCGCGTCGTGCGGCGTACGCTCGCCGGTGCGTTTCCGGCCGGGCGGATGCGATAGATGCGGCCCGTCTGATCGTCTGCCACGAATAGGCTGCCGTTCGGTCCGACGGCCACCCCGGTCGTCCGGCCGATGCGATTGCCGGCCGCGTCCTGAAAACCGGTGAAGAAATCGTTCCATTGGGCGGTCGGGTCCTTCCAGTTCACGGCGCGCGCGGGCGCCGCACCGTTGAACGGCACGAACGCGACGTGCGGCGGAACGACCGGGACGCCGTTTGCGGCGTGCCACGACCCGTGCGCGCTGACGAAAATCCCGCCCCGCCACGCGACGGGAAACGCGTACGTGCCGGCTTGCGACGCCGGGTAGAACGCCGCACCGATCAAGGTCGAGTAGGCCGGGAATTCGATCGCCGGCGCCACCGTGTTCGCGCAGTTGGCGCCGCTGGTGTACGCGACGTGGTTTTCCTCGCACGCCGGCCAGCCGTAGTCGGCGGGCGCAGCGCGCGTCGAGACCGGATCGAGGAACTCGAAGGGATGCGTGAACGGAAGATTGTCCTGACCCGCCCCGCCGGCCCATACGATACCGGATGACGGATCGACGGCGAACGCAATCGGGTTGCGGATCCGCGTCGCCTGGGTCGTCATCTGACTGCCGTCGATGCCCATGCGCTGCACGGTCGCGCGCGCCGGATCCGTTTCGGTGCAGGCATTGCAAGATGAACCGACACCGACGTACAGCGTTTGCCCGCTGATACCGACCGAGCTCGTGCGATGCACGTCGCCGTCGGAATTCGGCGCGACCACGCCGGTGCGCACCGACGCGATCTTCGTAAACGTGGCGCTGGTCATGCCGGTCGTGTACGCGCTGCGGTACACGCCGTATTGCGTGGCGACGAACACGTAACCGCTGCCGAAGGCGACGCCTTGCGCCGGGCTGTCCGGCAGGTTCGCAAAGGTGGCCGGATTGCCGGCCAATCCCGGGCCGTCGGCGTTGGTGACGATCGCGACGCCGGAACCGCCGGTTGCCACGAGCAGATCGCCGTTGGGGAGCGCGGCCAATTCGCGCGCACCGCCGACCGTGGCGATGACGTTGGCCACGAAACCCGCCGGAACGTGGAGTTGCGCGACGACCGGAGGCGGCGTCGGCGCTGCCGTTGGGGGCGGCGTTGGTGCGAACGTCATCTGCGGCGGAGCCGGCGTCACGACCGGCGTCGGCGTCGGGACGCCGCCCGGCGGCAGCGTCGTCACCGGCCCCGGCAGAACTTGGTCGGGGGCGGCTGCGGTGCCGCCGCCGCCCGCGCACGCCGCCAACGCCGCCAGCGCACCGGCAAGCACCAGCGCGCCGGTGAGCGAACGCGACGAACGATGGCGCAGATCGCGGTGATCGACTATGGCGGCGGGAACGTCGGCTCGCTGATCGCGGCCCTCGAGCGGCGCGGCGCGGACTTCGAACTCACCGGCGATCCCGCGCGCGTCGTCGCCGCGCGCGCAGCGATTCTCCCCGGCGACGGCGCGTTCGCCGCGACGATGGAAGCACTCGTCGCGCGCGGCCTCGACCGGGCCGTCCGGCTGACGGTCGAGGCCAAGCGGCCGTTTCTTGGGATCTGCGTCGGAATGCAAGTGCTCTTCGACTCCAGCGACGAGTATGGCGGGGCGGCGGGCTTGGGTATTCTTCCCGGCGAGGTACGCCGTTTCTCGCAGGCTCCCCGCGTTCCGCACATGGGTTGGAACGATCTCGTGATCGAGCGCACCCACCCGTTCGT
>PMOG01000254.1 GCA_003161555.1 Vulcanimicrobiota bacterium | reverse complement strand
GCGACGCCCGACATGATGCCGTCGATCGGACGTGAACTCGGGCGCATTCTGGCGCAGAAGATGCCGAACCCGAAATCCGGTACCGTCACGCCCAACATCGGGCAAGCGGTGCGCGAGATCAAGGGCGGCAAGGTCGAGTATCGCCTCGACAAGTCCGCCATCGTCCACACGATCGTCGGCAAAGCGTCGTTCAACGAGCAGCAGCTGGCCGAGAACTTGGCGACGCTGCTGGATGCGATCGTGCGCGCGAAGCCGTCGGCCTCGAAGGGCACCTACCTGCGCTCGATCACGCTGAGTTCGACGATGGGTCCGGGCGTGAAGGTCGACCCCACCCGCATCAAAGCAACCGCCGCGAGCGGCTAGCCGCCAAGGCGTCCTAACCGCGCACGGCGCGGATCGTTTGGGCGGTGCGCGTGAATCCGGCGCGCACTGCCGTTCGCTCGACCGGCGAACCCGGAATCGTCTTCAGCGCGGCGCGCGTGGCGCCACGGTCGTGCGCGATGCGCAGGCGGGCGGTCACCAGCGCACCGTGCACGCCGCGGCCGCGCTCGGCGGGCAGCACGCCGCCGGCGATCAGCAGCGCGAACTCGCCGGTGATCAGCACGCCGCCGGCGCCGGCGTCGTGTCCGTCGAGCGAGGCAATCGTCAGGGCGCTCGCACCCGCGGCCTCGAAAAGCAGCGTGCGTCCGAGCCGCTCGTCGTCCACGCCGTCGCTCAGCGCGACGCGCAGCAGCGCCTCCCAGGCCCGCCGGTCGCGCGTGCTGCGAACCGCGATCGCTCCATCGCGCTCGGCCGGCGGGACCGGTGCCTCGTATATGGCGGCCGAGTCGTCCCGATCGATGCGATAGCCTCGCTCGGCGAGCACGGCGGCATCCCGCTCGGCGGCTTCGGTGCTTAGCTCGAACGACGGTACGACGCCGCGCTCCCCATAGAATTCGTCGACGACGTCGAAGTCCTCGGGCACCAGCGGCCGGTCCCAACCGGCGCCCAGGACGCGGTCGAAGGCCGTCCCGGCCACGTAGAGCGCGTAGCCCCCCGCCACGGGGAGGGCTCCGTCCGCGGCCGTGCGCTCGTCGACGTTGCGGTTGCGGATGTAGCCGGCCCAGAAGGCGGCGGCGGCGGAATCCGGGGTCATCCTTGACGCCGTGCCCCGGCGCGTACTAAACTGTTCGTTGGCTCCAATGACCGCAGGTCGACCCCCAAGGTCGATAATGTGCGCTCCCCGCGAACGCACGCCTGCCGAGGACGCGGAATCGAGAGAACTCTCACCGGCACGATCATAGCCGGAGATTCGTGCGCCTCGCCCCCGTCGGCGGAGGCGTTTTTGTTTCCCCGGAGAGCGTATGCCCACCGCGAAAAAACAAGCCACGATCGACGAGCTGCGCACGCGCATCGCCGCTGCGAAGAACCTGTTCTTCACCAACTATGCCGGCTTGACGGTCGAAGACATCGGCAAGCTGCGCAATGAGCTGCGCAAAGACGGCAGCACCTACGGCGTGGTGAAGAACACGCTCTTCAAGCGCGCGGCCGGCAAGGAACTCTCGGCGGCACTCGAGACGATCCTGGCCGGTCCGACCGGAGTCGTGTTCGCCGGCGACGATCCCGTCGCGCCGGCCAAGGCGATCAAGACGTTCTCGGATCAGACCAAGCCGGTCACCGTCAAAGCGGCCTACATCGACGGCCGTTTCGTCGATGCCGCGCAGGTTCAGGCGCTCGCCGCGCTGCCCCCGAAAATCGAGTTGCTCGCCCGGCTGGTCGGGTCGCTCACTTCTCCGCTGTACGGACTCGTCCGGGTCCTCAGCGGCAACCAGAGCGGACTCGTCCGCGTCCTCAACGCGATCCGCGAACAGAAATCCGCGGATCAGCCCGCCGCCTAACCAGGAGCACTACCGATCATGGCCCTCGCCGAACTCATCAACCAAATCGACAAACTCACCGTGCTCGAGCTTGCAGACCTCGTCAAGCAGCTCGAAGAGAAATATGGCGTCAGCGCTGCTGCGCCCGTCGCCGCCGCGGCCGCGCCGGCCGCCGGCGGAGCCGCCGCCCCCGAAGCCGCGAAGACCGAATTCGACGTGATCCTCGAAGAGGCAGGCGCGGAGAAGATCAAGGTCATCAAGGCCGTGCGCGAAGTCACTTCGCTCGGGCTGACCGAAGCCAAAGCGTTCGTCGAAAGCGCGCCCAAGCCGGTCAAGGAAGGCATCCCGCGCGACGAGGCCGACGCCATCGCGAAGAAGCTGCAGGAAGCCGGCGCAAAGGTTACCGTCAAGTAACACCCGCGCGGCGGGGAAGTACGAGGGCACGCCGCGCGGGCGTGCCTTCGTCGTTTCCGTTTCACGTTGGTGTCTGATGAGAATCCGCTCGGTGCTCGGTCACACCTGCGAATGCGACGGGAACGGCCGTCGTCTGCCGCAAACGAGGGGCCGCATGGCGCGCGCGATTTCGCGAGGAATCGTCTGTATCCGCGCGAAGGCGGCAAGTCGTTCCGGCGCGGGTGTGATGTAATGGTAGCCTGCGACCTTCCCAAGGTTGACGCGCGGGTTCGATTCCCGCCACCCGCTCCAAGCGCGACCGGCGACGTAGCCAAGTGGTAAGGCAGAGCTCTGCAAAAGCTCCATCCCCAGTTCGATTCTGGGCGTCGCCTCCAATCATTCTGCTCGTGCTTGCATTCCTCGCGACCGCCGTCGCCGGTCCGCTGATCGGGATTCGCCTTCTCGACGCCGCCTCGAACGCTCAGGTTCGCCTGGCCGACGCGCGCGCCGCGCTCGACACGCTGCTGCGCACGCAGTTGGCCGAAGAGACGGGCGTGCGCGGGTACATCTCCACGCGCGATCCGCAGTTTCTCGAGGCCGATAAGCCGCCCGATCCTGAATTCGACCGCACGGCGCTCGCACTCGAGGGGCAGCTGCGCGCGGCGCACCTCGAGCACGGACCCGAAGCGGTCGAAGACATGCGCGCCCTGCACCTGCAGTGGGAGCAGGCGGTGGCGTTGCCGCTGATGCGCGATCCGGGGGCGCGCGACGCCTACGTGCAGCAGGCCCAGGGCAAGTTTCTGACCGACGCGATGAGCCGCGATGCGGCCCAGGTCCGCGCCGCGCTCGACGCGGCCGGTACCGGTGTGCAGGCCACGCTGGCCCGCCGCATCAACGCGACCGTTGCGGTCAGCGCGGGAATCGTCACCGTATTCGCGATCCTGGCACTTTCCTACGCCGCCGGCCGAGCCAACGCGATGACGCGGCTGGCGCGCGAACAGTCGCTGGTCGACGCGCTGCAGCGCACGCTGCGGGTGACCGGCCAGCACCTCGCGCGCACCCAGATGGGCTTCGCCTACGGCTCCGCGACGCGCGAGGCGCTGGTCGGCGGCGACCTGCTCGATGCCTGGCGTGCGACGCCCGACCGCGGCTGGTTCTTGATCGCCGACGCCAGCGGTAAAGGCATCGAGGCCGCACGCCACGCAGCCTTCGCGCAGTACGCGATTCGCGCGCTGGCGCAAGATGCCGACGATCCGGCCGAGGTCGTCACGCGGTTCAACCGCCTCTTCCTCGATACGATCGACGATCCGCAGGCGTTCATCGTCGTCTTCCTGGCGTCGTTCGAAGCCTCGACGCAGATCCTGCGGTATGCCAGCGCCGGTCACGGTACGGCCTACGTGCGGCGCGGGACGGAGATCGAAGAGCTGCCGCCGACCGGGACCGTCGTCGGCTTGGAGCGCGAGGCCGAATACGCGACCGAGATCGTTCCGTTGGCGGTCGGCGACGTCGTGCTGCTGGCCACCGACGGGTTGAGCGAAGCGCGCGATTCGCGCGGCGAGATGCTCGGCGAGGAGCGCNNCGCCCGCCGACCCGCAGGCGCTCTGCGACCTGCTGGTCATCTCGGCCGACGATTACAGCGGCGGCGTCCAGGACGACCTGGCGATCGTGGCACTGCGCGTGATCCAGCAGGAAGGCATCGATACGCCGTTCGACGCGCTGGACGCG
>PMOG01000269.1 GCA_003161555.1 Vulcanimicrobiota bacterium | reverse complement strand
TCCTTGCGCACGTAGAGGTGCTCGCACTGCACGGGACAGCCCGCGCAGCCGGCTCGCAGCTCGAGGTACGAACCGCTCGACTCGCGGGCGCGTTCGGGCGTCACATTCTCCGCCCCGGCGAAGGTCGCGGCGGTGAAGTTGCGGGTCGGCAACTGCCCCATGCGCTGCAGCACGCGCAGGTTCGCACCGGTGCCGAGCACGCGGTACTTCGCCGTCTTCGGACCCAGCGCGCGTTCGCGCAGCGTTGCCGAGAGCGCGGCCGTGGCGGCGCGGTCGGCGACGCGCACTTCGCCGCGCCCGCGCAGCACGATCGCCTTGAGGCGCTTCGCGCCGAACACGGCGCCGGTACCGCCGCGGCCGGCTTGGCGGCCATCGTTTTCGACTGACGCATACCGCACGCCGCGCTCGCCCGCCGCTCCGATTGCGCAGACGCGCAGCGAACGATCGCCGGCCAGGTCGCGCAGCGCCTTGGTCGTGTCGTGCGCGGAGAGGCCTGCCAGCGCCGACGCGTCTTCGAAGCGCACCGCATCGCCGTCGATTGCGATCGTCGTCCAGGCCACGGCTTCGCCGGTAATCACGATCGCTGCCAACCCGCAACGCCGCAGCACAGCCGAAAAGTGGCTCGACGAAAGGCCTTCGTTCAGGAGGCCGGTCAGCGGCGAAATCGTCGCGAGCGCGTGTTTGTTGGCCGCCGGCACCGGTGTCGACGCGAACGGCCCCGCGGCGAACACGATCGGATTCGACGGGCCGAGCGGATCCAGCGGACCGCGCACGCGCTCGTCGATCAAGCGCACCGCCAGCCCGACGCCGCCCAGCGTGTCGGCGAACACCGCATCGGGCAGTTCGCTGCGGCGCGCCGTCTGCGCCGTGAGGTCGATCTCGAGCAGACCGCGCGGCCCGACGTAGCCGGCCATCAGCCGCCGCTCGCGAGAAACAGCACGCAGGGACGGTCGTCCGCCGAAAAACGCTCGCCGTCGCGCACGGCGCGGCGTCCGTCGAGCAGGATCAGATTCGGTTCGACCAGCGCGTCGCGCGTCGACGCGATCACCTGCGGAACGAGCGCCGGGACGGCATCGGCGAGCGCGCGCAAGAAGCCCGCGTAGTCGATCGGACCGTCGATCGGCAGGTCTATGGTCGGACGGCCGGCCAGCGCGCGCGACATACCGAACAGTTCAACCGTCATCGGGCCGCCACGGCTGCAGGCAGGACGATGCGTATGCTGCCGGCATTGGCGGTGTCGTACCCGCCGAGCGCTTCAACCTCGCTCCGGAAGGCCGGATCACGCAACGTTTCGACCAGCAGCCGGATGCGCGGCTCGTCGAGCGTGACGGCCGGCAGCGCGAGTTCGTACGGTTCCCACGCAATGGAAACGAAATCCAGCCCGAAGGCGTGCGCCGCCGCCCGGATTGCGAGGCCCGCATCGGCGCTTCCGTTGGCGACCAGCTGTCCCACCGCCAGATGCGAGAACTCCAGCCGGTCGTAACCGGCGATCGCGCCGGAGGCGATTCCGGCAGCGGCCAGCAGGCTGTCGAACAGAATCCGCGTGCCCGCGTCGCGCTGGCGGTTGACGTAGCGCGCGCCCGCGCGCGCGATGTCGGCCAGCGTGTGCAAGCCCAATGGGTTGCCGGGCGCGACCAGGATGCCTTGCTCGCGTTCGGCCAGGCGGATCAACGCGACCGGCTCGGCCGGCCCGTAGCGGCGCACGGCGTCGTCGTTGTAGATGCCGGTCGTGGGGTCGAGCACGTGCATGCCGGCGAGGTGACAGGCGCGTTCGCGCAACGCGACGAGCCCGGCGATGCTGCCCACGTGCGCCGAGACGAGGTCGATCGCATGCGCGGCGAGACGCCCCGCCACCAGGTCGAGCGCGACGTCGTGCGATCCGACGGCCAGCAGCGTCCGTTCGATCTGCGCCAGCGGCCGTAAGGCGCGCGCCGTGATCTGCGCGCCGGCGCGTGCACCTTCGCTGAAACGGGGGATCGTCAGCAGCACGTTGGCGCGCGAGAGCGAGCTGATCACGCCGGCGCCGCGCTGCAGCGGCGTCGCGACCAGCCGGCCGTCGACGCGCGCGGCGACGGCGCGCACGAATTCGTCTTCGCCCAACGGCGAGAACAGCTTGCGGCTGAGTTCGACGACGATCTCGCGCGGCTCCGGTGCTTCTGTACGGCCAAGCTGCTCGAGCAGCGGCCGCAAGAACAAGTCGGCGCAGATGGCGGCGCTCACCGGGTAGCCCGGAATCCCGAGCAGCGGCACGCGCGCCGCCGTTGCGACTCCGAGCACGAGCGGATGGCCGGGCCGAATCGCTACGCCGTGTACCACGACCTCACCGAAGCGGCGAAATACGCGCGCGGTGTGATCGTCGCGCCCCGCCGACGAGCCGGCATTCACCACCACGATGTCGCAGTCGTCGAGTGCGCGCCGGACCGTCACCGTCAGCGCCGCTTCGTCGTCGATCACGCGCGTAGCGCTGATCACGACGCCGCCGTACTGCCGGATGCACGCCGTGAGCAAGACCGCGTTCGAGTCGACGATCGCGCCCGGCGGCGGCACGGCGACCGTGACGTCGACCAGCTCGTCGCCGG
>PMOG01000282.1 GCA_003161555.1 Vulcanimicrobiota bacterium | reverse complement strand
GCCTCGTCGATCCCGCACAGGATCGCATCGGTGCGCTGGAAGATCTGCATCCGCACCCGAGGATGGTAGCCGTCGGCCTCGAGGATCTCGCGCGCGCGATTGAAGTAGGTGTCGGAATAGTAGCCGTCGCGCATCTTCTCGACCGGGAGGTTGAGGATCGCCGGATCGAGACGGCGCCGCTCGGTGCGGAGCATGGGACGCCCGTACGCGGGCTCGGCCGGAAGTCCTCGTCGCCCCGGGTGTGGAACGACGCGGCCACGACGATGGTGAGACTGACCAACAGCGAGATCGCGCAGCGGCTGCGCGAGATTCGCGCGCTGATGGAATTCGCGGGCGAACCGTTCTTCAAGTTCATGGCGTACGAGCGCGCGGCCGAGACGATCGAGAACGCGCCGCCCCTCGCCGGGCTGATCGCCGACGGCAGCCTCACCGCGCTGCCGGGCGTCGGCAAGACGATTGCCGGGCGGATCGCCACGCTGGCCCACAGCGGCAGCGATCCGTATCTCGACGAGCTGCGCGCGCGGTATCCCTCGACGCTGCTGGAGGTATTGGCGGTACAGGGCGTCGGCATGAAGACCGCGCAGCAGCTGTTCGAGCGGCTCGGGGTCGCGTCGCTGGCCGATCTGGAGCGCGCGCTCGACGAAGGCGCGCTGGCGTCGATGCCGCGCTTGGGTGCGAAGTCGATCGAGAACATCCGGCGCGGTGTGCTCGCGTACCAAGGCCGCACGAAACGTACGCCGCTGGGCACCGCGCTGCCGCTGGCGCGCGAGGCCATCGCCTTCCTGCGCGCCATGACCGATGCCGCCGACCTGGTGCCGGCCGGCAGCGTGCGCCGCCAGGAGCCGACGGTCGGCGACGTCGACATCGTCTGCACGTCGGCGAACGCGGCCGACGTCGTCACGGCGTTCACGGCGTGGGAACGGGCACGCTCCGTGCTCGCCGAAGGACCGACCAAGGCCAGCATCTGGCTCGAGGGCGGGCTGCAGATCGATCTGCGGGTGCTGCCGGCCGAGCTCTACGGCAACCTGCTGCAGCATTTCACCGGCTCGCGCGAACACAACATTCAGTTCCGCGAGCTGGCGGTGCGCAAGAACCTGCGGGTCAGCGAGAACGGCATCGTCGACCTCAGCGACGGCCGGACGTTCGTGAGCCGCAGCGAGGCGGAGGTCTACGCCCAGGTCGGGCTGGCGTACATCCCGCCCGAGATGCGGTTGGGCACCGGCGAAATCGAGGCCGCGCGGACGGGAACGCTCCCGCGCGTCGTCGACCTCGACGATCTGCAGGGCGATTTTCACATGCACTGCACCTGGTCGGACGGAGCCGACACGCTCGAGACGATGATCGCCGCCGCCGCTGCGCGCGGTTACCGCTATCATGCGATCAGCGACCACTCGTGGGGCCGCGGCCGCCGCGGCCTCTCGCCCGACGATCTGCGCGCCCAGCGCGCGCAGGTGCAGGCGCTCGGCGACCGTTACGGCATCCGCACCCTGTGCGCGGCCGAGGTCGACATTCGGGCCGACGGGAGCCTCGACTACGAGGATGAGGTGCTCGCCGAACGCGATCTGGTGATCGCTTCTGTCCATTCAGCCTTCGCGCAGTCGCGCGAGGCGATGACCGCCCGATTGATCCGAGCCTGCGAAAACCCGTACGTGACGATCATCGGGCACCCCACCGGCCGGAACATCGAGACCTTCGCCGGCTACGATTTCGACCACGATGCGGTGTTCGCGGCGGCGGCGCGCACCGGGACCGCGCTCGAGATCGACGGTCAGCCCAGCCGACTCGATCTTCCCAGCCAGCTAGCCAGGCGAGCCCGCGAGTTCGGCGTCACCTTCGCCTGCGACTCCGACGCCCACGGCGTGGCGCAGCTGGCGAACGTTGCCTATGCCGTCGGTCAGGCTAGGCGAGCTTGGGTAACTAACGAAGAAGTCCTAAACGGTCGATCACTTGACCGAGTCCTCGCATTCGTTCACGCGAAACGGAAGCGCCTCGACCATGCCGACCCCTCTCCCGCTTCCTCTAACGGAGGACCTGCGGCGATCCCCCGCTGACGATTACGCGCTCCTCGACACCCCGGACGAGGAGCTGTTCGACGCGCTGACGCGCCTGGTGGCGAAGCTGTGTCAGGCGCCGATCGCCCTGGTCGGGGTGAGCGATGGGCAGCGCGAGTGGTTCGCGGGAACCTGCGGCGTGGCCGCCGACGAGCCGTTCGACGACTTCGCATTCTGCCGCCACGCGATCGCGGGCGAGGGCCTGCTCGAAGTCCCCGATGCCGCCTCCGACGCGCGGTTCGCGCAGAGTCCGCTGGTGACGGGTCCGTCGGCGATCCGCTTCTTCGCCGGCATGCCGCTGCGCTCGCCGGACGGCGCGCCCAGCGGCGTCCTGGCGATCTTCGACCGCCGTCCGCGGCGCTTGACCGTCCGGCAGCATTCGGCCCTGGCGGCGACCGCCGAGGCGCTGGTCGAGCAGTTCACCGCCCGCCGCGCGCTGCTGCGCCTGTTCGATGACGCGCGGGCTGAACTGTACCGCGTCGACCTGTCGTCGCGGCGGGTGGTCTTCGCCAGCGATGCGGCGCTGCGGAACCTTGGCTACAGCCTGGATGAGCTGCGCGCCCTCAAGCTCAGCGCGCTGCTGCCGGCGCTGGCGCGGGACGCGCGCGTCTCAGCCCGCTTGGATGAACTGCGCGCCCGCGGCGAC
>PMOG01000142.1 GCA_003161555.1 Vulcanimicrobiota bacterium | reverse complement strand
TCGGCGATCGTCGCCGGCCTGCTGCGCGGCCTGCACCACGACGACGCCGCGCGCTATTCGTTCTTGCTCGCGACGCCGGTGATTTTCGCTGCCGCCGTGCTCGAGATCCCGACCCTCTTTGCGCCCGAGGCGCGGCCGGCACTGCTCCAGTCGGCGGCGGGCTGCGTGGTGGCCGGCGTGACCGCCTACGCGTCGGTCGCGTTCCTCACCCGCTGGTTCCGCAGCAACGACTTGAGCCCGTTTGCGTGGTACTGTCTCGGGGCCGGAATTCTCTCGTTCATCCTCTTCGTTACGAAAGTGATTGCATGAAGCAGCTCGCGCTGGCGCTGGCCGCCGTCTTCCTGGTCGTCGCCGTCCTCTATTGGACCGGACATTTCTATCCGCCCGGCGTGCACGTCAAGCACGGCATCGTCAGCGTCGTGCTCGCGCTGCTGTGCCTGGTGTGGTTCCGGTTTGTGAGCGCCGAGGGGGCGCGCTGAGAGGAACCGCAAGCCCCGCCGGACGAGGTTGATCGACCGTGCCGAATCCCGCACCGGCCGGCGTGGCCGACGCTGTGCGCGACGGCTTCGTCGGCGCCATCGGAAATACGCCGCTGATCGCGCTCCCGAAACTCTCGGCCGCGCTCGGCCGCACCGTGCTCGGCAAAGCGGAGCATCTCAATCCCGGCGGTTCGGTCAAGGATCGTGCGGCGCGCGGGATCATCGAGGACTTCGAGGCGCGCCGGCTGCTCGGGCCCGGCGGTGTCGTCGTCGAGGGGACGGCCGGTAACACTGGAATCGGGCTGACGCTGGTCGGCAACGCGCGCGGGTATCGTACGGTCATCGTGATGCCCGATGACCAAGCGCCGGAAAAGTACGCGCTGCTGCGCACCTACGGCGCCGAGCTGCACGTCGTCGAAGCGATCGCCTTCAGCGACGAACGCAACTACTATCACGTCGCTCGACGGATTGCCGAATCGATCCCCGGCGCGGTGTGGGCGAACCAATTCGAAAATACCGCCAACCGTGCCGCGCACGAACAGACGACCGGACCTGAGATCTACGCCCAGACGCAGGGCGTACTCGACGCGTTCGTCGCCGCGGCCGGAACCGGCGGCACGATCGCCGGCGTCGCCCGCGCGCTGAAGGCGCGCGATTCGCGCATCCGGGTCGTGCTCGCCGACCCGTACGGTTCGGCGCTGTACGCATACGTGAAGACCGGCGCGCTCGCGGTCGAAGGCGACTCCACCGCCGAGGGGATCGGCATCAAGCGCATCGTCGCCAATTTCAAGGACGCGCCGGTCGACGATGCGGTGCGCGTCGACGACCGTACGATGGTCGAGATGGCGCATTGGCTGCTTCGCGAGGAGGGTCTGTTCGTTGGCGGTTCGGCGGCACTCAACGTCGCCGCCGCCGCGCGCGTTGCGCGCGGGCTGCCGGCCGGCGCGCGCGTCGCGACGATCCTATGCGACGGCGGCGACCGCTATCGCTCGCGCCTTTACGATGCCGGCTGGCTGGCCGAGAACGATCTCGTTCCGGCAGCGACGGACCTCTCGTTCCTATGAGCGCGCCGAGGCCCTCGCACATCGCGCCCGACGGTTCGCTGACGATGGTCGACGTCGGAGCCAAGGCGCCGACCGCGCGTACCGCGCGCGCACAGGCGCTGGTGCGGCTCAGCCCCGCCGCGGCCAACGCACTGCGCGAGGCCACGCTCGCCAAGGGCGACGCCTTCGTCGCCGCGCAGCTGGCCGGGATCATGGCGGCCAAACGCACCGCCGAACTGATTCCGCTCGCGCACCCGCTCGCCGTTGCGACGGTGACGGTCGAGTTCGCCTGGGATAACGATACGACGCTGCAGATCACGACCGGCGCGAGCACCGTCGGCCCGACCGGCGTCGAAATGGAAGCGCTCGTCGCCGCGGGGGTCGCCGCGCTCACGATCTACGACATGTGCAAGGCGGTCGACAAGGGCATCGCGATCGACGATCTGCGGCTGCTCGAAAAAACCGGCGGCAAATCCGGCACCTGGCGGGCGACATGAGTTCCTTCGGGGTTGCGGTGATCGTGCTTTCGGACCGCGTGCACGCGGGCGAGCGCGCGGACGGATGCATTCCGGCCGTGCGCGAGGCGCTGCGCGGGCGGCCGTTCACGATCGACGACGAGCGCATCTTACCCGACGACGCCGCTGCGCTCCAAGCGGCGCTGATCGAACTCTGCGAGGGTCCGCCGCGACTGGTGCTGACGGCCGGCGGGACCGGCCTGAGCGCCCGCGACCGAACGCCCCAAGCGACCGCCGCCGTCGTCGATTACGAAGTCCCCGGCCTCGGCGAGGCGATGCGCGCGGCGTCGCTTCACTATGCGCGCGGCGCGATGCTGTCGCGCGCGATCGCCGGCGTTCGCAACGCATCGCTGATCGTGAACCTGCCGGGCAGCCCGAAGGCCGTGTCCGAGACGCTCGCCGCGATCGTCGATGTCCTCCCGCACGCGCTCGAGCTGCTCGCCGGCGATGCAACAGATCAGCATCCGATCGGGTCTCGCAAAGGATGACCTTCGCGGCGGCGCAATCGTACTTGCTCGGGCTGATCAACGAGAGCGTGTCCCGGCGCATGCCGAACCGTCTCGATCGGATGGTGGCGCTGCTGCAGGCGCTCGGCGATCCGCAGAACGACTACCCGACGATTCACGTCGCCGGCACCAGCGGCAAGGGTTCGACCGCGACGATGCTCGCCGCGGCCCTGCAGGCGTCCGGCCACCGCGTCGGCCTGCACACGAAGCCGCACCTCGCCAGCGTGACCGAGCGCGCGCGTATCGACGGCGTCCCGATCGACGAAGACACCTTCGGCGAGCTGATCGGTGAGATTCGAACCGCCGGCGACCCGATCGCATTCGAGCACGGCAAGCCGACCTACTACGAAACCTTGCTGGCGCTGGCGTTTCTGTGGTTCGCACGCTCCCAGACCGACATCGCGGTCATCGAGGCGGGTGTGGGCGGCAAGCTGGACGGCACCAACGTGCTGACGCCGCGCGTCGCCGTCATCACGAACGTCGGGCTCGACCACACCGAGATCCTCGGCGAGACGGTCGAGGAGATCGCGCGCGACAAGGCCGGGATCGCGAAGCCCGGCATACCGCTGGTGAGCTTCGTTCAGGATCCCGCCGCGCGGCGCGCGATCGAGATCGGCTGCGCNNGAGATCGCGCGCGACAAGGCCGGTGTCGTCAAACCGGGCATTCCGCTGGTGACCGATGCGCGCGAGCCGGCGGTGCGGCGCGTGATCGAGGCAGCCTGCGCCGAGGCCGGCGCGCCGTTCGTCTCGGTGCCGGACTCGACCTCGATCGAACCGCGGCCCGGCGAACGATACGGACAATCGTTCACCGTCGTCACGCCCGATGACCGGTACGACATCGCGCTGCCCCTGCTGGGACCGTTTCAGCAGCGCAATGCTGCGACCGCGATCCGAACGCTCGAACAGTTGGCCCCGCCGTTGCGGCCCTCGCGCGCTGCGATCGAGACCGGTTTCGCGAAGACGATCGTCCCCGGCCGGATGGAATTCTTTCCGTCGCACCCCGGCGTGCTGTTCGACATCGCGCACAACCCGGACAAGGCGGCCAATCTGGCCGACGCGCTGCGCGGTACCTTTCCGGACCGGCGTTTCATGTACGTGATCGCCGTCGGCGAATCGAAGGACGCGCAGGAAGTGATTCGGCCGTTTGCGGAGCTCGGCGGGTCGTTCGTCTTCACCAGCTTCACCGTGCCGGGGAAGAACGCGTCGCGGCCGCAGCGCCTGGCGTCGATCGCCGGCGAACTCGGCGCGTGGGGACGCGCGATCAGCGATCCGGTCGAAGCGTTCGCAATCGCGCGGCGCAACGCGGAGTCCTCCGACATCATCGTCGTAACCGGGTCGACGTTCCTGGTCGCCGAGCTGCGCAGCTGGTGGATGGCCAACGTGGCCAGCAATGTCTGAGACGACGCTCGGCGCGCGCGGCGCGCTGCG
>PMOG01000239.1 GCA_003161555.1 Vulcanimicrobiota bacterium | reverse complement strand
GGTAGACGCACTAGCTTGAGGGGTTAGCGGGAGCAATCCCGTGCTGGTTCAAGTCCAGTCTCGCGCACCACGTAGAGGCCGCCGGATCGCCCGTGTGATCGGCGGCCTTTCTTTTTTCCTTCGGCTCCGACGTCAGGCGGGCGGGTCGATCGAGGCTCCACATTGCCGGCACACCGGCCGCCGCTCCTTGGCTAGGCTCAAACCGATGAACGAAATGACCAGAACCGTCGCGCAAACCATCGCCGTCGCAAGAACTATCGCCAAGGCCAGGTTCATGCCGACCACCTCCGTTGGAGTCCGCCCCAGATACGGGTGGGCGGCGGCCCGGGTTTCGGGGGCTCCGCGTGGAGGACGAAAGACCGCGCCTGAGCGCGCTGGGCGAGCCGCGTAAACGGTTCGACAATGTGGAAAGCCCGCCGCGGTGGCGGGCTTTTCTTGCGGCCGGGCCGGGAAACAGCGAGGCCGCCACGTCCCCTCGCGGCGGCCTCGCACTCCCATCGAAACCCTGAACTCTCGGATACTCGGCTCAAGCGCTCCTGACGCAACCTTTACCATCGGACGCCGGCTCCCTGCGACCCTTGCCCACTCCTTTGTACGGTTTCGTACGAGGCTCGATCGGTCAGGCCGGCGCGGGGAGTCTCAACAACGGAATCTTTAGGAGGTTTAGCGAAACATCGCGCCCGTAACGCTCGTAGGTTCGGCGGACCGGCGAGAGGGCGGTCCTCACGTATGTGGCTGACGCGATTTTCCATTCAACGCCCGATCATCGTCGCGATGCTGTTCGTCGCGCTGGCCGTCTACGGTGCGGCGTCCTATTTCTCGCTCGGGAAAAACCAGCAGCCGAACGTCAATTTCCCGATCGTGATCGTCGCCGCCAGCTATCCGGGCGCGTCGCCGGCCGAAATGGAACGGCTCGTCATCAAACCGATCGAGGATCAGATCGACGGGATCGAGCACCTCGATCAGCTCAGCGCGACCGCCGAAGAAGGCTCCGCGGCCGTCGTCGTGCAGTTCAAACTTGGGACGAACCTCGATTTCGCCGCGATCGACGTGCAGCGGCGGGTCGATACGGCACGCTTCTACATGCCGACCGACCTCGATCCGCCGCAAGTGATCAAGAACGGTGCCGATGCCCCGGTTCTGACCTATGCCGTCGACTCCAAGACCCTCAGCGCAGAGGCTCTGGCCGACGTCCTCAACGACCGGGTCATCTCCGACATCCGCCACATTCCGAACGTCGAGAACGTCAATCTCAGCGGTGCGGCCGTGCGGGAGTTCGACGTCGACGCCGATCCGCTGCGCCTGATGGGATCGGGCGCTACGCTCACCGACGTCTTCAATACGATCGCGGCCAACAACAGCAACCTTCCCGGCGGCCGCATCGACCGGCCCACCATCGAAACGACGGTCTCCGTCCATGCCGACGTGAACTCCGCCGGCGACATTGCGGCGCTGCCTTTGACGATCCCCGGCGGCGCGCAGTCGACCCTACGGGTCGGCGACGTGGCGAACGTTCTCGACACGCACCAGGAACTGCGGCTCATCTCGCACATGAACGCCGCGCCCGGGCTGATTCTCGAGATCACGCGCACCATCAGCTCCGACGAGGTCGGTTCGACCAAAATCGTGCGCGCGCAGATGGCGGATCTCATGAAGAAGTATCCGCAGATCGAGTTCCACGAGCTCTTCGCCCCCGCGGACTATACGACCGCGTCGCTCAACGGCGTCCTGCAGTCCCTTTTCGAAGGGATCTTTCTGACCGCCGTTGTGCTGATGCTCTTCCTCCACGCCTGGCGCAATGCCGCGGTCGTGATGATCGCGATCCCCTCGTCGCTGCTAGCGACGTTCATCGTGATGCGCGTGCTCGGTTTGACGCTCGACAACATCTCGCTGATGGGCCTGTCGCTGACGATCGGCATCCTGGTCGACGATTCGATCGTCGTACTGGAGAACATCACGCGACATCGCGATTTGGGACAAGCCCCGAACGAAGCCGCGATCAGCGGGCGCAGCGAGATCGGCGGCGCGGCGATCGCGATTACGCTCGTCGACGTCGTGGTCTTTCTCCCACTTGCATTCCTAAGCGGGTTCGTCGGCGAGTACATGAAGGAATTCGGCATCGTCGTCACCGTTGCGACGCTGTTCTCGCTGTTCGTGTCGTTTACGCTCACGCCGGTGCTCGCCGCCAAATGGTCGGTTCTGCGCCGCTCGGCCGCGCCGCCGTCGTATCTGGCGTGGTTTCAGCGCGCTTTCGAACGGCTGACGACGTGGTACAAAGGGGTCGCGCTGCCGCTGGCGCTGCGCCATCGCTGGCTGACGTTTTGGTTCAGCCTGCTGCTGGTGGTCAACGCGATCTCCCTGTTGGGCGGCGTTCAGGCGATGCTCGCGATGGCGGTCGCGGATCTCGTGATCGGCGCCCTTACCGTGCTCTGGATTCCGGTTGGAAAAGGTCTGCGTGGCGCCGGCCTGTTCGGCATCCGCATAACGGGCTCGAATCCGGCCGCGTCGATAACCGGCGCGCTCGGCTGCGGCCTTGCCGCGGCGTGCCTGGCAGTACTGGGGCTGTTTCATTTGAACCTGCAGAGCGAGTTCGTGCCCGATTCCAAGAACGGGCAGATCCACGGCGAGATCACGTTCCCGGTCGGAACGCCGCTCGCGGTGACGGAAGCCGCACTCGGCCGCGTGGAACTCGCAGTCCTGAAGCTGCCGAACATCGACACGGTGCGCACCTATGCCGGCTCAAAACCCGACGGGTACAGTTCGATCGACGGCGGTTTCGTCGGCCAGTTCAACATCACGCTGCAGAAGACGCATCGCCGCGACCAAGACGATGTCATCGCCAAGCTCCGCACGATTCTGCCGCCGCTCGCGAAAGGCGCGGAGTTGACGGTTTCCGGACGGGGCGGAGGCGGCAGCGGTCTCCCGATTTCGTACACGCTCTCAGGGCCCGGCGACGTCATCCACCCGGGAGCGGACAAATTGGCTGCCTTCATACGTTCGATCCCGGGCACGGTCAACGTGCAGACCGGCGCGGAAAATGAAGCGCCGCATCTCAACGTGAAGATCGATCCTGCGCGCGCTGCCGTTCTCGGCGTTTCGCCCGGGGCGGCCGCGACCGTCGCGCGGACGGCGGTCGGCGGTGTGATCGCGACCAAGGTGCGGACCTGGAACGGCCTGGTCAACGTGCTGCTTCAATATCCGCTGACGGAGCGCAATTCGATCGATCAGATCCAACGTATCCCGGTCCGCGCCAACGACGGCACGATGGTGCCCCTGGGCCGCGTCGCGACCTTCACTTTCGACCGCGCACCAATCAAGATCGAGCATGTCGACAAGGCGGTCGTCGTGCGCGTCAACGGCGATATCGACCGGACCAAGACCACGCTGGGCGAAGTGATTGGGCGCGTCAATAAAGAGCTGGCGACGCCGGGATTTCTGCCCGCGGGCGTGACGCTCGGCACCGACGGCGACTCGAAGTACTTCCTCGAGTTCCTCAGCTCGATGGGATTCGCGCTGCTGACCTCGATCGCGCTGATCTATTGCCTCATGGTCATCCTGTACGGTTCGTTCGTAACGCCGTTCGTGATCATGTTCTCGATCCCGGTCGCGATTATCGGCGCGCTTTTGGCACTTGCGCTGACCGGCCAAACGATAAATCTGTTCTCGGCGATCGGCCTCATCATGTTGTTAGGCCTCGTGGCAAAGAACGGCATCTTGCTGGTCGACTATGCGAATACGTTGCGAAAGCGCGGCCTCACGTACGCCGAGGCGATCCTCGCCGCCGGCGGAACGCGGTTACGGCCAATCGTAATGACGACGGCGGCGATGGTTTTCGGAATGCTGCCGCTCGCGGCCGGATTCACCGAGGGCGGGGAGATCCGCCGTTCGATGGGCATCGTGCTGATCGGCGGGCTGCTGAGCTCACTGTTCCTCACGCTGTTCCTGGTCCCGGCAATGTACGCGACCGTCAATCGCATTGCCGGTTGGAACGAAGATCGCCGTGCTCGGCGGGCGGAGCGGCGAATCGTGCGCGGTGAGGGCATCCTCGAGCCGCCGCGCGTCGCGGCCGGCACAGCGGGGGACTGAGCACCGGCGTCGCGTCGCTTGCCGAACGCACGCCGGCTCACGCGACGAGCGCACGCCTGCTGCAGTGTACGTTCTTCCAAATAATCGTACGAAAAGCAGCCGAATAGGGTAAGGAAATCTCCGCACTCGTTCTACCGGAGGTTCCCTCGATGCCGATTCGTTCACCCTACATCGTTGCGCTCGCCGCGCTCTTCGCGGCGGCAGTAACCGTGCCGGCACTTGCCGACGGCCCCGTGTCCGTCACCGTCAACGGCGCCGCGCTGAATTTGAACCCGTCGCCGACCGAACGCGCAGGCCGCGTGTTCGTCCCGCTGCGCGGCGTATTCGAAAGCCTCGGCGCGACCGTCGTCTACGCCGACGGCACGATCAACGCGACGCGTCGCGGTCACACGATCTCGCTGCACATCGGCTCGCAGCAGGCGACGGTTGACGGCCAGAGCCAAACGGTCGACGTCGCCCCGTTCATCATCGGTGCTTCGACGTACGTTCCGTTGCGCTTTATCTCGCAAGCCCTCGGTGCCAGCGTGAATTACGACGGCACGAACAATCTCGTCGCGATCAACACGCACGAGGGCGGAAACGCGCCGCCGAATCCCGGCCCGCCCATGAACCCGAACCCCAACGCGAACCCGCCGGCGAATGACAGCCCGGTGACGCTCGGCAGTGTACTGCCGCGGCGCGATGCCACGATTCAGGGGAATCATCCGACGATTCAAGCCACGTTCGAAAACGGCCGGGTTGACCCGAACAGCGTGCGCGTCGTGCTCGACGGTCGCGATGTCAGCTCGAACGCCTACATCTCCGACCACGGCGTGACCTACACACCGCCGAGTCTCCCCGCGGGACGCCATGACGTGCGCGTGTTCGGGAAAGACTCAGCCGGCGCTTCGTTCGACCACCGCTGGTCCTTCACGTCGGGCGGCTCCTAGGCTCACCTCCCCGGCGGTTCGCGCCGGCCAACCTTCGAGCGAGCGCGACCAAAGCGCCCTGACTGCCAGGTCCCGCTCGCTCGAAGCCAAGGGTTCGCTCCAGCGAACCCAGCAGGGGGCCGACGGCGCGATGTCTCACCGGTTCGCCGTGACCGCCTACGCAGCAACTCGAGCACCGTCACGCTGACGCCGGCGCCGCCGGATCGCACGCGTTCTCGGCTCGCGCTCGTCACCGGTGCCGCTTCCGGTTTGGCCCAAGGCGTCGCGCTCGAACTCGCGCGCGGCGGCGACCGGGTCGCTTTCACCTACCGCGCGGGCGGAACGCGGCCGGATGCAACGCTGGAACTCGTGCGGCCGCACGACCCCGACGCGTTCGCCGTGGCGGCCGATTTCGAAGATTCCCAGGCCGCACAAGACGTCGTCGACGCGGTCACCGCGGCGCGCGGTCCGATCGATGTCCTGGTGCACGCGGTCGGGCCGATCGTCGTCAAGCGGTTCGCGCGCAGCACGTTCGCCGACTATCGCGCGATGGTCGACGGCAATCTCAGCTCGGCGGTGGCCCTCGCCTTTGCGGTGCTGCCGGGGATGCGCGCCCGCCGCTTCGGGCGCATCGTGCTGTTTGGAATGAACGGCTCGTCGGTCACGCAGCCCGCGCGGGGCATGTCGCTCTAT
Source organism: Vulcanimicrobiota bacterium (assembly GCA_003161555.1). Lineage (GTDB taxonomy): Bacteria > Vulcanimicrobiota > Vulcanimicrobiia > Vulcanimicrobiales > Vulcanimicrobiaceae > Vulcanimicrobium > Vulcanimicrobium vanleeuwenhoeki. The sequence goes on along the minus strand of PMOG01000239.1, from coordinate 3,252 downwards.
GCTGCGGCTAAGGCGGCGGTCGTATCGTTCGCCCGGACCCTCGCGCTGGAAGAAGCGGGCGCGGGCATCACCGTCAACGTCGTGGAGCCGGGCGACATTCGCAACAAGACAGCCGATCGCGCAGCGGCGCGCGCGACCGCAGGCAAGAATCCCACCGGACACGCGGGCTCGTGGGAGGACGTCGCGTCGGCCGTGCGCTTCGCGGTCGCCGACGAAAACGGGTTTCTCAACGGAATGGTGCTCGGCGTCAACGGCGGCTCGACCGCACCCTACGAGTGAAGTACGCGACCTGGGCCATCATCGCGTTCGTCACGCTGCTGCGCGCGATCGCGGCCGCGAAGGTGCCGCTGACCGGCGACGAGGCCTACTACTGGGAGTGGTCCAAACATCTGGCGCTCGGCTACGCGGACCATCCGCCGATGGTCGCCTACCTCATTTTCCCCTTTGCATGGGGAACGGCGAATCCGATCTGGATCCGGCTGGCGTTCCTTGTCTGCGGCGTGATCGCCACGCTGGCGGCGGCGGGCACCGCGAAACGCATTACCGGCGACGAGCGCGCGGGCATGGTGACCGCGCTGGCGATGACGCTCACGCCGATGCTGTCGGTGGGCTTCGTCATCGCAACACCCGACGGTCCGCTGATGGCGGCTTGGGCCTGCAGTCTGTACTTTGCCGTGCGCGCCGAGCAGACGCGCGCCCCGCGCGACTTCGTCTACCTCGGGATCGCAGTGGCCGCGGCGCTGCTCTCGAAGATGTTCGCCTTCGCGCTCTTGGCCGGCATCGTCGCGTGGTCGCTGGCGCCGTCACGCCGGCGGCTCTGGCGCGACGGTCTGGTCGTCACGTTCCTGGTCGCGGTGGTGCTGTACGCGCCGTTCGTCGTGTGGAACGCGCACAATCACTGGGTTACGTTCACCTTTGCCTTCGAGCAGCGCCACGTTGCTGAGCCGTCGCTGCTCCGGCCGCTGTTCTATCTGTTCGTCAGCGCCGGCCCCTATTCGCCGGGCCTTTGGTTGGCGGCACTGCTGGTGCTGGTGCGGCCGCGCAACGCGCTCGTCGCCTGGACGGCGATCCCGCTGTCGGCCTTATTGATCGTCTTGAACTTTCACGAGCGGATCGAGTTCCACTGGATCTTCGGACCCTACATCTCGCTCTGCGTCGGGATGGGGGTCGCGTTTACGACCCTCTCGCATCGCGCGCGCGTGCTCTGGGCCACCGCCGCGGCGGTCCCGGCCGCCGTGCTGATTCCGTTTCTGTTCCTGGCGGCCGCGTTTCCGGGTCCGCTCTACGAACAGTTTCGGGCCACCGGATCGACCCTTCGCAACACCGGCCCCTTTGAGATCTTCACCTATTGGCCGCTGGCGCAGGACGTACGGCGGATGGCCGACGCCAACGGTGCCGTCGTCGTGACGGATGGGTACGGCTTCTCGTCCTCGCTCGATTACGAAGCGGGGATTCCGCCGATCTTCATCGGTTACAACGCACAAGGACAAGAAGCCAAGCGCTGGTACGATCCGGACATGCATCCCCGCCGGATCCTCTTCGTCGACAAGGAGTCGCTGCTGCCGATTCCCGGGCACACGCGCACGGACCCCGGGCGGCCCGACTTCAACCGGCGGCTGCACCTGGCGTGCGGACGCGTTGAACCGGGTCCCGGGCTCGAGTACTCGTATACGGACCCGACGGGTCACACGGTCCCCGCGCGCCGCTACTTCCTCACCTGGTGTGACGACCCGCGGCCCAACGCCCTGCGGATTCTGCGCTGGGAGTCCGGCGGCGTGACGCGAACCGCGAACTCGTGATCGATTTTCTCTTCCACGTACGCGGCGGAACCGGCTGGTGAGCGAGCGTCGTCGCTTCGCGCTGCCGGATGCGCGCGCAAACTTCGGCCCCGACCGCTCGGTCGAAGTCCGGCATATCACGCTCGACCTGCGCCCCGACATCGAGCTGCGCCGGCTCGACGGCTGCGCTACGACGACCGTGCAGGCGATCGAGGACGGTGTCGGGCTGCTGGTGCTCGATGCGGTCGACCTGCGGATCGCTGCCGTGCGGCGGCTCGAGGACGGCGAGCCGCTGCCCTTTCGCTCGACGAGCACGCAGCTCGAAGTGACGGTCGCGCCGCCGCTGCGCGCCGGGCAGACGTTCGTCTTCGCGATCGACTACGCAGTGGAGTCACCGCGGCGCGGATTGTACTTCGTCGAACGCGAGCCGCGCCACGTGTGGACGCAGTCGCAGGATTCCGACGCGCGCAGCTGGTTTCCGTGTTTCGACTATCCCAACGCGAAGCAGACGACGTCGTCGCGCATTACCGTGCCGACCGGAAACTTCGCGCTCGGCAACGGCGCGCTGATCGAACGGATCGAACACGAGGCGCACACGACCTTCCACTACGAACAGCGCGTCCCGCATTCGACCTACTTGGTGACGATGGTCACGGGGCCGTTCAGCGAGATCGAGCAGCTGCATGCGCGGGTGCCGGTTTGGTACTACACTCTGCCGGGCCGTGAAGCCGACGGCGAGCGTGCCTTCGGCAACACGCCGCGCATGATCGACGTCTTCGAGCGCGTGATCGGCGTGCCGTACCCCTACGAACGGTATTCGCAGATCGCCGTCTCCGAATTTATCTTCGGCGGGATGGAAAACACGTCGGCCACCACCCAGACCGACCGCGTCCTTCACGACGAGCGCGCGCACCTTGATTTCTCCGCCGACTTTCTGGTGTCGCACGAGCTCGCGCACCAATGGTTCGGCGACCTGGTCACCTGTCGCGACTGGGCGCAGGCCTGGCTCAACGAGGGGTTCGCGACGTATTTCGAAGCGGTCTGGTTCGAGGCCGACAAGGGTTGGGACGAATACGTCTACGAGATCTATCAGCTGGTTCAGCGCTATCTCGAAGAAGACGCCGAACGTTACCGGCGGCCGATCGTCTGCAACGTCTTCCGCGATCCGATCGAACTGTTCGACCGCCACCTCTACGAGAAGGGCGCGGCGGTCCTGCACATGCTGCGCGGTGAGCTGGGTTGGAAGCGCATGCAGCGTTCGCTGGCGCGGTACGTCACCGAGAACGCGCGCCGAACGGTCGAGACGATCGACCTCATTCGGGCGATCGAAACCGAGACCGGCCGCAACACGCGGGCCTTCTTCGCGCAGTGGGTCGAGCGCGGCGGACATCCCGAGATCGACGTGTCGTATCGCTGGGATGCCGAACGCAGCGTTGCGCTGCTCACGGTCGCGCAGAAGCAGCGCATCGACGAC
>PMOG01000089.1 GCA_003161555.1 Vulcanimicrobiota bacterium | reverse complement strand
ACGTCGTTCGTGCGCATCGTGGTCGTGCTCTCGCTCGTCCGTTCCGCGCTGGGCGCATCGATGCTGCCGCCGAATACGGTCCTGACCGGTCTCGCACTCGTGTTGACCTGCGTAATCATGACGCCCACCTTCGAGACGATCGAGCGCGATGCGATCCGCCCCTATGCCGCAGGCCACGTGTCGCAGTCGGCGTTTCTCGCTCGCGCCGGTGAGCCGCTGCGCGCATTCATGCTGCGCCAAACGAAACTGCACGACATCGGGGTGTTCGCCCGGGTCGCGCATCGTCCGGCCGGCGAACCGCCGGCTCGCGTTCCGATCACCGTCCTCATTCCGGCCTTCGTCGTCGGCGAGCTACGTTCGGCGTTCGCGATCGGCGTCGCGCTCTATCTCCCGTTCGTTGCGATCGATCTCGCGGTCTCGGCTATTCTGATGGGTCTCGGCATGGTGATGCTCAGTCCGCCCGTGATCTCGCTGCCCTGCAAGCTCCTGTTGTTCGTCCTGGTCGACGGCTGGACGCTCGTCTGCACCGGCCTCGTCCAAAGCTTCCGCTGAGCGTTCATTTGGACACAGGCGAGGCGGTAGACCGGCGAGGCCTAGGGAACGCACAGGGCGTGCGCATAGCGGAGAAGGTGCGGGTTTCGCGGCCGTTCTTTTCGTTCGAGTTCTTTCCGCCCAAGGACGACGCCGCCGAGCGGACCTTGTTCAAGACGATCGAGGCCCTGCGACCGCTCGACCCCGGGTTCGTCTCGATCACCTACGGGGCAGGCGGCTCGACGCGCGTCCGCACCGTCGAACTGGCCAAACGCCTGCGCACCGAAGCCGGCCTCGACGTGATGGCGCATCTCACCTGCGCCGGCGCAACCGTTGCCGAACTCCGCACGACTCTGACCGACCTGCGCCGCGCGGGCATCGAGAACGTGCTGGCCCTGCGCGGCGACCCGCCGCGCGGCAGCGAGACCTTCGAACCGCACGCCGGCGGCCTCGAACACGCCAACGACCTCGTTGCGCTGATCAAAGCCGAGTTCGGCTTCTGCGTCGGCGGAGCAGCCTACCCCGAGAAGCATCCGGAAGCCGTCAGCCTCGATGCCGATCTCGCGGCGCTCTCGCGCAAGGTGAGCGCCGGGGCGGAATTCCTGGTAACGCAGCTGTTCTTCGACAACGCCCGCTACGTCGAGTTCATCGAGAAAGCGCGCCAGTGGGGAATCACGGTGCCGATCCTGGCCGGCATCATGCCGATCACGAACTACGAACAGATCGACCGGTTTACGCGCGGCTGTGGCGCCACAATTCCAGCCAGCTTACGCGAGGAGCTCGAAGCACGGCGCGACGATCCGCAGGCCGTGATCGACCTCGGCGTCGCCTACGCGACGCTGCAAGTCGCCGACTTGCTCGCACGCGGCGCGCCGGGGATCCACTTCTACACGCTCAACCGCTCGCCGGCCACCCGCGCCGTCATGTCGGCGCTCCTCGCGGCCCGCCGCGCTTGGTGAGGCGAATGCCGCGACTCACGTATTCCGATAGCACACAGGGCAGTTGGAGTCTTCGCCGGCTCCTGGCTCGATGAAGCTAAAGACGCATCGCCCTGACAAACTCATAACGTCGTAAATGCTTACCACCTTGCGAACTTGCTGGTCCGTCTGAACAGTCAACTGTGCTCCGGCCTGTCCTACGACGACTGCGGCCGTCGCTCTCGAATGAAGCATCGCGCATTGCCGTCGCAACAGGACGGTTGAGCCCCTTGGCACGACCGGGATGAGGCTGCCGATCGGGACCACGCCCACGCGGCCGTCATGACGAGCTATACGAACATCCGTGAAGGAAAGGTGCGGTGCAGCCGAGTTGATCGACCACGATAGGATTGTAACCGCGCGACGCGGCCACGTGGAGCAATGAGTCCGCGCTTTTCTCTGACCCATTAGCAACTCGTGAAGCGTTGCGGACGAGTCGCAGACAAAACGCTCTGCCAAAAGCGCCGGCCGCCCGGGATCGAGTCGTCGCCAGTTCCATTCTTGCGCTTCAGCCTGTACTACCGTGCTTAACATCCAGATAGCAAGGAAGAGTGTGACAGCGCGAGCTCGCTTCGATCGCGCTACATCAACGGGCACGCGGACCTCAATTCTTTGCCTCTTGGGTGCGCCAAGCATAGCACTATCCGGGGCTGCTAGAGCAACATACTCGTAACACCTCCGTAACGCCCTTCGCGTAGGGTGGGGGCGGTGCACGGCTTCGACGACCTTTTGCGGGATGCGCTGGTGTTGACGGCGCTGCTGACGCTGCCGGTGCTGCTCACGGCGACGGCCGTGGGGGCGACGGTCGCCGTCGTGCAGGCGGCGACGCAAGTCCAGGAACAGACGTTGACGCTGCTCCCCAAGCTGCTGACGGTCGGTGCGCTGATCGTGCTCTTCGGGCGCTTCGGTTTGGGTTTGTGCGCGCAGCTGCTATACGAGGTCGTCGCGCGCATACCGCAATTGGTGCGCGGTTGACGCAGACCTGGCTGTTGGTGTTCGCACGGGCAGCCGGGCTCGCGGCCCGCGCGCCGGGGTTTTCGCATCCGGCGGTTCCGCCGATCGTGCGCGCCGGACTGGCGCTCGCGCTGGCGTGCGCGGTCGCGCCCCATCTTCCGGCCGTGCGGCTCGATGGCGCCCGTTTCGCGCTGGCCGTGGCCGCTGAGGCGGCGATTGGGGCCGCGGTCGGATTCGGCGCGGCGCTGCTGTACGACGGTGCGTACTTCGCGGGGCGCACGATCGATGATTACCTCGGCGTGCGCGGCAGCGTTCCCGGTGCGAACGTCACCAGTGCGCAAGGTTTCGGGCGGCTCTGGTCGGCGACGTTTCTGGCGGCTTTCGTCCTGCTCGACGGCTGGGTGCCCGTTGTCAAAGCGTTCGATGAGTCGTTCGTGCGCCTACCGCCTGCGACGTGGCCGTCGGGCGATGCGTGGATACACTACGCCCTGGCCCTTCCGGCGACGCTGCTGCAGGCGGCCTTGCTCGTCGCCGCGCCGGCGATCACGGTCGCGGCAACCCTGCACCTGGCGTTGGCCGCCGTCACGCGCATTGTGCCGCGCTTCGGCGGCTTCAGCCTCGCTTTTCCGGCGGTCTTCGCCGGGGCGTTGGCCCTCACGGTGATGACGCTGCCGCTGTTGATTCCGCTCGGCGCGCGGCCGTGGCTGGTTGTCCCGTGGGAGACGGCGCGGTGAGCGACGGCGACAAGCCGTTCGCGGCGACTCCCTCGCGCCGCCGCCGCGCGCAGTCGGAAGGCAACGTCGCGCGTTCGGCCGAGCTGGCCAGCGTCGCGGCGTTCGGGAGCGCAACACTGGCCGCGTGCGCGAGCGTTCCGTTCGTCGCGCAGACCCTGGCCGCAGCGCTGCGCGATGCTGCCGCCCATCCGCGAATCGGTATCCCGACGGCGGCTCTCGGCGTCGCGGCGTGCGCAGCGCTCGTGCCGGCCGCGGCCGCCGCTGCCACCGGCTCGGCACTCGCGCTCGCCCAAGGCGGCGGCCTGCACGTGACGGCGCTGCACCTCGATCCGAGCCGGCTCAATCCGGTCGCCGGACTGAAGCGAATGCTCGGCGGAGAAGCTGCGCTAGGCGGGCTCCGCGCGGCGACCGCATTTGCTGCGGCGCTGCTGTCGATGGTCCCGATCGGGCGCGACGTGCTCGCGGCCGGCGCGACGCTCGGCTCACCCGGTACGGCCGCCCATGTGGCGGGCGCGGCGGCGCTGCGCGCGTGCGGCGCCGCGGTCGTCGTCGGGCTCGCGTTCGCGGCCGGGGATTATGCGCTAGCGCGGCGGCGTTGGCTGCACGGGCTGAAGATGTCGTTCAACGAGCTCAAGCGTGACGCGCGCGAAAACGACGGTGACCCGCAGACGCGTGCGCGCCGCAAGACGCTGCATCGTGATCTCGTGCGGGGTGCGATAGCGCGCACGCGCGAGGCGTCGTTCGTCGTCGTCAACCCCACCCACGTCGCGGTGGCGCTGCGCTACGCGCCGCCGCAGGTTCCGGTCCCCGAGATCGTCGTGCGCGCGGCCGAGGCCGGTGCGCTTCGGGTTCGCGCACTGGCCCGCGAGGCGGGCATTCCGGTGATCGAAGACGCGCCCCTCGCGCGGTTGCTCTATGCGACCAGCGCCGGCAGCCGTGCGATTGCGCCCGAGACGTACGTCGCGGTCGCGCAGATCGTGGCCGACCTCGCCCAGGCAGGGCTGCTTTCGTGAGGGTCGACTTCGCAACCGTGTTTTCGATCGCGGTGCTGTGCATCGTCGCGATCCTGATCGTGCCGTTGCCGCCCCCGCTGCTCGATGCGCTGCTGGCGCTCAACGTGTTCGGCTCGGCGCTGGTGCTGCTGTTGAGCCTGCGCGTCGAAGAGCCGCTGCAGTTCTCGGCCTTCGCGCCGTCGCTGCTCCTCTCCACGCTGTTCCGCCTCTCGCTCGAGGTGAGCGCGACGCGGCTGATCCTCACGCGCGGACACGAGCCCGGCGGGGTGGGTGCGTTGATCCCCGCCTTCGGCGCGTTCGTCGTAGGCGGGAACATCGTCGTCGGCCTGATCGTGTTTGCGATCCTCATCACCATACAATTCGTGGTGATTGCGAGTGGAGCACAACGCGTCGCCGAGGTCTGCGCGCGCTTCACTTTGGACGCGATGCCGGGGAAGCAGATGGCGATCGACGCCGACGTGCACGCGGGGCTGCTCGACACCGAAGGAGCGCGCTTCAAACGGGTCCGCGTCCAGCGCGAAGCCGACTTCTACGCCGCCATGGACGGTGCGGGGAAGTTCGTCAAAGGCGATGCGGTCGCGGCACTGATCATCGTCGCGCTGAACCTCGCTGGTGGAGTCGTCGTCGGAACCGTGTATCACGCACTGCCGCCGCTCGAAGCGGTGCAGACCTTCGCGATCCTCTCGATCGGAAACGCGCTCTTGACGACTCTCCCCGCCTTTCTGATCTCGACCGCGATGGGGCTGATGGTGACGCGAGTCGCCGGCGACGGCGCCTTGGGCGCCGACCTTGCGGCGCAGCTCTTCGCGCGGCCGGACGTCCTGCGGGTCGCGGGCGTGCTGGTGCTCGCGCTGGCCTGCATCCCGGCTTTTCCGGGTCTGCTGTTCGTCGCGCTGGGCGGCGCGGCATTCGGCGCCGCGGCACTCGCGGGGAGCCGCCAGGCTCGCACCGCTGCGGCACGGGAGGCCGCGCAGCAGCGCCGGCGCCGCGAGGCGGTGCGCCGGCCGGAGACGGCCTTCGCGCTGGTCGGCGTCGACGCGCTCGCGATCGAAATCGGCGCTGACCTGTACCCGCTGCTGGCGCAACCCAACTGCGACGCGCTGCTCGACCGCATCGGCGACGTGCGCCGCTCGCTCGCCGCCGAGACCGGCGTCGTCATCCCGGGTGTGCGCTTGCGGGACGATCCGCTGCGCGATCCGCGCACCTACGCGATCCGCGTGCGCGACCGTACCGTCGCCGAAGGGGTCGTGCGGCTCGACCGGCTGATCGCGGTCGGCGCGCCCGAGCAGTTGCGGCGGGTCGAGGGTGAGCCGACGACCGAACCGGTCTACGGTCTGGCCGCGCGCTGGATCGTGTACGAGCAGCGCGAACTCGCGCAGCAGGCCGGCACGCTGACCTTCGATGCGATCTCGATTGTCGGCTCGCACCTCGCCGAGTCGGTGCGCGCGCACGCCGCCGAACTCTTCGGGCGTCAGGAATTCGCGGCGCTGGTCGAGCACCTGCGCATCGTCGTACCGTCGCTGGTGAAGGACGTCGGCAGCGATGCGCTGCCGGCGGCGCTGGGGCATCGTGCCCTGCTCTACCTGCTGCGCGAGCGGGTCTGGCCGCGCGACCCGGTTGCGGTGTTCGAAGCGCTGCTCGATGCGGCGTCGCTCAGCCGTGACCCGCGCGAACTGGCCGAGGCGGCGCGCCGGGTGCTGGTCCCGCAGCAACTGCGCCGCGACGGCGTGCAGCGGCTGCGTCCGCTGATCGTGACGCCGGAACTCGAAGCGGAACTGACCGCAATGTGGGCCGCCGAGGGCGGCCTCGCTCCCGATCCGCTCACCGCGCTGCACGTCCGCGAAACGGTGGCACGTTTCGTGGCCGACGGCGCGTACGCACCGCACGCGCTGGTCGTGACGGCGCCGCTGCGGCCGCTGTTGGCGGAGTTTCTCGACCGCACGGTGCCGGGGCTCGCGGTGTACGCGTACGGCGAACTGCCGCCCGAACTCAGCCTCGCGCCGGCCGCGGTCATCGACCGGCCGCCCGCAGTGCTTACCGCAGCCTCACGCTGAGCGGCGACGGCCGGCGAACTCGTCGCGCGTTAGGGGTGCAGCCCTAGCCTCCGGTGGTCGACGCGCCGTTGCGTGCGAGCCCGGCGCAGCGCGCGCAACGGCCCGTTACGACCAGCGCCGCGTCGACCCCGGAATAGCGATGATCCTGCGCGATCGACAGTGCAAGCGCGGCGATCTGCGGTGCCGGGATGTTGACGATCTCGCTGCAGCTCGCACACACCAGATGGTGGTGCTTGTCGAGTGCCGCCTCGTACCGCGCGGCGCCTCCGTGCGCGAAGACCTGGACCAGACCGATCGCGCGCAGGATATCGAGCGTGCGGTAGATCGTACCGAGGCTCACCGCGGGCAGCGCGGCGCGCACGCGTTCGTGAATCGTCTCCGCGGTCAGGTGGGCACCGTCTTCGAGCGCACGCAAGATCGCGGCGCGCTGCTTCGTGAGACGGTAGCGTGTCTGAAGGAGTCCTGCATCAACTCCCTTGGAGTCAATCATAGAGGCGCCCTCCGCGGTCCGGGCCTCTTCGACCTGTGGTCCGGACGACCGCAACGTCGTTTGACGCTGTTCGCCCCCCATGCTACCATCCGAGGGTTCTCCCCTTCCCCGGAACCGGTATGTGGAATAAGCTCAAGCGGCCGCTCGAAGCGGTCCTCCTTGTGGCTCTGGTCGGACTCTGTATTTGGGCGATTTGGCCTATCCAGCAGAAGATCCACTTGGGCCTCGACCTTCAGGGCGGCGCGCGCGTGCTGCTCAAGCTCCAGACGACGCCTGACGTCAAGACGATCACGCCTGATATTCAAAATCAGGTCGAACTCGTGGTCGAAAAACGCGTCAACTCGCTTGGCGTTTCCGAACCGGTTATCACCAAAGTCGGCAGCGATCGTCTCCTGGTCGAGGTGCCGGCGCTGAAGAACTCCGACGAACTCGAGAGCCTGCTGAAGAAAGTCGCGGTACTCGAATTCAAGATCGTGCCGCCGCAAGTGAGCCAGCGCGCGCGCAGCGACAAGAAGTACGCCGGGACGGTGGGGCTCAAGCCGGGCCAGCCCAGTCAGGCCTATATCGATTCGGGTGCCGTCATCTATACCGGCGCCGAACTCAAGAGCGCCCACCCCGGCTTCGGTCAGGGCAGCGAGCCGCAGGTCGACTTTACGACGAAGAATCCGACCAAGTTCGCTACCCTCACCCGCGACCACATGGGCCAGCTGCTCGGAATCTTCCTCGACAAACAGTTTATCAGCGACGCGACGATCGAAGGGATCATCTCGACCGACGGCATGATCCACGGCTCGTTCACTGAGGACCAGGTTTCGGAGCTCGCCAACGAACTGAACGCGGGCGCCCTGCCCGTGCCTACCGTGATCCTCTCGAAGGACGATGTCGGCGCGACCCTCGGCCGGGACGACCTGACGAAGTCGCTCTACGCGTCGATGGTGGGACTGGCACTCGTCCTGCTGTTCATGGGCATCGTGTACCGCCTGCCGGGCGCGCTGGCCGACCTCGCGCTGTTCGTCTACGTACTCATGCTGCTGGCGCTGCTGGCGGTCGCGCACGCCGTGCTGACGCTGCCGGGGATCGCGGGCTTCGTGCTCTCGATCGGTATGGCCGTCGATGCCAACGTGCTGATCTTCGAACGCCTCAAAGAGGAACTGTGGGCCGGCAAATCGTTGCGCGCCGCGGTGCGCATCGGGTTTCAACGCGCGTTCAGTTCGGTGTTCGACTCCCACTTCACCACGATCGTCGGCGCCGGCGTGCTCTATCTGTTCGGAACCGGCACGGTCCAGGGATTCGCCTACACGCTCTTCTGGGGGACGGCGCTCTCGCTGTTCACGGCGGTCGTCGTCACGCGTTTCCTGGTCGATACCGTAGTCGAGAACGATCTCGTCACCGATAAGGCAGCCTGGGGCGCGGCCCCGCTGGCACCTCCGGTCGTCCCGGCGCGGGCGAGTACCTAAATGTTCTTCCGCCGTTTGAATTGGAACATCGTCGGCTGGTTCCGCACCGTGTCGGCGATCTCGTACGCGATCATCGGTCTTGGGATCGCGATGATGATCTACAACTACGTGACGACCGGCGCACCGCTGCGGCTCGGTCTCTCGTTCACCGGCGGCACCGACATCACGATCCGGTTCGCGCACCCGGTAACGCAGAGCGCTCTCGCGGCCCCCCTGCCTGAGGCCGGCATCACCGATGCCAAGATCAACAGCATCGCTCCGCACGCCGGAGAGCCGGCCGGCGAACGCTGGACGATCGAGACGCAGAAGGATTTCGGCAACGACAGCGCACCGCTGTATGCAGCGATCGCCAAGGTCGGCCCCGTGTACGAGGCGCCCGGCACGAAGCCGCCGCTCCCGAAACTCGGGACCGACAGTGCGATTTCGACCGTCGGGCCGTCGCTCTCGCACGAGTACCTGCTCAACGCGCTCAAGGCGCTGGTCATCGCGAT
>PMOG01000144.1 GCA_003161555.1 Vulcanimicrobiota bacterium | reverse complement strand
CAGCTTCGCGGCCGCGTCGGGCGCGGCGTTGCCGAGTCGTTCTGCATCGTGATCGCCCCCGACGAGGCCGGCGAGATCGAACGGCTGGAGGTGCTGGCGCGGACGAACGACGGTTTCGCGATCGCCGAAGCGGATCTGCGCCTGCGGAAAGCCGGCGAGCTGGCCGGAACGCAGCAGGCCGGTGACATGACGCTCATCGGCGACATCGTCGATGACTTTCGCCTCTACGCGCAGGCCAAGATCGCGGCCGACGCCATCGTGGCTGCCGATCCGGAGCTGCGGGAGCCCGAACACGCACCGCTGCTCAAATTGCTCGACGAAAATGCGTCGGCGCGGGCGCTGCTCGTGAATGCCTGATGCGGCGCTCCTTCGCCGCCGTCGGCTTCGACTTCGATCACACGCTCGGGGTCGACAACGGGCTCGAATGCCGGGCCCTGTACCTGCTCGCCGAAGATCTCGGCCGCCCGATACCGCCCGAGGACCGCAAGCGCCGCGCCGAGTTGGAGCGGCTGCTGACCGCGTTTCGCGGCGGCGACGTCAGCCTCGACGACATGCTGGCGCGCTTCGCCGCTGGGCTGGGTCTGCCGGCCGTCGATCCGGACGCGTGGCGCGCGCGGTGTTTCGCGCTCGTCGACTCGCTGGTGCGTCCCGTTCCCGGCGCACGCGACGTGATCGCGGCGCTGGAGCGGCGCGCGATTCCCGTCGCCATCCTTACCAATGGCTGGTCACCGCTGCAGCAGATGAAAATCGCGCGCGCGCTGGGTCGGGGTACCATCGAAACGATTCTCGTCAGCGACCAGCTCGGGGTTGCGAAGCCTGCAGTCGCCGCGTTCGACGCGCTCCTTGCGGCGCTCGGCGTGCCGCGTCACGAAACCTGGTATGTTGGTGACAACGCGCGCGCCGATGTTGGCGGCGCGCTCGCGGCTGGTCTGCAAGCGGTTTGGCTCGATGCTGAAGGCCAAGCGTATCCGTCCGATCAGCCGCCGCCGGCGCTCGTCATCCACGACCTGCGGGAGCTGGAGGCGTGCATCGAGAACACGCTCGCCCCATAAGTCATATGGGGACGCTCACGATTACCGGGGGAACGCTCCGCAGCCGGCGGGTGCCGACGCCTCCGGGCCGCGCGGTGCGACCGACGCCCTCCCGAGTCAAGGAGGCGCTGTTTTCGATCCTCGGTCCCCGCGTCGGGAGTGCGCGCGTTCTGGATCTGTTCGCGGGCAGCGGGGCTTTGGGGTTTGAGGCGCTTTCGCGCGGTGCCGCGGAAGTGACGTTCGTCGAACGGCACCGTCCGACGGCGGACGCGCTGCGCGCCGTCGCGCGAACGCTGGGCGTCGAGGAGCAGGTCGCCGTGATCTGCGCCGGCGCGGAGCACGCGCCCGCCCGGGTTGCCGGCCGCTTCGATCTGGTGTTTGCCGACCCGCCGTACGCACACGCGTATCCGGTCGCGCTGTTCGCGGCGCTGCGCGAAGCGCACGCCATCGATGCGGCCACCACCGTCGTGTACGAGCACGCGGCGCGCAGCGCGCCGCCCAACGATCCCGGCATGCGGGTCGAGCGCACCGAGCGGTATGGTGAGGTCGCGCTGTCGTTCCTGCGTCCGGTCGCCGGAGCAGCGTGAACGGCAGCCTCGGCGCGGGTCATTCCGCGATCTATCCGGGCTCCTTCGATCCCCTCACCCGCGGACATCTCGACGTCATCGAGCGGGCCGCGGTCATCTTCGACCGCGTCACCGTCGCGGTCGTCGTCAACCCGCAGAAACGCGAGTCGCTCTTCACGCTCGACGAGCGCGAGGTGATGATCCGGCGCTCGGTCGAGCATCTCGCCAACGTCGAGGTCGACCACTTTCGCGGTCTCTTGGCCGACTTCGTGCGGCACCGTGAGGCGACGGTCATCGTCAAGGGGCTGCGCGTCGTCTCCGATTTCGAGAACGAAATGTCGACCGCGCTGATGAACCGTTCCCTCTCCGGCGTCGACACCGTATTTCTGCCGAGCGATCCGCGCTGGTCGTTCGTCAGTTCGTCGCTGGTCAAAGAAGTCTACAACCTCGGTGCCGACGTGACGGAATACGTTCCGCCCGCCGTGCTCGCCGTGATGCTCGCGAAACGCCCCGCCCACCGCCCCAACGAACGATAGGAGGTCCGCCTGATGTCCGTTTACCGCGTGATCGACAAGCTCGAGACGTCCGTGAGGGCGGGTACCGTCCTGCCGCTCGGATACCGCATCGTCAGCGAAGAAAAGCTGCTGGAGCTGATCGAGAAGCTGCGCGCGTCGCTGCCCGAAGAGGTCGGCCGCGCGCGTTCGATCGCGAAGAACGGCGACCGTCTCGTCCGCGAGGCGCAGGAGAAGGCTCAGGCCATCGTGGTCGAGGCTTCGCAGGTGCAGTCCGCGCTGATCGACGACAACGCGATCGTGCAGCGCGCCCGTGCGACGGCCGAGTTGGTGCTGCGCGAAGCCGAACAGAAGGGGTTGCGCATCCGCGAAGGCGCCGACGCCTACGCGGCCTCCGTGCTGACCGACCTCGACGTGCGCCTCAGCGGCGCGCTCGGCTCGGTGAAGAAGGGTATCGAAGCGCTGGCCGCGGCCAAGTCGTCGGCCGTGCCGCCGGCAGCGGCCTCGGGGTCGCTGGCCGACGCCGCCGCAAAGTCGAAGCGGGCGGCGTTCGACGCACAGAACGAGCACGAGACCGCCGAACTGGAATCGGTCTAGGTACAATACCCGCAACGGTCACTCCCGGAGCGTTAGCCGGACGCGAGCGAGATCGATGAACGCTGTCGTACTGACCCAGCCGCGCGAGATTCGCATCGAGGCGATCGACGAGCCGGTGCTCCGCGCGCCGACCGACGTGCTGCTCCGGCTGACTTCGACCGCGATTTGCGGCACCGACCTGCACATCCTCCAGGGTGACGTTCCGACCTGCCAGCCCGGTCGCATTCTGGGCCATGAGGGCGTCGGCATCGTCGACAAGGTCGGGCCGGCCGTCACGGCATTCAAGCCGGGAGATCGCGTTCTCATTTCCTGCGTGAGCGCGTGCGGCAAATGCGACTATTGCCGAAAGCAGATGTACTCGCACTGCACCACCGGCGGCTGGATCCTCGGCAACACGATCGACGGCACACAGGCTGAATTCGTCCGCACTCCCTACGCTGACACCAGCCTCTATCCCATTCCCGAAGGAGCGGATGAAGAGGCGCTGGTGATGCTCAGCGACAT
>PMOG01000248.1 GCA_003161555.1 Vulcanimicrobiota bacterium | reverse complement strand
ACCACGTCGGTGTGGCCCGACAGCATGATCCCGCCCTCGTCCTGGCGGCCGATCGTCGCGAAGAGATTGGCCTTCGCGCCGTCCTCGCTGAACACCAGCTCGCTTTTGACGCCGTAGCCGTCGAGATAGTCGACGGCATCCTGGCGACGGCGCAACCGCTGGCCGATCTGGCGGCCCGCTCCGGGGCCCTGGCCGACCGCGCCACCTACCTCTCCATCAACCGCACCGGCCTGGCCGGCTCGGCATTCGAGCTCGACGACCGCCTGATCGCCAGTGTCCCCCGCGCGGCCGCCGACGGCTGGACGGGCGTGAAGCACATGACGCGCATCGACATGGAGGACCCGGTGACCGCGGCCGCGCTCGAGCTGCTGGGCCAGGTGCTCGAGCAGGCGCGCGCGGCGGGTTTCGTCGGCGAGAACATCTTCGGCAGCCGCAAGAACATCGCGTTCACCATCCATCGCGGCGCCGGCGCGTACATCTGCGGCGAAGAGACCGGTCTCTTGAACTCGCTCGAAGGCCGCCGCGGCGAGCCGCGGCTCAAACCGCCGTTCCCGGCCGTCAAGGGACTCTACGGTGAGCCGACGGTCGTCAACAACGTCGAGACGCTGGCCTACCTTCCGTACATCATGCGCAACGGCGCCGAGTGGTTCGCGAAGTGCGGCCCCGCGCGTTCGCCGGGCTATAAAGTCGTGTCGATCTCCGGACACGTCGTCAAACCGGGAAACTACGAAGTAGCGATGGGCACGACGATTCGCCAGCTGATCTGGGACTGCGCGGGCGGTCTGCGGCCGGGGCGCTCGTTCCGGGGCGTGCAGCCGGGCGGCGGTTCGTCGGCGTGTTTGTTCGAAGAGCACCTGGACGTACCGTACGACTTCGACAGCGTCACCAAAGCGGGGTCGATGCTCGGCTCGGGCGCGATGGTCGTCTTCGACGACACGACCGACTTCGTCAAAGCCGCCTACACCCTCATCCGGTTCTTCTCGCACGAGTCGTGCGGCCAGTGNNGCACGCCCTGCCGCGAGGGCGGCCACTGGATTCAGCGGACGCTGGAACGCCTGCTCGCCGGCGGCGGCCTCGACTCCGACGTCGACGTCATCAAATCGGCCGCCCACCAACTGACGGGACTGAACCTGTGCGCGCTCGGCGACTCGATCGAACCGTTCCTGGCCTCGGTGATCAGCCGCTACGAAGACCAGTTCCGCGCCTACGTCCCACGCCCAACGGCGGTTGCGTCATGACGTACAAAGCGATCGCGTGGGCGCTGATCGGTATTGCCTTCATTTCCCTCGCGCTCAATGCGATCGGAATCTACGACAACCGAGGCGACGGGCAGATGCGTTTCTACCTTTCGATGCTCACGAGTGCGAGCATCATCGCGGGCCTCTATTTCAACCGTATTGGAGTGCGCCGCAAGTGAAACGCGAGCCATTTGGGGACGTAGGCCGAGCCTACTACGGGCTGCTGCAGACGGCGCGTGGGCGGGCCACGGTTGCGGTATGGGTCTGCGTCGCCGGCGCGATGTTTTGCGCTGGCGTTGCGCTTTGGGCTGCATTCTTAAGCACCGCACATAACGACAGGCTGGGCGGCCGCTTTGTATTTTTGGAGCTAGGCTGGCTCATCGCGCTGTATTTCGCGGAACGCCGCCGCAGGAAGTTTTCATAGTGGCCGCTACCGTTCCGCAGACCGATATGGTGACCGTCACCATCGACGGCATCGACGTGCAGGTGCCCAAAGGCACACTGCTGGTGGAGGCCGCGAAGGCGATCCATCGCGACGTCCCCGTCTACTGCTATCACGAGAAGCTTGGGCCGGCCGGGCTGTGCCGCATCTGTCTGGTCGAGATCGACGGCATGCCGAAACTGCAGATCGCCTGCAACACGCCGGTCGCCGACGGCATGAAGGTCCACACGACGAACCCGCGCGTCGACGACGGCCGGCGGGCGATCCTCGAGTTCTTCCTGTTGAACCACCCGCTCGACTGTCCGATCTGCGACAAGGGCGGCGAGTGCGATCTTCAGGACTACGCGATGGCCTACGGCCAGGGCGCCTCGCGGATGGTCGAAGGGAAGCTGCCCAAACCGAAGGCGGTCGACCTCGGGCCGACGATCGTGCTCGACGAAGAACGCTGCATCGTCTGCCTGCGCTGCGTGCGCTTCGACGACGTGATCACCCGCGAGCAGTCGCTGCGCACCGACGACCGCGGCGCGCACACGATCATCGCGACCGCCAGCGGCAAACCCTACGTCTCGGACTTCACCGGCAACGTCACCGAACTGTGCCCGGTCGGGGCGCTGACCTCGAAGACCTACCGTTTCCGTTCGCGTCCGTGGGACAACCACCGCACGACGACCTCGTGCACGCAGTGCGCCGTCGGCTGCCGCATGCACGTCGACGAGCGCGCCAACACGCTGCTGCGCACGATGGGCGTACAGGAAGACGATGCGGTCTCCGACTCGTGGCTCTGCGACCGCGGCCGCTACAACGTCGGTTTCGTCGCCGACGAGCGCCGTATCACCCAGCCGCTGCTCAAGCGCGACGGCGAATGGGTGCAGGTCGATTGGTCAGACGCGATCGCGA
Organism: Vulcanimicrobiota bacterium; assembly: GCA_003161555.1. Classification (GTDB taxonomy): domain Bacteria; phylum Vulcanimicrobiota; class Vulcanimicrobiia; order Vulcanimicrobiales; family Vulcanimicrobiaceae; genus Vulcanimicrobium; species Vulcanimicrobium vanleeuwenhoeki. Next base: position 4,510 of record PMOG01000248.1, on the reverse strand, counting down.
CCTGGGCCGCGGCGCTGAAGAGGGCCGGCACGAAGGCCGGCGTCATCGGCGGCGGCCGGCTGCTCAACGAAGAAGCCTACCTAGTCGCGCACGTGCACCGCGCGCTCGGCATCGAGAACCTCGATCACCGGGTCGGCGCGCAGACGGTCGTGCACCACGACGGGTTCGCCTCGTTCGTCGATCTCGAATCGGCGAACACGATCATCACCCTGGGCCGTCCGCCCTCGCAGCTGGCCCCGGTCCTCGACCTGCGTATCCGCAAGGCGGTTGCGCGCCACGGTGCGCGATTGATCTCGGTCGGCGACCACGCCGCGAACAGCTTCGTGCCGGAAACGCGCGCCACGACGGCTGACGAACTGCGTGCCGCGCTCGGCGGCGAGCTCGGCCGGGTGGCGCAAATCTGGGACGGCGTGATGATTCCCGACGGGCCGGCGCTGACCGCGCCGATGCACGACCTGCCCAACGCGTCGCGTGTCGACCGCTACATCCTGCCCGAAGATCCCAACGGCCGCGGCGCCGATGCGCTCGGGCTGCGGCCGGTCAACGGCGGGCTTACCACCCGCGCGATGCTCGAAGCGGCCCGCGACGGCAAACTCCACGTGCTCGCGCTGCTCGGCGCCAATCCGATGCTGCGTTTCCCGAACCGCGCGTTGGCCGAGGCCGCCTTGCGCGCGACGCCGTTCGTGGTCGTGACCGAATTGTTCATGACCGAGTCGGCCCAACTCGCCGACCTGATCCTGCCGGTCTGCAGCGCGTTCGAAAAGACCGGCACCACGACCAATCTGGCCGGCGAGATTCTGGCGGTCACGGCGTCGGTGCGGGCACCGAACGAAGTGATCGCCGACGGCGACGCGATCGTGCTGATCGCCGAAGCACTGGGCATCGCGCTTCCCGGCGTGGCGGCGATGGAACACGCGATTCGCGAGCTGGTGCGAACGCCGCCGGCCTTCGCCCCGGATGCCGCACCCGGTGCCGCCGCGACGATTCCGTCCGGTGCCCTGCGCGTGGTCCGTGAAACGACGATCTTCACCGGCGGCGGTACCTTGGCGCACGACGACCGCATCGCGCAACTGCGCACCGCGCCGCGCGCGACGCTGCACCCCGACTCCGCGCGCGCACTGGGCCTGGTTCCCGGTGACGTCGTGTCGGCCGTCGCGGAGGACGCATCGCTGCCCGGTCTTGCGGTCGTGATCGACCCGCGCGTCCCGGCCGGCGCGGTTGCGCTCGTCGACGGGATCGCGGCCGCACCGCTGAACACCTTGGGAACGGCCGCGGTCGTGAAGCTCGAAAAGGCGCTGGTGACGGCGTGAGCGCGCCGATCTGGCTGATCGTGCTGATCAAGGCGATCGTCGTGCTGGCGGTGGTCATCACGACCTTCGCCTACTCGATGCTGTTCGAACGGAAGATCATGGGTTGGATGCAGCTGCGTCCCGGACCGAACCGGGTCGGACCTTGGGGGTTGCTGCAGCCGGCCGCCGACGCGGTCAAGATGATCTTCAAGGAAGATCTGACGCCCGACACCGCCGATCCGCTGATCTACCGGCTGGCGCCATTCATCTCGCTGGTCTGCGCGATGGGCGCGTTTGCCATCATTCCGTTCTCCGCCAGCTCCGACGGGACGCTGTGGTCGGTCGGAAACGTCAACGCCGGCATCCTGTTCGTCTTCGCGCTGACCTCGATCGGCGTCTACGGCATCTCGCTGGCCGGGTGGGCGTCCGGCTCGAAGTTTCCGCTGCTCGGTTCGGTGCGCGCGACGGCGCAGATGATCTCCTACGAGCTCTCGATGACGATGTCCGTCATCGGCGTGGTAATCCTCGCCGGTTCGACCGCGCTGGGCACCATCGTCGATGCGCAGCACCGCGTGTGGTTCATCGTGCCGCAGATCGTAGGCTTCATCATCTACCTGATCACCGCGGTGGCCGAGACGAACCGCGCGCCGTTCGACCTGGTCGAAGCCGAAACCGAACTGGTCGGCGGCTTCCACACCGAATACTCCGGCCTGCGCTTCGGCTTGTTTTTCATCGCCGAGTACCTGAACATGATCACCGTCTCGTGCCTGGCGACGCTGCTGTTCCTGGGCGGCTGGAACTCGCCGATTCCCGGCCTACCGTCGGGCGGGTTCGTCGGGCTGATCTGGTTCCTGCTCAAAGCGGGGCTGTTCTTGTTCTTCTATATCTGGCTGCGCTCGACGCTGCCACGGTTCCGCTACGACCGGCTGATGGACTTCGGCTGGAAGGTGCTGCTGCCGGTGGCGACCTTGAACCTCATCCTGACGGCCGTCGTCGTCGCCCTGTGGCCCGCGCATGCGTAAGAACCTCTTCAACGTCGGCGCGCTGGTCCGCGGCTTTTCGACGACCTTCAGCTACATCTTCAAGAAGAAGCCGACCATCGAATACCCGTCGGTGAAGAAACAGCACGCGCCGCGCTTTCACGGCCTGCACGAACTGCGCCGCTATGGTGACGGCAAAGAGCGCTGCATCGGCTGCGAACTGTGCGCGATCGCCTGCCCGGCGAACGCCATCACCGTCATCGGCGCCGAAAACACGCCGCTGGACCGGCGGTCCCCCGGCGAACGGTACGCGGCCAGCTATGAAATCGACGAACTGCGGTGCATCTTCTGCGGCCTGTGCGAAGAGGCGTGCCCGACCGACGCGATCGTGCTCACGCCGCGCTTCGAGATGGCCGACTACCGGCGCGGCGCGTTCGTCTATGCCAAGGACCGACTGCTCGTGCCGCCCGAGGCCGGCGTCGGAACGCCGCCCGACGAGCGTCCGAACGGGATTCCGGCCGATCTGGGGGCCGTGATGCGCGTCAAGGATACCGTCGACGTCGCGCAAGGCTACGAGGCCACCAATCGCGGTCACATCCTCAAAACGCAGCGACGCGGGCTCGCAGCGGGGCCGATCGCGGACCAGTCGTCGTGATCGCGTTCTGGATTCTCGCGCTGGTGCTGATCGCGAGCGCCGTCTTCACCGTGACCGCGGTGAAGCCGGTCTACTCGGTCGTCGGGTTGCTGCTGAACTTCATCGCGCTCGCCGCAATGTATCTCACCTTGCAGGCCGAGTTCTTGGCGGTGATCCAGATCGTCGTGTACAGCGGCGCGATCCTCATCCTGTTCGTGTTCGTGATCGCGCTGCTGTCGAGCGGGACGCGGCCCTTCGAGGTCGGTCCCGACAAGGCGCCGCGGATCGCGATCCCGGCGGTGATTCTGGCCGTGCTCACGCTAGCCGGACTGACGGTCACCGCGCTGCACACGCACACCGCGGTGGTGCTCGCGCCGAGCACCGGCGGCGCTGCCGGTGACGCCGGTGCGTTCGGCAGCATCGCGAACTTTGGGACGGCGCTGTTCACCACGAACCTGCTGCCTTTCGAAGTCACGGCGTTCATCCTCATGGTTGCCGTGATCGGCGTCGTGTTGATCGCCGGCGACGTCGCGCCGGGTGACGGCACGCCGCCGCGCCGCAAACGCCGGGCGGGTACGCGCGAACCGATCGTCAAGGACACCCTGGTTCGATGACCGTCGGTCCCGATAACTACGTCGCGCTCTCGGCCGTACTGTTTCTGATCGGGGTCGTCGGCGTCATCGCGCGGCGCAACCCGCTCATCATGCTCATGTCGATCGAGCTGCTGTTCAACGCGGCGAACCTGGCTTTGGTCGCGTACGCGCGCAGCTGGGTGATGAACACCGGGCATATCTTCGTCTTCCTCGTCATCACCGTTGCAGCCGCCGAGGCCGCGATCGGGCTGGCGATCGTCGCGGTGACGTTCCGGCGTTCGCAGCACGTCGACGTCGACGAAGTCTCGGCGTTGCGAGGGTGACCGTGCAACTGCTGTTGATCTGGCTGTTCCCGCTCATCGGCGCCGTGCTGCTGTGGGCGTTCGGTCCGCGGCTGCGCTCGTGGGCCGGTCCGATCGGCTCGGCGCTGGTCGGCGTGCCGTTCGTCGCCACCGTCATGTTGTGGCGCGACGCGTCGCTCGGCGCCGGCGTGCACGTGCCGCTCGTTTCGTGGTTGTCGGGCTGGACGTTCGGGCTGCAGCTCGATCGGCTCACCCTGATCTGGACGCTGATCATCACCGGTGTCGGTTTCTTGATCCACGTCTACTCGATGGGCTACATGGACGGCGACCGCGCCTACGCACGCTTCTTCGCGTACATGAACTTCTTCGTGTTCGCGATGCTGACGCTGGTACTCAGCGACAACGTCATCGGGCTTCTCGTCGGTTGGGGCCTGGTCGGCCTGGCCTCGTACTTCCTGATCGGATTCTGGTTCGAGCGGCCCTCGGCCGTGGCGGCGGCGCGTAAGGCGTTCGTCATGAACGTCGTCGGCGACGTCGGCATCATGTTCGCCGTCTTCGTGATCGTCGCCAAAGTCGGATCGATCGGCTACGGCGACATCTTCACGCGCTTTGCGGCCGCCTTCACGCCGCACGAACTTTTCCTGGTGTGTCTGGGCCTGTTCATCGGTTGCGCGGCCAAGTCGGCGCAAATCCCGCTGCACACCTGGCTGCC
>PMOG01000205.1 GCA_003161555.1 Vulcanimicrobiota bacterium | reverse complement strand
TCGACACACTGGCCGCCACCACCGTGCGCGTCGTGCTCTGCCCGACTCCTTCGGTGCCGCCCGTCGTATTCAATCCGTTGTAGCACGCGGTGATCGCGATGATGCCCCCGAACACGAATGGCTTGGCGAGCCCCTGGATGAAATCGTTGGGCAGATACCGCCCCGTGAAGCCGTCGGACGCGATCTGATCCCACACACCGCGCCAGTAGATCGCGCTCGGAACGCGGACGTACAGGGTGGAGATGAGATTGCCCCCAATGATGCCCACGGCATCGTTGATGATCGTGAGCACCGGCAGCATCACCAGCGCGGCGATGAGGCGGGGCGTGACCAGTTTTTTGATCGGGTCCGTCCCCAGGGTGTTGAGCGCGTCGATCTGCTCTGTGACGCGCATCGACCCGATCTCCGCGGCGATCCCCGAGCCGACCCGGCCGGCGACCATGAGCCCCGCGAGCACCGGGCCCAGCTCGCGGATCATGGAGGCCGTGACGAGCCGCCCGATCATCGCCGTCTCGCCAAACGATGCCAGGCTCGCCTTTGATTGGAGCGCCAGCACCATCCCCGTGAAGAACCCGGTCAGGATCACGATGAAGAGCGAATCCACGCCCATCGCATCCATCTGCTGCATCACGTCCGCCCCGTAGAAGGGCCGGACGAACATGAACCGGGTGGCGTTCCAGGCCAGGAGCGCCCGCTCCTGGACCGCGAAGACGCCGAGCTTGGCTTGGGTGTTCAGGCGTTCGAACAGCGGTGTGGCCAAAATTGACCGGGCTGGAGGGTTCCCCTACCTTAGCAATGGGCATGCCTTCGTCAATCACGCGCGCGCGACTGGATTCGCTGCTCACGGCCGCCGCCGGGACGCGGGTAGCCGTGATCGGCGACGCAATGCTTGACGTGTACCTCCGCGGTGACGTCGAGCGCATCTCGCCCGAAGCCCCCGTCCCCGTCGTCGCGGTTTCGGATCACTCGTTCACACTCGGCGGCGCGGGCAACGTGGCCAGCAATTTGGTCGCACTCGGTGCGCACGTCGAATTCGTCGGCACGGTTGGCGAGGATGCTTTTGCCGCCGATGTGCGGCGCATGCTGCGCGAAGAGTCGGTCGACGATCGCGGCGTTTTTACCGTGCGCGATCGTCCGACGACGCGCAAGACGCGCATCGTCGCGCACAACCAGCAAGTCGTGCGCGCCGACTGGGAATCGACCGGGCCGCTCGACGCCGCCGACCGCACGCGCATCGTCGCCTGCGTGCGCGACGCCGTTCGCGACGCCGATGGGGTCGTGCTCAGCGACTACGCCAAGGGCCTCTTGGGACGCGACGTGGTTGAGGCGGCGCTGGCCGCACCGGTCGTGGTCGCCGATCCGAAGCCGGCCAACGTGGCGATCTTCAGCGGCGTGACCTGCATCGCGCCCAACGCCGGCGAGGCCGCCCGCGCCAGCGGCGTGCCGATCGTCGACGATGCGTCGCTGGCACGCGCCGGACGCGAGCTGCTCGCGATGCTGAACTGCCGCTACGTCCTGATCACGCGCGGCGAGCACGGGATGACGCTGTTCGGTCCGGACGGCGAACGCTTCGATGTGCCGGCGGTCGCGCGCACCGTGTTCGACGTCTCGGGTGCGGGCGATACCGTCGTCGCCGTCCTGACGCTCGCGCTCGCAGCCGCGATCCCAGCCGCCACCGCGACGCAGCTGGCGAACTTTGCCGCCGGCGCGGTGGTCGAAAAGCTCGGCACCGCGACGGCGACGCCGGACGAGATCGTCGCGCTGATGGAACATGCCGATGGGCGCTGAGCCGTTTTCGGCGCCGGTATTCTCGCTCGACGACGCGGTGGCGTGGCGCGAAGCCCAGCGCAGCGCGGGCTTGCGCGTCGTCTCGACCAACGGCGTCTTCGATCTGCTGCACGCGGGCCACGTCGCCTACTTGGCGTGGGCGCGCGCGCAAGGCGACGCGCTGCTGCTGCTGCTCAATTGCGACGAGGTCGTGCGCGCGCTCAAAGGACCCGGCCGCCCGATCGTGCCCTTCGACGACCGCGCGCGCGTCGTCGCCGCGCTGCGCAGCGTCGACGCCGTCGCCGGTTTCGCCGAACGCACGCCCGAGGTCGCGCTCGACCGGCTGCGTCCCGACGTGCACGTCAAGAGCGCGCAGTACCGGCTCGAAGATCTTCCCGAGCGGTTCGTTGTCGAGAAGCATGGCGGCCGCATCGTTCTCGCGCCCCACCAGCCGGGCCGCAGCACGACCGATCTCGTCGCCGCGATCCGCTCGTGATCGCGACGCCGGTGAACGCGCGATGAAGATCGCGATCACCGCGAACGGTCCGGGCGAGTTCGCCGGCTGGGTGCGGCCGCTGGTCGCCGCGCTGCGCGCGCGCGATCCGGCGGTGGAAATCCACGTCTTGTGCGTCCCCGACGACTACGCCACCGGCAGCGAGAGCACGTACATCAGCGCGCTCTTCCCCGGACTGCACGCCTACCCGCCTTCGGCGTTCGTGCGTTTTGCGCTAGGCCGCGACGTTCCCGGACTGCCGGCGCGGATCGATCGCGTGCAGTATCTGGGTGGAGATGTTGGCCACGCGGCGCGCGTGCACGCGCGCTTGGGCGGTGTCGCGTCGTCGTACAAGTTCTCGCGCAAGCGCTACGCCGCAACCTTTGCACGCGTGTTCGCCGTCGACGCGGCCAACGAGCGGCAGCTGCTGGGCTGGGGTACGCCCGCCGAGCGCATCCGCATCGTGGGGAACTTGGCGATCGACGGTGCGCTCGGTGAGGCGGCGGGTGCGTACGGCGATCCGCCCAGCGATGCGGCGGACGACGGGATCGTGTTCTTCCCGGGTTCGCGCAAACACGAGATCGCGAACATTTTCCCGCTCTTCGTGCGAACTGCGCTCAACCTGCGCCGCCGGCTCCCGAGCGTGCCGATCGCGTTCGCGGGTTCACCGTTCGTCGACGACGTGACGCTGCGCGACGCGCTGCAGCGCGGCGGCGCGAATCCGCTGGCGTATGGTGAGCGCGCCGACCTCGTCGACGGAGCCGTCGTCGCCCGCGGCCGGCGCTTCCCGCTCGTGCGCGCGGCGATGGGCGCGGCGGCCCGCGCGCGGCTGGCGGTCACGATCCCGGGGACGAAGGTGATCGAACTCGCCGCGCTCGGTGTGCCGGCCCTGGTCTGCACGCCGCTCAACGCCCCCGAACTGGTCGTGATCGGCGGCCCGCTCCAGTACATCGGCAAACTGCCGGTGATCGGCGCGCCGCTCAAGCGCAGCGCGGTCATGGCGGTCACGCGCCGGTTCCGGTACTTCGCCCAGCCCAACATCGACGCCGGCCGCGAGATCGATCCGGAGATCTTCGGCACCCTGTTGCCTTCGGAGGTGGCGCGCGTCGCGGCCGAACGCTGGGCCGATGCCCCCTGGTGCCGGTCGACCGGCGAGGAGCTGCGCGCGCTCTACGCGCCGCAAGCCGGTGCCGCGGAGCGGATGGCGGCGGCACTGCTCGAAGCAGTTCCGGCGTGAACGTCTCGGTCGTGATCGCGACCAAGGACCGGGCCGAACTGCTCGACGCGGCGCTGGCGTCGCTGCGCGCGCAGTCGGACGCGCCGCCCTTCGATATCGTCGTGGTCGACAATGGTTCGCGCGACCGCACGCCGGCGATCGCGCGCGAGCACGGCGCCGCGTACGTGTTCGTCGCCGAACCGAACCGCGGCAGGGCACGCAACGCGGGGGTGGCGCTGGCGACCGGGGAGCTGATCGTGTTCGTCGACGACGACGTGATCGTGCCGCCGCAGTTCGTCGCCGCGCACGCACGGGCACACGCCGCGGAGGAGGTGCCGCTGGCGGTTTCGGGTCCGATCGTCAACGTGCCGGCGAGCGCCGATCGTCCCGCGCCGACGGCCGCGAACGCCTCGCGCGCGTTTTTTGTGACCTGCAACGTCTCCGTGAGCCGTGCGATCTTCACCGCGGCCGGCGGTTTCGACGAGACCTTCGATCGCTACGGGTGGGAGGACACCGAACTCGGCGTCCGCTTGCGCGCGCGCGGCGTGCGGCGGCGTTTCGCGTGGGATGCATATCTGTGGCACATCAAACCGCCGACGCCCGAGGCGCTCGAGGACGCGCTCGGAAAGGCGATCGAGAAAGCGCGCATGGCGGCGCAATTCGTGCGCAAGATCCCGACGACGCGGGTCAAGCTCGCGACCGGCGCGTACGGTTTCAACCTCGCGCGCGCGCGCCTGCTCGCGCCGCCGCTGCTGCAGCCGCTGTACGCGGGCCTCGCGACCAGCACGCGCCTTCCGTCGGTCCTCTCGAGCATCGCCCGCGGGCTGCTGCTCGACAGCGTGTATACCGAAGAGCTCGAGCGCCAGCTCAACCGCGGCGACTGAATCGATGCGGGTGCTGCTGGTGCGTCTCGACGGCGTCGGCGACGCCGCCGTCTGCACGCCGCTGATCGCGGCGCTGCGTGCCGCCGGCCACGTGGTCGGGGCCGCGCTAACGACCCGCAACGCCGGGATCTTCAACCCCCACGCGATCGTCGCGGAACATGTGCTCGAACGCATCCCATGGCCCGCGCACGGATCGACGCCGGACAGCAGCGCGCGCGCAGCCCAGACGATTGCGGCGCAGCGTTACGATGCGGCGCTGATCGCGAGCGAAGAGCCGGAGGCGTACGCGCTGGCCCGCGCGATTCCGGTGCGCGTCGGGTTCACCACCGGCTGGACGCGGCCGTTCAAGAACCTCTGGGTGCGCCGGCAGCTGACGCGCGCAGTTTCCCGGCTCCAGCGACCGGGCGCCGGCGAGGAGCATGAAGTCGAAGTGCTCTACCGTTTGGGGAGCGGTCTGGTCGCCGCGTCGCGCCCGCCCGACGACGTCCCGGTGCTGCGCGGCGTCCTCACCGGTGCGGCGGCGCCGTCGCGACGCGATGCGCCCGTCGTCGTGCAAGCCGGCGGAAAGTGGGCCGCGAGCGGCGTGGCCGGCGACGCGCTGCGCGCGATCGTGGCGTCGCTCGAGCCGCGCGGCGTGCGCGTCGTCGCGGCACCGCACGAGCGTGAGGCGACGGCCGCCGAACTCGGGGTCGCGGTCGAGAGCTTTGCCGGCCTGCCGGAGTGGATCGCCGCACTCGACGCAAGCGCGGCGGTGGTGACCACAGATACCGGTGCGGCGCACGTAGCGGGGATGCTCGGCGTACCGGTCGTCGACGTCTTTCCCGACCGCGACTTCGCGGCGCAGACGCGCCGCTGGCGCCCGTGGGCGTCACCGTCGCGCCTGGTTCGCGCATCGGCCCTGCGCGGCGGTGCGGCCGGCGCGATCATCGAAGCGGAACTGAATGCCTTCTGACCGCGCCCTGCTGGTCACCGCGGGCGGCGGAATCGGCGACACGCTGCTCTCAGGCGTCGTCGGGCGCGCCCTGCGCGCCCGCTTTGCCGCCGTCGACGCGGTCGTGCTGCCGGCGCACGCCGGGCTGGCGGCGCGCATGCCGATGTTCGAGCAGCGGCTCGTGCTGGGCGAGCGGCTCCCGCATCAGTACGACGCGGCGATCGTCACGTGGGCGACACTGCAGACGGCGCTGCTCCCGTTCTGGGCGCGCATCCCGGTGCGGGTCGGCCAGGCGAGCCGGCTCTATTCCGCACTGTTCACGCGGCGGGTCGTGGTCCGCAGCGAGCGCGGCGACCGCACGACGCCGTGGACGCAGATTCTGCTCGACTACGCACGCACCATCGGGTGCGATCTCGACGACCCGATCCCCGAATTCGTTCCCAACGACGACGACATCCGCGATGCGGACGCCCTGCTGCACGTGCACGGTTCCGGCGACGCCTTCTACCTGCTGCACCCGACGCGCGCGCAGTCAGTCCAGCACACGCGATGGCCGATCGAGCCGTTCGTGTCGTTGGCGCGCGAGCTCGCGCGGCGCGACGGCATCCCGATCTTCGTCACCGGTGCGGCCGGCGATGCGACGATCGCCGACGCGATCGCCGAGCGCGCCGGCCGCGGCGTGATCGCGGTCGCCGGCGCGACCTCGATCGGTGCCTTCGGCGCGCTGGCTGGTCGTGCGCGCGCGGTCATCGCGGTCGACTCGGGTCCGATGCACGTCGCGGCCGCCGTCGGCGCCCCGACGGTGGGAATCTTTGCGCTGCAATCCGACGAACCGGACCGTTGGGCACCGCAGGGCCGGCGGGTCGCGATCGTGCGGCCCGCCTATCCTTGCCCGCCTTGGCACAGGAAGGAGACGTGCCCCGATTTCGCGTGCGTCCGCGAACTCGATGCGACGCGCATCGTCGCGACACTCGACGGACTGCTCGGGGCGCCCGCCGAACCCTGACCGGATGCTCCCGAGGCGTCCGTGATGGAACTGACGATCCAGCTGTGCACGTACAACCGCGCTCCGCTGCTGGAGCGCGTGCTGGCGGCATGCTTCGATCAGACCCTAGATCCCGACCGCTACGAGGTCGTGCTGGTCAATGACGGTTCGCGCGACGACACCCCGGCCGTCATCGCACGCGCCCGGACGCTCGCGACCTGCCGCTTCACCGTGATCGATCAGGCGAACGCGGGTCTGGCCCGCGCGCGAAACGCCGGGATCGTGCACGCGACGGGGCAGCGCATCGCGTTCATCGACGACGACGTTTTGCCGACCCCGGTCTTCGCCGCCGAACATCTGCGCTCGGACGCACGCCACGGTGACGTCGTCGTCCGCGGCGCGGTGATCAACGCCGAGTCGTTCGACCGGCTGCCCTCACCGATGTGGTCGCCGAAGAACTACAGCGCGAACTGGTTCTGGACGTCCAACGTGTCGGTCCGGCGCACCCGGCTCGACGCGGCCGGCGGCCGGTTCGATGAGTCGTTTGCGGAGTACGGCTGGGAAGACAT
>PMOG01000134.1 GCA_003161555.1 Vulcanimicrobiota bacterium | reverse complement strand
CGAGCCGGCGAGCTCGATCGAGATCTGGTCGGCGCGGCTCTTGGCGAGCAGCGGCAAGACGTGCGCGTATTGGTCCCAGCGATCGCCGAGGTTTCCTTTCCACTGCACGTTGGCCGGGATGCCGTAGCCGTAGCACACGTGCACGGCCGTCGTGCACGACGCGTTGCCGAGCGCGGTGTCGATCGCGTCGATCCCCCACGCCGCGACCTCGTCGAAGTAGACGTTGAAGGCGGGCTCGTCGAGCTGCACGACGTCGACGCCCACCTCGATCAACTCCGCGATCTCTTCGCGGATCGCACGCGCGAAGGCGAGCGCCAACTCCGCGCGGCTGCCGTAGGCTTCATCGCAGACGGTGTCGACCAGCGTCATCGGGCCGGGGATGGTGATCTTGAGCGGCCCGTCGGTCAGCGTGCGCGCGAAGCGCATCTCATCGACGTGGATCGGCGACGTGCGGCGCACCTCGCCGGTGACGGTCGGGCACACCGCCTCGTAGCGGTCGTCGCGAATCCCGCGCTTCTGCCGCTTCGTCGCGTCGATGCCGCCGAGCCGCTCGGCGAAGCCGTGAACGAAGTGCTTGCGCGCCTGCTCGCCGTCGGTGACCGTGTCGATCCCGGCCCGCAGCTGCTCGCCGACCGCGATCCGCGTCGCGTCGCGCTGCGCTTCGGCGAGGTGCGCGCCCTCGAGGCGCCAGCTCGGGAAGATGCGTTCGGGCTCGGCCAGCCAAGCCGGCTTCGGAAGGCTGCCGGCAATCGTGGTTCGGAACGGCATGCGCGAGCGCTTCGCCGCGCGACGGTACCCGGCCCGGCACCGCGAACGACCGACGCGTGCGTCTCGACAAGTTCCTGAAGGTCTCGCGTCTCGCGAAGCGGCGGGCCGAGGCGAAAGACGGCATCGAGGCCGGCCGGATCAAGAAGGACGGCCGTGCGCTCAAGCCGGGTTACGACGTCAAAGCCGGCGACGTGCTGGTCATCCACTATCGGACGAAGTTTCTGACGGTGCGCGTGCTGCAGGTCCCCCAGCGCGTCCTGCCCTCGTTGCGGCCGGCCGATCTCTACGAGATCGTCGAGGATCGCAAAGACGACCCCGTCGATTGGCTGAACGCTCGACCGTGACCGAGCGTTCGCGTCTTTCGGCCGACGTCAAGGATGCGTTGGCGCGCGACGTGCCGGCCGCCCCGGCTCTGCGCGAGGCCCTGCGCCGGGGGCTGGCGCGCTACGGCGCAGTCGATATTGCGGGCGAGCGGGTATTCCGCACCCGCCGGCCCGCGGTCGCGCGTCTGGCCCGCGTGCTCTTCGACGAGCAGCACGGCGGCACGCCGGTCCGGCGCGGTCACGACGCGCGGCTTTACCGGGCGACGACCTTCGAAATCGGCTTGGGCCCGGCGGCCCCCGACACCGCGTCCAAGCCGCGGCGCCGGAACGAACGGCGCGCCGAACTGCGGGCCGCGTTCCTGTGCGCCGGCTCGCTGGCCGCGCCGCACCGGGGCTACCATCTCGAGTTCGTCGCGTCGGGCGCGGGCGCCGAGCGCATCGCGGCGCTTCTGGCGGCGGAAGGTGTCAGCCCGCGGCGGATGGTCCGCAAAGGGCGCACCGTCGTCTACTTCAAGGACCTCGACGCGATCGTCACCGTCTTGGGCGCGATCGGGGCGTCGTCGGCGATCCTGCACCTCGAAGACGTGCGGGCCGTCAAGGAAACGAAGAACCGCATCCACCGGCTGGTGAACACGGAAGCCGCGAACGTCGTGCGCGCCGCGCGAGCCGCCGCAGCCCAGCGCGATGCGTTTACCTACCTGGCCGACGCCTACGGCCTGCGGAACCTCTCCCCGGCCCTGCGCGAGGCAGCGCAGCTTCGCTTGGCGCATCCCGACGAGACGCTGGCCGAATTGGGGCGGCGCTGCGCTCCCCCGGTCGGGAAAGCGACGCTCAACGGCCGGATCGCGACGCTGATGCGGCTCGTCAAGCGATTGCGGCGGCCGCGAGAGGAGGCGGAAGTTTCCTCCGTCTAACAGCCTCGTTGCTATGCGCATTGGTATCAACGGCTTCGGGCGGATCGGCCGCAACTTCACCAAGGCGCTCCTGGAGCGCTATCCGGAGGTCGAGATCGCTGCGGTGAACGATCTCACCAGCGCCGCCGAGTGCGCCCACCTCTTCAAGTACGATTCGAACTACGGGACGTACACCGGCAAGGTGGAGACGCGCGGCGATGCGCTCGTGATCGACGGCAAGCCGGTCCGCGTGCTGGCCGAGCGCGATCCCGGCAAACTGCCCTGGCGGGACCTGGGCGTCGATGTGGTGATCGAATCGACCGGCATCTTCACCGACGCCGACAAAGCGCGCGCGCACATCGACGGCGGCGGCGCGCAGAAAGTGATCATCTCCGCGCCGGCCAAGGGCGAAGACATCACGATCGTGCTGGGCGTCAACGACGCTGACTACGATCCGGCGGTGCATCACATCATCTCGAACGCGTCGTGCACGACCAATTGTTTGGCCACGGCGGTCAAACCGATCGTCGATGGGCTGGGCTGGCAACGCGGCTTCATGAACACGATCCACTCGTACACCAACGATCAGAACATTCTCGATGCGCCGCATAAGGATTGGCGCCGCGCGCGCAACGCCGCCACCAACATCATTCCCACCTCGACCGGCGCCGCCAAGGCGCTCTACCTGACCATCCCCGAGGTCAAGGGAAGCTTCGACGGGATCTCGCTGCGCGTCCCGACGCCGACCGTCTCGATGGTGTATCTCGTCGCACAGACGAAAAAGGCGACCACGCGCGACGAGCTCAACGCCCTCTTGCGCGGCGCCGCCGAAGGTTCGCTCTCCAAGTATGTCCAGTACACGGAAGAAGAACTGGTGTCGAGCGACTTCAAGCGCAATCAGTACAGCTCGATCATCGACGGCAAGTTGACCAACGCGATGGGCGACCTGATTCAGATCGCTGCCTGGTACGACAACGAGTGGGGTTACTCGTGCCGGCTCGCCGACCTCGCCGCCGTCGTCGGGGCCAAGATCCCGAGTCCCGCATAATCGAGTTCCCTCGCGGCGCGAAAATTCGCTGAGCGCGCATGTGCACCGTACTGCTCCTGCACCGGCCCGAGGCGGCCTGGCCCCTCCTGCTGGCCTCCAATCGCGACGAACGGCTCGACCGCGCCTTCGACCCGCCTGGCCGCTGGTGGCCCGACGCGCCCGGCGTCATCGCATGGCGCGACCGCGTCAGCGGCGGCAGCTGGCTCGGCCTGGGCGCGCCCGGCGTCGTCGCGACGGTCGTCAATCGTCTCGATACGCTCGGACCGCTGACCGGAAAGTCGAGCCGTGGTGAACTGATCGTGCGCGCGCTGCGCGAAGCGGATGCATGGGCGGCGGCGGACACGGTGCGCGTACTCCCGGCCGCCGAGTACGGCGGCTTCACGATGCTGGTAGCTGACCGCCAGGCCGCCTTCAGCATCACCAACGACGGCACGGAGATGCAGGTCGCGACCTTGACCCCCGGTTACCACATGCTGACGCCCGAGGGATGCGACGTCGCGGACGCGCCGCGCGTCGCCGCCGTGATGGCCGATTTCCGGTCCGCGGCGTTGCCCCAGCCCGAGCGCGCCGACTGGGATGGTTGGGTGAGTTTGCTGCAGCGCGAGGACCGCGCCGATCCGCATCGCGCGATGACCGTCACCACCGACCGCGGATTCGGAACCGTCGCCTGCACGCTGGTCGGCATCCCCGCCGTCGGGACGCCCGTTCTGCGCTACGCGCCCGGACCGCCGACCACGACCCCGTTCGTCACGCTCGACGTTCCCGGGTTCGGCGAACCGGCGTCGAAGGGCTCGCGCTGATGGAGTTTGCGACCGTCCGCGACGCCGATGTACGCGGCAAGCGCGTCCTGGTTCGCGAAGACCTCAACGTTCCGATGAACGGCGGCGCGATCTCCGACGACACGCGCATCGCGGCGGCGCTCCCGACGCTGCGCTGGCTGGCAGAGCACGGCGCCAAGACGGTGATCCTCTCGCATTTGGGACGCCCGGACGGAAAACCGAATCCCGCCTACTCGCTGCGGCCGGTCGCGGCGCGTCTGAGCGAACTGCTCGGAGGCGACGTCGGCTTCGTCGACGATTGCATCGGGCCGGCCTGCGTCGCCGCTTCGAAGGCGCTGCCGAACGGCGGCTTCGTGCTGTTCGAGAACGTGCGGTTTCACCCCGAAGAAGAAGCGAACGATCCGGCTTTCGCGCGCGCGCTCGCAGAATCGGGCGATCTCTACGTGGACGACGCGTTCGGAACGGCGCACCGCGCGCACGCCTCCACGGTCGGCGTCGCCGCCGACCTGCCGGCCTACGCCGGCTGCCTGATGGCCGCCGAGCTGGAAGCGCTGGGACGGCTGACCCGCGACCCCGCGCATCCGTTCGTCTGCGCAATCGGCGGAGCGAAGGTGGTCGACAAGGTCGGCGTGTTCGAGAACCTGCTGACGATCGTCGATGCCTTCGTCGTCGGCGGCGGGATGGCGAACACGTTTCTGGCCGCTTCGGGCGTCGACGTCGGACGCTCGCTGCGCGACCCCGACCTCGCGCCGGCAACTCGCATCATGGCGCGCGCGCGCGAACGCGGCGTCGCCGTGCACCTACCGACCGACGCCGTCGTCGCCGAGCGCTTCGATGCCGACGACACCGCGCACGTCGCGACGCTCGATCGCGTCGACGGCGGGAT
The DNA here is from genome assembly GCA_003161555.1 of Vulcanimicrobiota bacterium. GTDB lineage: Bacteria > Vulcanimicrobiota > Vulcanimicrobiia > Vulcanimicrobiales > Vulcanimicrobiaceae > Vulcanimicrobium > Vulcanimicrobium vanleeuwenhoeki. Next base: position 192 of record PMOG01000134.1, on the reverse strand, counting down.
GATCCTCGACATCGGACCGGCAACCGCGCGCGCGTATGCGGCCGTACTCCGTGCCGCGAAGACGATCGTGTTCAACGGGCCAATGGGCGTCTACGAGAAGCCTGCCTATCAAGACGGGACGCGTGTGGTCGGTGAAGCGATCGCCGCTGCGACCCGGGAGGGCGCGATCAGCGTCGTCGGCGGCGGCGACGC
>PMOG01000290.1 GCA_003161555.1 Vulcanimicrobiota bacterium | reverse complement strand
CTCAAGTGGTCGAAGCTCGCGCTGAACATCGTCGCTAACGCGACCTGCGCGATCTTGGACATGCCGCCCGAGCGGTTGGTCCGCGAAGACGAGATCTTCGCGCTGGAAATCCGGGCCCTGCGCGAAGTGCGCGCCACGATGAAGGCCCTCGACATCACGCCGATCGATCTGCCGCGGTATCCGGTGCGCGCGCTGCTCGCTCTTGCGATGCTTCCGATGCCCGCCGCGCGCGTGCTGCTGGCGGGACGCATCGCCGGCGCGCGCGGCACGAAAGCCCCCTCGCTGCTGCTCGACCTGCGTTCGGCAAGACATCGCACCGAGGTCGACGTGCTCAACGGGGCGGTGGCGCGCGCGGCGCGGGACGCCGGCGTCGCGGCACCGGTCAATGCAGCGCTGGCGCGGATCCTCAGCGACATCGCGCACCTGCCGCAACTGTGGGCTAAATATCGCGAACGGCCCTCAACCCTCGCCGAGGAGGCCGCGGCCGAAAGTCTCCGCACGCCCGCGGCGAAAGGGCAGCGCACATGAGACTTCCACGCGCCGCGACCTCGTGATGACGTTCCACGGTTTCGATCACATCGATTTGCGCGTTCCGTCGCTGGCCGCAGTCGAACGGTTCTACGGCTGGCTATTGCCCGAATTGGGCCTAACGCGTAAATCCTATGCGTACGTCGATCCCGGCGGCGATTGGCACGAAGGAAACCAGGAACGCTATAACGCTGTCGAGTGGTACGAGGAAGGCGTCAGCGGCCGGCGCGCGCTTTTCTTCGGCGTGATCGAAGACCAAGACATGCCGGTCGTCCGCACCCGGGTCGCGTTTCGCATCGCCTCGCTCGGCGATTTTCCGGCCTGGGAAATAAAACTGCGCGAGGCCGGAGCCCGCACGATGGAGGTCGAGGATCACGGCAAGTCGTCGTCGCTGTTCTTTGCGGACCCGGTCGGGACGCGTTTGGAGCTGGTCGCTGCCGCCGGCAGCTAAGCCGGCCGCGACGAAGAGTGCTGCGCTGCTCGCCGCCTGCGCGCTCGCGCCGCCGCGAGCCGCGGGCGCGTGCGGCTGGTGCGGCGCGGCGCTGCCTCCGCGCCGGCGGGCATGGTGCAGCGACCACTGCGGCGACGCATTTTGGGCCAACCATTGGTGGTCGGTCGCGCGGCGGACCGTCAAACGGCGCGACAAGTACCGCTGCGCACGCTGCGGCACCAAACAGCCGCCGCGTCCGTCACGGGCGCGCAGCGCGAACGAGGGAACGTATCGGAACGCGATGCGCGCGTGGCGGCGCGAACGGAAGACGCTGCGGCTCGAGGTGAACCACATCGTGCCGTGTATCGGGCAGCACGGGCAGCTGTCGTGCGCGCACCACCTCGCCAACCTCGAGACGCTGTGCCTGAGCTGCCACCGCGCGACGACGGCGAGTCAGTTTCGCGGTACCGTTTCCTCCGCGGCGCTCGTGGGGGCTGATTCCAGGTCCCGCATCCGGGGCAGGTTGCGCGGATAACATCCATGCGGATGGCGGCGCGCGAAGAGGATGCTCTTCGCGGCCCAGTATTCGAAATTTTCGTACAGCATGTCGCCGCGCCGGACGCGCATGCGCGCGATGGTCGGTTCGAGCGCACGCCACATCGCCGGTGCCGAAGATGAGCTCACGTCGAGCACAACCTCCTCGTTGAGCAGGCTGTACTTGAGGAACGAGCCCACTTGCTCGTACCAATCGCAGACGTCAAGCTCAGGATGCCGGGCGCGGTCGATCTTCGGCCCGTCGAGTTCGGCGAGGAACGCGGGATCCTTCATGCGGTCCGAGAGTTCGAGCCGCACGAAGTCGAGGGCGCGCTGGAACGCGGGGTCGCGCCAATCGTCGAGCACCTTGAGCTGGCCCATCAGCCCGGTTTGATCGCGCAAATGACGGAGCTGCCGCATGGCGGCCAGGGCCGCCACGGCGACGACGATCAGCGTAGCAGTCGAAAGGAGCGCGTTCCAGAACGCGTAGTCGAGCGACACGTCCGCCGCGTTCGCGAGGAGGCGCGTCCAGCCTTCACGCGCATACAGGCTGACATGGCGGCGGAGCGACCACTCACAGCGGCACTCGGTGACGGGATCGTGCAGATTCGACTGCCGATGACCGGCAACCCGATGGGCTACATCAACGCCTACCTGCTGCAGGACGACGACGGCTGGACGCTGGTCGACTGCGGCTGGAAAGCCGCCGACGTGTTCGCTGCACTCGAGGCCGGACTGGCCGAGCACGGGCGTGCGTTGAGCGACGTGCGGCGGCTGCTGATCACGCACGTGCACTTCGATCACTACGGCCTCGCCGGCACGCTGCGGCGGGCGGGCGTCCCGGTGCTGGCGATGCACCCCCGCGACTGGGAGATGGCGCAGCGCCACCTGACCGACCCCGACGCCTTCGACCGTGCCGCCGATGCGTGGATCGCGCGCAACGGCTTCGAGCTCATCGACGCCGAGGGCTTCGTCGACGAGCTGCAGCATCACCGGACCGAGCTGACGCGACCGACCGAGTTGCTCGAGGACGGCGCGGACGTCGGCCGGCTGCGCGCAATGTGGACGCCCGGACATACCCCGGGCCATCTCTGTTTCCTCGACCGCGTCAGCGGCAAGCTGCTGACCGGTGACCACGTGCTCGATCCGGTGACCCCGCACGTCGGCATCTGGCACGACGGCCGCGGCGACGCGCTGGGCGACTACGAACGCTCGCTGGAACGCGTCGCCGCCTGCGGAGCCGCCGGAGCGCTTCCCGCCCACGGCGAGCCGTTCGCCGACGTCGCCGGACGCGCGGCCGAACTGCTCGCGCATCATCGGCACCGCGAGCGTCAGATCCTCTACGCGCTCGAACGGGGCGCGGGCAGCGCGACCGACGTCGCGCGCGCGCTGCCGTGGCGGCGGCGCGGCGATCCCTTCGACCAGTTGCAAGAGATGCACCGCCAGTTCGCGGTGGCTGAAACGCTCGCCCACCTGCAGCACCTCGAGGCGCAAGGCATCGTCGTGCGCGACGCCGCCGTAACCCCGATCCGGTACGCGGTCGCCGAGCGCGCTCAGCGCGTGTAGCGCGCGATCAGGGGACCGTGCTGCGGGTAGGCGGCGGTCAGCATCGAGCGCGTGGTCAGCGCAAAGTCGGCGAACTCGAATCCCGGCGCGACGTCACAGCCGACCAGCGCGTAGCCGTCGGGCGCGTCGACGTGGGCGGCGAAGTGCGCGCCGGCGGGGATCGTCGTCTGGAAATCGTCGCCGCTTCCAAGGATGCGTCGCGTGTGCGCGCCGCTGGGACTGATGATCTCGACCGCGATCGGATCGCCGCGATAGAAGTGCCAGGTCTCGTCGGACGAAAGGCGATGAAACGTCGAAAACGCGGCTGACGTCAAGAGAAAATAGATCGCGGTCGTGGCACTGCGAACCGTGCCGTGCTGCGTGGTCACGCGGTCGGCGCTGCGGTAGGTTTCGCGATACCAGCCTCCCTCGGGGTGGGGCTGCAGGCGCAGTGCAGCGATCAGACGCTGCGCTTCGGGATGCATGAAAACGCTGTTCGCGCTCGCGCCGGCCGGCCTTTGCACGCTGGGCCGCTGCGGAGCGGCGGACTCGGTTCGATCGAAACGAACGCCTCGGAGATGCCTTGCCGCGCGATGGTTTCGTGAACGAGGGGCGTCCGAGCCTGACCGCCCAGCGTGTCGCGCGCCGGCGCGCCGAGCATCAGCTGTGGGACGACCCGGTGATCTTCGCCGATCCCGTCGCGCTCCCGATTCTCGGCCTCGACGCGGCGGCGGTCGGCGCAGCCCCCGCCGGCGAACATCCAGCGGCGCGCGCCCTGCGCGCGTTTCTCGTCGCTCGGAGCCAATTCGCGGAAGAAGCCCTGGCGGCGGCGATCGAGCGCGGCGTGCGGCAGTACGTGATCCTCGGAGCCGGTCTGGACACCTTCGCCTATCGAAACCCGCACGCCGGCGTCGCGCTGCGGATCTTCGAAGTCGATCACCCGGCGACACAGGTTTGGAAACGGCAGCGTGTGGCGCAGGCCGGGATGTGCGAGCCGCCGCTGCTGACGTTCGTCCCGGTCGACTTCATCCACCAGGACCTGGCGCTGGAGCTCGTCGCGACGGGCTTCGATCGCGCCCAGCCGGCATTTTTCTCGTGGCTGGGTGTCTCGATGTATCTTTCGCCCGACCTCGTGCTGGAGACGCTGCGCGCGCTGATCGCGTTGCATCCCGGAAACGCGGTCGCGTTCGACTATGCCGTGCGGCCTGCGCCCGAGGACCCGCACCGCCCGGGATTCGATGCGCTGGCGGCGCGCGTGGCGCAGGCGGGCGAGCCGTTCCGCAGCTTCTTCGAACCGGCCGTACTGGTGACGGCACTCCGTTCGATCGGTTATCGCGCGATCGAGGATCTCGACTCGGCGCAGATCAATGCCCGGTATTTCTCCGCGCGTTCGGACGGACTGCGCGTGCGCGGCAGCGCCCATCTCATGTGCGCGGCCGGCGGCGACTCCTAGCCCCAGGCGATCGCAGCGCGAGCGCGTTCACGTTTCGGCGTCGAGCGGCATTCGCGGCATCTCCGGCGGGTATGACGTCGGATGCCGTTCCGAATACCGCTTCGAGAGCATCGCCAGGTACTCGAAGTTTTCCCAGATCCCGGGATTTAGCCGCCGGCGTGCGCGCGTCACAGGAAGCAGTGCTTCCCAGCTCGAGAGCACGACGGCGCACCAAAGGTCGCAGGCAATCGTGCGGTCGATGATGTTGAAACGCACGAATGCCCCCATCGACTCGAAGAAGTTCGCGACGTACGACACCGACCGGAGCTCATTCGGGAAACGCCGCAGCTCGAGCTTGCCCGCCATGTGCGGATCGCGCAGCAGCTCCGGCAGCGTGTTCACGATGAAGTCCCGAGCATTCTGAAACTGTTCCGACTCCAGCGTTTCGCGGCATTCGGTGAGCGCGATGATCTGGTTGCTGCCGCGGGTGTGACGGAGCTGCATGAGCGCCGCGATCGCCGAGGCGGCGATCACCAGGAGCGTCGCGACGGTCGCCGAGGCAGTCACCCACTCAGGCGTCACGCGCGGACCTCATCGCGAACCCATTCGACTGCGAACGTTGGCTCGTCCTGGCGAAGGACGATCTGGCCGAGCCGCGGCGAAGCACGCGCGATGGACTTCGGGATTCGCGGCAAGCGCGCTATCGTGTGCGCGGCCAGCAAAGGCCTCGGACGCAGCTGCGCCGAGGCGCTGGCACGCGAAGGCGTCGCGGTCACGATCGCGGCGCGCACGCGCGAGCCGCTGGAAGCGGCGGCCCGCGAGATCGAAGCGGGCACCGGCGCGCCGGTCACGTCCGTCGTCGCGGATCTCGCGAGCCCCGAGGGCCGCGCGACGCTGCTGGCGGCGTGTCCCCAGCCCGACATTCTGGTCAATAATGAGGGCGGGGAAACGCCGGGTGATTTTCGCGACTGGACGCGCGAGGACTGGCTGCGCGCGCTCGATGCGAACATGCTCGCGCCGATCGAGTTGATCCGGGCGACGATCGACGGCATGATCGCGCGCCGCTTTGGACGGATCGTCAACATCACCTCGAGCACCGTCAAGGCACCGATCGCGAACCTCGGACTCACTAACGGCGTCCGCAGCGGGCTGACCGGTTTCGTCTCCGGGCTGGCCCGCGAGGTCGCGCAGCACGGCGTCACGATCAACAACATCCTGCCGGGCGCCTTCGATACCGACCGGCTGCAGCTGGTCCTCGGACTCGCGGCCCAGAGCGCCGGCCGCACGTTTGAAGAACAGCTCGCCCTGAGGAAAGCAGCGATTCCCGCCCGGCGGCTGGGCTCAACGGAGGAGTTCGGTGCGTTGTGCGCCTTCGTGTGCAGCACGCAAGCCGGCTACCTCACGGCGCAGAATTTCCTGATCGACGGCGGTGCCTACCCGGGCACGCTCTGACCTACGCGGTGCGGAATGCGGCCAGCCGCTCAGACTCGAGCCAGGCACGGTCGCAATCGCCGATCCAGGCCGAGGAAACGATCCCGTCGGGACCGACCACGATCGTGGTCGGAAGATGAATGCTCTGCCGGAAGAGCACCGGAACCAACGTTTCCTTACGGTCCATCGCGATCAGATAGGGTATCCCGTAGCGCTTGCGATAGCGCCGGACCAGATCATCGGCTTCACCGTAGTTCACGCCGACCACGACCGTGTCGTCGGCGTGCGCGGCCGCAAAGCCGATGAACGCCGGCTGCTCGTCCTGACACGGTCCGCACCAGGTCGCGAAGATGTTGAGAAACACGATCAGACCGCGGCACGCCGTCAAGTGAAAGTCCGGAGCATCGAGCGCCTGGAGCTTTAGGTCGACCGGACGGTTGACCGTGAGCGTCAGCCGGCTGTCGATGCCGTGCACCAATTGATTCGGTGACGACGACGATTCGGGCGCCGGAGATGCGCTCCGCTCGCGCGCGTCGACGCGACCGGGAAGACCAGCGAGCGCAAGAAACGCCGCAGCGTCGGCCACAAAACGACGACGATTCACGCAGGCCCCTTCACCCGCGCCCCGAGGTGCTCCTCGGCTTGTCGGGTGCGCGCTGCGCGGACGTGACCGCTACGGTTTGATGCTGACCAGGGTGACGCTCCACGGCGGCAGCGCGACGGTCACGGATGAGCGCCATGACCCCAGCGCTGAGGTGACCGAACCCGTCCACACGTTGTTCTTCGACTGGTCGTACTGCGCCTTACCGTAGGTCGTGATCGTCGCCCCCGAGCCGCTCGCCAGCGCGCTGACGCCGACCGGCACGTTGACTGCGTTGTTCTGGTCCAAGTTGAAGAGCAGCACGTTGTATTTCGTGCCCTGGCTGGTCGCAAACGCGCGCACGTTCGGCAGGCTCGCGTTCACGGGCGCCGCGAACACGCGCTCGCCGCCGTGTGCGAACGCGGCCGCGATCTGGTACACGACGGCCGTCGGAAGCAGCGTCCCGCGTGCGATCGCGGGCGCACCGTAGCAGCCATACTCAGGCAAACCGTCGGAGAGCATCTGGTAGCCGCCGAAATTCTGCCAGCCGTAAAGCGAAGCCGAGAAGTTGCCGCCGCCGCCGGCATCGTTGCAACCGCCGTAGGCCAGCCACCAAGTCGACCGCGCGATGCCCGCGTTGAGCATCTGTCCGATCACCTGCCCGGCGAACAGCGCCTGCGTGATCGACGTCGTCTGTTTGCCGGGATTCGACGAGACCGAGCCCAGCTCGCCGAGGTAGATGGGGACGCCGCCGTGCCCGGCGTTCGCCAACTCCGTCTTGAGCGACGCGATCGTACTCGCGAGGTAATTCGTCGCATTGCCGATCAGGTAGGCGTCGGACTCGGAGCCCGGCCCTTGCGCGTACCAGTGCAGCTCGACGAAATCGTATTTCGCCTGCGCCAGCACGGTCGGATCCCAGGCCGGGCTCCAGCCGGGTTCGACGTCGACGCCGACCATCGCGCTCGGGTCCTTGGCTTTGATGGCCGGATAATAGCCCGTCGCAACCGCGTTCGCGTAGGTGGCCGCGTCGTTCTTCTTGGCGTGCAGGTCGTATTCCCAACTGCCGAACTCTTCGTTCCCCACCGTCCACCAGTGCACGCCGTACGTGCGCGTGTTGTTGGCGTAGTCGACCCAGGCCGCCGCCTCGTTCGGATCGCCGCCTCCGTTGCAGGCCTCGTTCGAGCCGTAGTTCAGCGTGATCGCGAC
>PMOG01000287.1 GCA_003161555.1 Vulcanimicrobiota bacterium | reverse complement strand
AGGTTCCAGTGGGGCGACCCATCTGAGTTCGAGTCTCAGCGTGCCCAGCTTTGGCCGGCGTCCCGAGGGTTGACTGCGCTTGCGGCCCTCGGTAAACTCCGAGGGTTGGCGCCGGACCCCGCGGAAGGGCGACCGGCGCGCGCGGAAGTAGCTCAGCGGTAGAGCATCGCCTTGCCAAGGCGAGGGTCGCGAGTTCAAATCTCGTCTTCCGCTCCAGTCCTGATGATTCGACGGCGGGCTCCGTGCCCGCCGTCCCCGCTTCCGGAGGTTGCCCCGTCTCGTGCCCTCAACGCTGAAACCGCTCGACCCGACGCAGGTCGAGCTCGAGATCAGCATTTCACCCGAAGAGTTCGATGCGGCGCAGGACGCGGCGTTCCGCACGCTCTCACGTAACGCGAAAGTGCCCGGGTTCCGGCCGGGCAAAGTACCGCGCAAGGTGTTCGAAAACACCTACGGCACGTCGCGGATCGTGGAGCGCGCGCTCGACGATCTGGTCCCGGCGAAGTACGCCGCAGCGGTCGAGGAGCACAAACTCGAACCGGTCGCGCGGCCGCAGATGGAACTGCTTCCCGAGAGCGAGGGGCAGCCGATGCGGGTCAAAGCAATCGTTCCGATTCGCCCGGCCATCGAGCCGCACGACTACGAAGGCGTCGAGATCACCGAAGTGCCGGAAGCGGCGACCGAAGACGACGTCGAGCGGACGCTCGAGCAAATGCGCCGCGACGCCGCCACGCTCGTGCCGGCCGACAGGCCGGTTCAGCTCGGGGACGTCGTTACGATCGATTTCGCCGGCAGCATCGACGGCGAGCCGTTCGAGGGCGGTACGGCGCAGGGTCAGGAAGCGGAGATGACCGAGAGCAACTTCGTGCCCGGCTTCGTCGAGGGCATCCTCGGCATGCGCGCCGGCGAGACGAAGGACGTCGCGGCCGCCTTCCCCGATCCGTACGCAAACCCCGAATTGGCCGGCAAGGCGGCCGTCTTCACGGTGACGGTCCACGACGTCAAGGAGCGCGAACTTCCGCCGCTCGACGACGAATTCGCGACCCGCGTCTCGACGTCGCAAACGCTGGAGGACCTGCGCGCCGACGTCAAACGGCGTCTCGACGAGACGGTGAAGGGCAACGCCCGGCGCCGGATGTCGAGCGAGCTGCTCGACAAGATCGTGGCGCTCAACGTCGTGCCGCTGCCGGCCGTCCTGGTCGAACGCGAGATCGACTCGCTGATCGCCGACATGCAGCAGTACATCGCTCGGGCCGGGATCGGCTGGGACGACTATCTCGCGCAGGCAGGCAAGACGGCCGACGAGGTCCGCGAGGGCTACCGCGGCGAGGCCGAACGGCGCGTCAAGACGACGCTGCTGGTCGAAGCAATCGCAAAGAAGGAAGGCATTGCGGCGACGCAAGCGGACGTCGAGGCCGAGCTCGATGCCCTCGCGGCACAATACGGCCAGCCGCGAGCGCGCATCATCGAGGCGCTCCAGTCCAACGTCGGTGCCTTGGTCGACGGCATCGTCCGGACGAAGACGATCGAGCGGATGATCGAGCAGGCCAAGCGCGTCCCCGCAACTGAAACTGCATCGGCCTAGGTCAGGGAGGGCGCGATGGGACACCTAGTACCGATGGTCGTCGAGCAGAGCGCACGCGGAGAACGCGCGTACGACATCTACTCGCGCCTCCTTAAAGAACGCATCATTTTCGTCCACGGACCGATCGACGACGGGATGGCCTCCGTCGTCATTGCGCAGCTCCTCTTTTTGGAGCGCGAAGATGCCGACAAAGATATCGACATGTACGTCAACAGTCCGGGCGGTTCGGTGACTGCCGGCCTCGCGATCTACGACACGATGCGGCTGATCAAGCCCGACGTGGCCACGATCTGCGCCGGCATGGCCGCGTCGATGGCCTCGATTCTGTTGACCGGGGGCGCGCCGGGGAAGCGCTTTGCACTCCCCTATGCCAAGATTCTGATCCACCAGCCCTGGGTTCAGCAGGTGGGTGGGCAGGCCACCGATATCGAAATTCACGCTCGCGACCTGATCGCGACGCGCAGGACGCTGGCCGGAATCTACGAGGAAACCACCAAGCAGCCCGTCGACAAGATCCTCAAAGACATCGAACGCGATTACTACATGACGGCGCAGGAAGCGATGGATTACGGGATCGTCGACCAAGTGTTCACGAAAGAGAATCGCTCCATCGCTCCCAACACCGCTCCCAGCCTGTAGGTCTGCATGTTTCGCTTCGGGGACGAGAAAGGTCAGTTGAAGTGCAGTTTTTGCGGTAAGTCGCAAGAACAAGTACGTAAGTTGATCGCGGGCCCGGGCGTCTACATCTGCGATGAGTGCATCGAGCTCTGTAACGAGATCATCGAGGAAGAGCTCTACAAGAACGTCGACGAGAATCTCCGGCTGCGGAACATTCCGAAGCCCAAAGAGATCAACCACATCCTCAACCAGTACGTGATCGGCCAGGAACGGGCGAAGAAGTCGCTCGCGGTCGCCGTCTACAATCACTACAAGCGCGTGAACTCCGGCGGCGTGAGCGGCACCGGTGCCGAAGAAGTCGAGCTGCAGAAGTCCAACATTCTGCTGGTCGGCCCGACCGGGAGCGGCAAGACCTATCTCGCCCAGACGCTAGCGAAGATTCTCGACGTTCCGCTGGCCATGGCCGACGCCACCTCGCTCACCGAGGCCGG
>PMOG01000255.1 GCA_003161555.1 Vulcanimicrobiota bacterium | reverse complement strand
CCGAGATCCATTCGATCGAATCATGATCGCGCAGGCACAGATCGAAGGCCTGACGTTCGTGACGCGCGATCCAAAAAATCAGAAGTACCCCATAAATATTCTCGAGGCATAGGGCTCGTAGCGGCTGACCTACATGACGCCCGCAAAAGCTTCTCTACCGGGAAGGGCGCGCGCTACGGTCGACAGGTGAAGTCCAGCATTCGCGTCCATGCGAAGGCGCGGCGAGGGTGCCTCGGGTCTGTCATGCCGTTGCCGTAATGCTCACTTTCACCGCCAAATGATACACCGTCGCTGCTGAGCGCGCCGGTGATTCGGCCTCCACTATTACTGTTACCGGCGACAAACGACCATTGATCAACGTACCGCTCGGAGTGCGAATCCTCGTAGAGCTCTCCGTACACATCTTCAAAGAGCGGCTTGGCTAGCGTCGCAGTGCCGACGAATACATTGTACGATTCGGCCCATAATACAAATGCGTTGTCATCGCCGACTCCGATGTTTAGGCACCCATAGTCATTAACGCGCCGGGTAGGCCAGATGCTGACTTGCGAAAACGTCCGCCATGTGCCGACTGGCGCCTGCGGGTAGCGAAACGTGGGTCTCCGGAGCGTAACCGGTCCCGTGAAGAACGGATTGCGGAAGGATCCCTTCCACGCGAGATCCGAGGGATCGTACGTCATGTCAAGCGTAACATCAAACGGTGCGCTTGCCGTATGTTCTTGATGGAAGTGCAGCTCACCGGTCCGCATGACGAACTCGCCAGGGGTTCCACTGCTCCAATACGTTCGCGTCGTCTGGCCGGCTTTGCGGACATAGGTATCGAGCCGCAGCTCGCGCACCTTTTGGTCTTCGTTCGTCATGACTTCCAGCGAAAATCCCGCAACCTCACCCGGCGCCACGAGCCCTTCCCATGGGCCGGCAACCTGGGCGGGAGGCGTGAGACTCGCGCCAATCTCGATATTCGGCTGAAGTGCAGCAACAAGCACCAAGGTGAGTAGCATAGCCTCGCTCCCCTCGTTCACTGGAGGAAAAGAAAAAGCCCCGCGACTGCGGGGCTTTTTGTCATCACTTCCGTTCGCTAGAACGGAATCTCGTCTTCGAGCGACGCGTCATCGAGGCCGCCGCCACCGTTTGCGGGCGCGCCAACTCCGGCGCGGGGGCGGGGTTCGCGTTCGAAGGTGCCGCCGTCGTCACCAGCTCCGCCGCCGCGGTTGGCGCGGTCGAGCATTTGCATGGTGTTGACGACGACTTCGGTGGCTTTGCGTTTGTTGCCGTCTTTGTCGTCGTAGGAGCGGATCGAGAGACGGCCGTCGACCAGGCACGACATGCCCTTTTTCAGGTACGTGTTGCACGTCTCGGCGAGCTTGTCCCAAGCGACGCAGTCGATGTAGTCGGTCTCTTCCTGCTGCTTCGACCGCCGGTTCACCGCGAGGGTGAACTTGGTAACGGCGGCGCCCGATCCGACGTAGCGGATCTCGGGATCGCGGGTGAGATTTCCGACCAGGGTTATTCGGTTGAAGGATCCCGCCATTTCGTCTTCCTTTTGCTTGCGCGGCGTATGCGTTCGTGTGTGAGGAGGAGGGTCACCTCACGGGATTATTTTGCGCCGGTTCGGTGCCAGGGGCCTGGCACTGTGCGGGTCAGTCGTCGGCGCGGATGACCAGCGCGCGCAGTACGGACTCGTTCAGGCGCATCTGGCGCTCGAGCTCCTTGGCCCCGTCGGGCTCGCTGCGGAACTTCATCACCACGTAGTAACCCTCGCGGACGTCGTCGATCTCGTAGGCAAGCCGGCGCTTGCCCATCTTCTCGAGTTCCCCAATGAGCTCACCACCGCGGGCCTTGAGGCCGTCCGCCAGGGCGTTTGCGCGCTCGTCGGCCTCGGTTTCCTCGAGGCTGGGGCGCAAAATGTACGTGACTTCGTAATCGGCTACTGGCATGATGCCCTCTCTGGACGCCGGGCGAGCCGGCGGCCCGGCGCGGGGCCGGGCAGCGGGAACGTCTCACCGGAGACAGGCTCCAGGAGAACCCCCGAATGGTATCACGCCCAGCCGACGGGCAGCAAGGCGGGAGCCCTCCCTCGGGCGCCGCATTCCGGCACCATGGCTCCCTCACGCCGAACCTTCATCGCCGGAAGCGCCGCGGCGGCCTTGGTGGCCTACCTGCGCTGGCCCGCCGACGCCGCGCAGTTCAGCCTGAAGTACGCCAGCGCCCAACAGGTCGACAATCCGGTCATTCTGTCGATCACGGCGGCTGCCGAGAAGATCAAGACCGAGACGAACGGGCGCGTTCAGATCGACATCTTTCCCAACAGCATCCTGGGCGGCGATTCGGCGATGCTCACGCAGCTGCGCTCGGGCGCGATCACGTTTCTCACCTATCTCGACGGCAATCTGTCGACGCTCGTCCCGCTGTCGGCGATCGGCAACGTCGGTTTCGCCTTCAAAGACTACGCGCAAGTCTTTGCGGCGATGGACGGGCCGCTCGGCGCGCTCATCCGCGCGGATATTCGCAAGAGCGGCCTACGCGTCTTCGATCGCATCTGGGACAACGGGTTCCGGCAGATCACGACCGGTGCGAAGCCAATCGTGCGTCCCGAAGATCTCGACGGCTTGAAGATTCGCGTACCGGTCTCGCCGATCGAAGTGTCGCTGTTTCGCGCGCTCGGTGCCGCGCCGACGCCACTCAACTTCAGCGAAGTCTACACCGCGCTGCAGACGCACGTCGTCGATGGGCAAGAAAATCCGCTCACGATTATCGAGAACGGCAAGGTCTACGAGGTGCAGAAGTTTCTCTCGCTGACCAGCCACGTCTGGACCGGGTTCTGGTTCCTGGCCAACGATGCACTTTTCGCGGCGCTCCCCAAAGACGTCCAGGAAATCATCGCCCGCAACATCGAGGCGGCCGCGCTGACGCAGCGCAAGCTCTCGGAGAGCATGAACCGCTCACTGTTGACGAAACTCACGATGCAAGGGATGACGGTGAACACGCCGGACCGTGAGCCGTTCGCGCGCAAGCTCGCGAGTGCCGGATTCTACAAAGAGTGGAGTCAGAGATTCGGTTCGACGGCCTGGGACCTGCTCCAGAAAACGACCGGGCCGCTGGGCTAAGCGCCGCTCAGCCGCTGCCGTGGGTGATGGCAAAGAAGATCGCGAGCGCGACCAGCACCACGCCGGCAGCCCGCTCGGCGTTCTCCCGGAACCGCTCGCCGAGCATCTCGCCAAACTGCAGGCCGGCCAGGGTGAAGACGACCGTCGACACGGCGACCGTTGCCAGCAGCGGCACCAACGGCACGCGGAGTGCCGGCAGCGAGAAGCCGACCCCGAGCGAATCGAGGCTAATCGAAGCCGACGCCGCGACGAGCCCCGCTCCGCTGGTTGCCTTCTCGGCGAGATTCGTGCCGTGGCGAAAGCTCTCGACGAAGATCCACACGCCGATCAGTCCAAGCACCGCAAATCCCGCGTACGCGGCGATCTCTCCCGCGAGATGCCCAACTCCGGTCCCGATCGCCGCGCCAAGCAGCTGCATGAAGATTTCGGCGCCGGAAAAGGCTGCGCCGACTTGCAGCCGCTTCGACCACGCGACGCCGAGGACGCCGATCCCGATCGAGAGCGCCAGCACGTCGAGACCCACGGCAAGCGCAACGCCGCCCGTGCGCAGGGCCGTGTCGAGCGTCGGCATGGCCATGGCAACCGTCGATATCACGGGGACCCTACTTGAAGCGCAGGCCGCGAACGCCTGCGCCGCGCAGCGAGCCGGCTAACCGCCCGGGCGCGGAAGGGCCACGCTGATCGGATCCTGCAGGCCGTTGGTGATGATGACGCTGGGCGTCGACGCACGCATGAACGGCGGGGTGAAGATCGCCGTTTGTCCAGCACTCGGATAGGTCACGTAGAGATTGCCTCGCGGATCGAGCGCGACCGTATTCGCGAAGTTGCGGCCGTTGATGAGGGTCACGCTCGGCGTCGACGTATTGGTAATCGGTGGATTGAAGATGCTCACGCCGGCGGAGTTGACGACATACAAGTTCCCGGACGGATCGGCAGCTAGTCCTCCGGGGCCAGAGAGTCCGCTGATCGTTACGCTCGGCGAGGACGAGTTGCTAAACGGAGGCGTGTACACCGTGACGGTGTTCGTCATGATTTGGAAACTCGAGACGTAAAGATTACCGCTGAAGTCGACCGTAATACCACCGAGGGCGTTGATCCCGTTGCGGATCGTCGTGACCGGGGCTGACGAGTTGGTAAACGGCGGCGCGTAGATCGTTACCGTTCCACTGAGGTTGTTGCCGACGTACAAGTTCCCGCCATTGTCGATTCCCAAGCCGTAAGGGCCCGAGATGCCGCTAGTAATCGTCACGCTCGGTGTCTCGCCGCTCGTCAGCGGCGACGGATAGATCGTCACGGAGTTGACGTCGTGATTGGTTGCGTAGAGCGTTCCGTAGTTATCCAACAGCAGCGCGGTGGGATAGCTCATCAGCGGGATGCTCAGATTCGGCGTTGATGCGGCAGTGAGCGGCTGCGGAAAGCCGACAATGCCGTATCCCGGCTCGATCCCATTGCCCACGAAGAGGTAGGGCGACGCGCCACCGATCGTGAGCAGCGCGTGCACGATGTCGAGGCCCGGGGCAATCGCACTGATGGTTGGGTTGGGAATCGTCGAACCGTTATACGACAACGTGATCCCCGAAACCGGAACTTGGAACGACGTCTGCGAGAGCACGGTCGCCCCTGAGGTGTCGGAATCGGTCAGCGTGACGGTGACGGGGTTCCCCGACGCGTCGACCGCCAAGCCAGGCCCGATGATGATGTTGTTTCCGGCGTCGAGCGCGTTCACGGTCACGCCGACCGTGGCGGACGAGCCGGCCGGAATCACGTTGGGGTTGAGCACGACCGCGAGGCCGGCGACGACGCCCTCCAGCGCGACGTTCACGACGTTGACTTGATTTGCGACGATCGTTTGCGTGAGCGAGCCGAGCGCGAGTTTGTTGCCGGCCGCGTTCTGCATGTCGTAGAGCGTGACCGCGAAGGTGTCGCTGCCCACCGGCGCCTGAATTTGGGCGGTGCACACGGTCGTGCAATTGACGACGGTCGCCGGGCTCGGGGAGGCCGTCCCGGCGGCGACGCCGATCGACGCCGACTGTGTGGATGCCGACACATAGCGCGGCGCGCGACGGATCGCCGAGGTCCGCGCCGGCAGCGTGATCTTGAAGGCCACCGTCGCCATCAGCGGAGTGACGTGCGCAGGAGCAGGCGTCGAGCTTCCCGACCCTCCGCAACCGGCGATCAGCATCGCCAGGGCAACGACCGCACTGCGCCTCAGTGGCTTCATTTCCGCATCCCTCAATCGGCGGCTCGGCACGGCCGCTCGTGTAACCGGAATCAGCAAGCAGCCTTTTCGCTGCCTTCCGGTCGGCCCCCCGGGGGTACTGACCTGTCGTCGGCCGACTTTCCCGCTTTGGCCATCTGCAGAATGGAGCCGTCCAGGAGGCTCGGAACGTCCCCATCATGCGCTCGATCCTCGACCGGTATGCTCCGGCACCGGCGTTCGACGAGTTTGCCGAGGCCGACGGCCGGCCCCGGCCCCACTACGCCGAACTCGCCGCGACGCTGGCCGGCATCAGCGCGGCCGATTTCCGCCACCGGGTCACGACGGTCAACGGCGTGCTGCTCCAGCGCGGGGTCACCTTCACCGTCTACGCCGACGCGCGCGGCACCGAACGCATCCTGCCCTTCGACCTGATTCCGCGCATCATCGCTGCGTCGGAATGGGCCCATATTTCGCGCGGCGTCAGCCAGCGCGTCCGCGCGCTCAACGCCTTTTTGAAGGACGTGTACGGGGAGGCGAAAGTCCTGCGCGACCGGATCATCCCGCGCACGCTGGTCTATTCGTCCGAGCACTTCGAGCGCGAGGCGATCGGCGTGCGGCCCCCGCACGATACCTACATCCACGTCTCGGGGATCGACATCATCCGCGACGCACACGGCGAGTACTTGGTGCTCGAAGACAACGTCCGCACTCCGTCAGGCATCTCGTACGTGCTCGAGAACCGCGACGTCCTCAAGCGCGCGTTTCCGCGCCTGTTCGACCGTTACGATCCGCTCCCGGTCGACGATTATCCGCAACGGCTGCGCAACGCGCTGGCGGCTGCGGCGCCGCCGAGCGTCGGCGATCCGACGATCGCAATCCTCACGCCGGGGATCTACAATAGCGCCTACTTCGAACACACGCTGCTGGCGCGACGCATGGGCGTCGAGCTGGTCGAGGGCACCGACCTCATCGTGCGCGACAACATCGTGTACATGAAGACGACCCGCGGGCTGCAGCGCGTCGACGTCCTCTACCGCCGCGTCGACGACGATTACATCGACCCGCTGTACTTCAAAGCGGATTCGACGCTGGGCGTCTCGGGACTTTTCGATGCCTATCGCTCCGGCAACGTGACGCTCGCCAACGCCGTCGGCACCGGGGTCGCCGATGACAAGGCGATCTATCCCTACGTGCCGGCGCTCATCCGGTATTATCTCGGCGAAGAGCCGGTGCTGCGCAACGTCGAGACCTTCGACTGCTCGGATCCGGCGCAGCGCGACCACGTGTTGCGAAACATGCCGTTCCTGGTCGTCAAACGGACCGCCGCCTCGGGCGGATATGGGATGCTGATCGGCTCGCACAGTACGGTCGGCGAGCGCGCCGAGTTCGCCGATGCGATCAATGCCAACCCGCGCGACTTCATCGCCCAGCCGATCATCACGCTCTCCGCGCATCCGACGGTCGTCGGCGAGGAAATCGCGCCGCGGCACATCGACCTCCGCCCCTTCGCGCTGCTCTCCGGCGACACGGTAGACGTCCCCGCCGTCGCGTTCACGCGGGTCGCCCTGCGCGAGGGGTCGCTGGTCGTGAACTCGTCGCAGGGCGGCGGTTCGAAAGACACCTGGATTCTCGCCGACTGATGCTGAGCCGCGTCGCTGAGTCACTCTACTGGATGGCCCGCAACGTCGAGCGGGCCGAGGATCTCGCGCGCCTGATCGATGTGACCGCGATGCGTGCCGTCGACCACGCCGACGACGCCGGCGAACGGTGGCTCTCGGCTTACAATATCGCCGGGATGGACGTGCCGGAAAGCCACGGCCTCTCAGCACGGTCGACCGCACTCGAAGCAATCGTCTTCGACGTCGACTCGCGGCTCTCGGTCGCGGCGTGCGTGCGCATCGCGCGGCAGAACGCGGTCGGCGTGCGCGCCGAACTAACGACCGAAGTGTGGGAGTGCGTCAACGGCCTCTATCTCTTCGTTGAAGCGCAATCGCCGCGCGCGGTCGGACCTGACGGCGTCTCGACCTTCCTGCGCAGCATCCGCGATACGGCCCAGGCTTTCGGCGGGCTGTGCGACGCGACGTTGGCGCACGACGATGCGTGGGAATTCCTGCGCATCGGCCGCTCGATCGAACGCGCCCGCATGACCTCGCGCGTGCTGCGTGAGATCCGCGACGACGACGGTCCCCATGTGTGGCAGCTGGTTCTCGAGGCATGCTGTGCGACCGCGCCCTTCGCGCGCGCCCGCAGCCAATCGTCGGATCCGGCCGAGGCGCTGGCCTTCCTCGCGCTCTCGCCCGTGTTCCCGCGCTCGCTGCGGTTCTGCGCCCGCCAGATCGACCGTGCGCTGCACCGCCTGTCGGGCGCTCCGGCCGGCACGTTCGCCGATACCTCCGAGCGCGCGTCGGGGCGGATCTGCGCCTCACTCGACTTCGCCGGCCAGGCCGACCTCGCGCGCGAAGGCACCTCGGAGTTCGCCGACCGGATCGGCGCGCAGATCGACGAACTGGGTTCGTCGATCGTGAGTACCTACTTTCCACGCGTCCCGGTCCGCTGAATGCGTTTTACGATCGCGCATCGCACCCGCTATCGCTACCCGACCCCGGTCCACGAAAGCCACACGATCTGCCATCTGCAGCCGCGCAGCGACATCACGCAGTACTGCACGCGGTACGAGCTGAGCGTCAGCCCGCGCACGCGCGTCTTCTCCTACGCCGACCGCTTCGCCAACGACGTGCAGCATTTTGCGATCCTGCCGGAACACGACATGCTCGAGGTCGTGGCCCGTTCGCAGGTGGTAACGGCGCGCGGTCCGGGCGTCGCGCCGCAGGCGATGGCGCGCGCGCTCGTCGACGACGACCCGGTGCTCGACGAGCTGTACGATTTTCTCACCGAGAGCCGGTACGTCAAGTTCAGTGAACCGCTCGATGCGCTGCTCGCGGAGATCGGAGCGCCCGGCCGCGACGACGACGTCGTCGCGTGGTTCGCGCATGCCTCGTGGACGCTTAACCGCCAGTTCGTCTACGACAAGACCACCACCAGCGTGCAGGCGACGGTCGAGGAATCGGTGCGGCTGCGTTCCGGCGTGTGTCAGGATTTCGCTCACGTGCTGATCGCGCTCTGCCGGCGCACCGGCATTCCCGCCCGCTACGTCAGCGGCTACATTCATTCGGGCGATGATGAGATGCTCGGCGCCGAAGCGTCGCACGCCTGGGCGGAGGCGTATCTGGGCCCGCGCGGCTGGATCGGAATCGACCCCACCAACGATACCTGGATCGGCGATCAATTCGTTCGCGTCGCCACGGGCCGCGACTACCGCGACGTGAGCCCCGTGCGCGGCGTCTACACCGGCGCATCGAGCAGCATCCTCTCGGTCGACGTGGCCGTCGACGCCCTCTCACCGCAGCAGCAACAGCAAGAACAAGAACAACTGCGCCAGCAAGAACATCAGCAGCAATAGGCCGCTGCGCGCGGCGCCGGAGTCACTGCATCGGGGCGGTGGCGGAGGCGTGCACGTAGTCGATCCAGGCGTTGAGGGCCCAGCCCAGGATCAGGCCGCCGGCCAACGCCAGCGGGATGGTAAACCGGATAACCTTTTCGCGTGGGTGGTCCTCGGAGAACGACTGCGTCATCACGATCCCGCCGGCGATACCCAGCGCGATGCCCACGGCATAGAAAATCGCGCGTTGGCTCACGCGTGAGTACGGGTACGGCGGTCGGCGAGCATTTCGCCATCCTACCATGCGGGAGGGGCGGCGAGCGAGGCGAAGCGCCCAGGGTGATGAAGCGCCTGCTTTCCTTCGCCGCGATTCTGAGCGTCGCGCTGCCGTTCGCGCTCGCCGCTCCGGCCCGTGCCAACGTCTTCTGCCCGGTCACGATCGCGACGCTCCAAGACGTCTCGTTCCAGGGGCGCCCCGATACCTACGGGATGCTGCTCGACGTCGACCGCGGCGACACCCACTCGGCACGCGTTCGCATCGACACCGACAAGACGCGCTACGCGATCGACGTGAACGACATTCCGCTGATGACCTTCAGCGGGGTGCGGTTGACGCGCTATTTCACCGTCGGTTCCGGCGAGCACGTGCTGGGAGCATGGGTGCAATCGACCGGCCTCGGGCCGACCCAGCGCCTCGACTGCCCGATCACGTCACCCTGGAGCCCGAACCTGACGCCGCCCTCGACGCCTTCGGGACAACTGGCCGCCGACCGCGACCGCCGAACCGTGGTCGACAGCTACGGCGCCAACCGCAACAACGTGATGACGCCGATTCCGTTCGGGGCGGCCGCGCAGCTCGCGTGTTCGCAGCCCTTCGCCGACGCGCGCGCGCTGGCGCCGATTCAGCCGGCATTCCCGCCCGAAGCCCGGGCCGTCAACGCCACCGGTGTCGTCGAGCTGCACGTGGATCTCGACGATACAGGCGCCGTCGTCGGCGCCGAGGTCACCCGTTCGAGCAGTTTTGCCCCGCTCGACCGCGCTGCTCTCGATGCCGCCCGGCGCGGGCGCTACGCGACTGCGACCTTCGCCTGCCGCCCGATCGCGACGACGCTCACCATCGTCACCGGCTTCAAGTAGCGACGCGCGGGCAACCGCGCTAGGAGCTGCTGACCCTCGCCTCGCGCTTGGTGACGCGCCAGACGTTCTTCACCTCGCGGATGCCGGCGAGGCGGCGCAGCAGGCGCTGCAGATGGTCGAGATCGCTGATTTGCGCAGTGATGGCGATCAGGGCGCTCTTGTCGCGCTTGGCGCGTGCGTTGACCGAACTGATCTGGGTCTTGAGCTCGGC
>PMOG01000010.1 GCA_003161555.1 Vulcanimicrobiota bacterium | reverse complement strand
GTTCGTAGGCGATGCCCTGCGTGCCGATCGCCTGAAGATGTTGCCGCAGCGCGACGCTCTTGCCGTAGCCGGCGGCCGCCGCGACGAGCACGACATCGCTCTGGGCAGCCTCAGCGAACGCAGCAAGCACTCGCGGACGCACAATGTGCTTCGTTCCGCGTTCGCGACCCGGCAGCAGACGGGATTGCACCATCTCGGTGGCTCGATACGGCGACGGGACGAGCTCTAAATGTCTCGACCTCGGTATGGCCTTGCTTCGGTCTCCCACCTGCTCCTCGCCTGGGCTCCGGCCAATCCAGTGGTCCGGTCGGACAGCCTGGAGGGTGGCCCCCCGGCTAACGTTCGCCTCCGCACAATGCCGCAGGCCTACCCTCCGTTGAGTAGGGTCGTCCGCGTGTGAGAGGGTCCGTCGGCTGCCGACGTCACAGACGAGTTCACCCGGAACCCCGGAGGACGCACCGCGCCCCGACCCCCACCGTGCGGCGAGCGTAGCTTTTAACCGAAACGTCATCGTAAAGCGTAACGCCCGGGGCGGTCTTCTACGGACCGATGGCGTCGCCGTCTGGGAGGTCGCCCGGCAGCGTTGCAAACGGCGCTCCCGTGTAGGGCGGCGCATATGCGGTGATCGTGTTTCCGTTGTAGTTCGGAACGTAGACGTTTCCGAGCGTATCCACGGCGAGACCCAGCGGCCCGTGCACGCCGCTTGTAATCGTAGCGATGACATTCGAATTTCCGTACGGAGGAGCGAGCACCGTCACGGTATTATTGTTCGATCCGGCAAAGAGGTCGCCATTCGGACCGAACGCGATGCCGAGAACGGGCGTGCCGGCGAGGATCGTTTCCGTCGGAGACGCCGCGGTGTAAAACGGCGCATACACCGCGATGCCGTTGCTCCCCCCGATGTACAGGTTACTGTTCGCGTCCAGCGCGAGCGCATACGGGCCGGTCACCGAAATCGTCGTAATCACGGAGCCCGTAATCGACGAAAGCTCGATGACCTGATTCGCTTCAGCCTCGGCGATGAAGACGTTCCCCATTCCGTCGACGGCTACGCCGTAGGGATCCCCGGAAGCGGCACCGCCGTATGAGGCGACGGCCGAGCCGGTATAGGGAAAAATGTATTCGTTGACTGACGAGAAGAATTGCGTGAGGTACATGTTGCACTGCGGGTCGAACGCGAGCCAGACGTTATAGCTCGTCGTGTTCAGTTGGGTGCCTTGACTCGAACTGGTGATCGGCAACGCATAGCGGACGAGACCGCCGAGGTCGTCGTTCACGTAGAGATGCGTGCCGTTGCAACCGGGGATCGTGCCCCCCGCGGGCGTGAAGATCACGGAGGCTGGCGTCGCGCCGGACGCGCTCGCCGTGATCGTCGCGGAGACACCGGCGCCGCCGGCATACGTGACCGTCACCGGCGTGGCCGACGGGCCGGTGACCGTCATCGAAGACAGCGTCGTCTGGTGCGTCGGATCGGCAACACTCAGCGAGATCGGGACCACGTACTGTCCGGGGCCGACGATGGTGTTTCCGTCGGGATCGAGCGCGACCACGGTTAGCGTCGTGTTGCCGGGGAGGCCTTCTGGTAGCGCGGCGCCGAGAGTGAGTTGAATGGTCTTGACCGCGCCGTTGAGCACCGCTTGGATGACGAACGGCTGGCCCTCGATGACGGTCGTCACCGCCGTTCCGGATCCGAGCAGCGTTCCGCTCGCATTCGGCCCATCGTATTGCGCGATCGTAAACGTGTCGTTTCCGACCGGAGCTACCAACGGAACCGTGCACGCGCGGCCACCCACCGTCGTCGTGCAGTTCGGCGAGCTGCTGCTGATGTCGGCGACCGTCGGTGCGCCGCCATTCGCCGAAATCGAGACCGACACGGCGGAATTCGAGATGTACTTCGGTGTCCGCGCCGCAGCTGCCGACGCGGGCTGCGAGATCGTGAGCACAAGTTTTCCCGCCACCAGGGCTTTGGCCGATGGTGTGCTGGGCGCGCTCGCACCCCCGCCGCCGCACGCGGCCAGTGACAAGGCACCGATCAGGAAGGATCCGGCTAGGCGCAGATGCATCGACCCTCTCAGAAGGTTCGCTCAGCACCCTTCACGAGCATGGCCGCGAGCCCTTCGTTTGAAGCCTGACAAGGCTCGCTCGTTTTCTCATCGGTAAGATGCTCGTGCGAAAACTGGCCGAAGGCGTGGCGGGCAACCGTCGAAGATCAGTGCCGGCACTATCAGAGCTTCAGGCGGCCGAAAAACGGCACCTTCATGATGTCCAGCACGATGCCGAAGATGATCGTTGCCACGAAGATCCCGCCGATGATCACCCATGAGAGCGGCGCCATGAGGATGCCGAACACCGCAAGGAGCGTACTTGCCAGCAGGGTGGCGACCGATGAAACGACGAGCCAACGACTTGGCGGCAGCGCAAACACGTGGCGCCGTTCACGTATGGCGTATATCGTTGCCTGGCTGCCGAAGGCGACGGTAACGAAGGCCAGCGTTTGTAATACGTGAGGAGAGAGATGCAGGCCGAAGACCCCAAACGCTAGGGCGGCGCTGCAGAAGACCAGGAGGCACAGCCCGACCGCAACGCCCGCGGTCGTAAGATTGGTGATGTGCCAGACGTTCGGCAGTGGGGAAGGGGTTACGTTGTCCGTGGTCAGCGACATCGCTGGGAAATCGCCTGCGACCATCAAGATGATCATGAGCATCGGCGTAAGCACTGCGTGACCCGTCATGATCAGCCCCACGATGAGCAACAGGCCTACGACGACTTTCTTGACGATCTGATTCACCGTGTAGCTGAGGATGCGCTGGAAGGTAATGCGCCCTTCTTTCACCGCTGCAACGATGCCACCAAGGCCCGCTGTCGTCAGGACGATTCCGGCTGCGGATTTAGCGACATCGGTCGCCGTCGCGACGGCGATGCCCATCTGCGCTTGGCGCAACGCTGGAGCGTCGTTGGCCCCGTCGCCGCACATCCCAACGACGTGGCCCGATTTCTGGAAGGCTTGCACGAGGCGATACTTGTCCTCGGGCAGGACGCCCGCATAGACGGCGAAGGTGTCGGGCGTTAGGTCTGCCGGCAGTGGACCGGCGGGGCATACGGAGCCGTCGAGGCCGACTGCCGCTGCGACGATTCCCGCCGTTGTTGGTGCGTCGCCGGTGACCATTACCGTTCGCACCCCGAGGCCGGCGAGTTCCTTGATTAGGGAGGCCGCGTCCGGGCGTGGCGGATCGCTCAAGGCAATGAGGCCGGCCAGTCGGAGAGCCCCTGGTGGGCCGGATGCAACCGCCAAAACGCGGTATCCTTTCGCCTCTAAAGCCTTCGCGTTTGCCGTGGCATCGGGCTCCGGAGCCATGAGAGCGCTCACCGTCGCGAAGGCGCCCTTGACGACCCGTTCTTTGAGTTTGTCGGATCCGGTTGCGACCATCGCCTCGGCCATTTTCGTCGTCGGATCAAACGGCACGAAATTGAGTAGCTCGGGCAGATCGTCAACCCGATCCTTCGCGGCAGCTGTTCGAACCGCCATGTCGACTGGGTCCTCCCCTCCCTCGGAGCTGGCGAGTGCCGCCAAGTTCAGGACGTGCGCGTCATCAAAGCCAGACATCGGATGGATTGCGGTCACCCGCAGTTGGTTGAGCGTCAACGTTCCGGTCTTGTCCGAACACAAGACGTCCATCGAGGCGGCCTCGTCGACCGCGGACAGGCGCGTCGGCAGGATTCCGGCCGCTGCCAAGGAGCGCGCCCCGATCGCAGCCGCAAGCGTGAAGGTCGCCGGCAGCGCGACTGG
>PMOG01000045.1 GCA_003161555.1 Vulcanimicrobiota bacterium | reverse complement strand
GTTCGGCGGTCACCATCCGCAACGACCTGAACGAACTGCACCAGCGCGGGCTGGTGTTGCGTTCCCACGGCGGCGCGGTTCTTCCGGACACAATTCTGCGCGAATCGCCGGTCCACGAGCGGCTGAAGACGCACGCGGAAGAGAAGCGGCGCATCGGCGCGATTGCGGCGACCCTGATCAATGATGGCGAAACCATCATTCTGGATTCCGGCACGACCACCGCGGAAATCGCGCGTGCGCTGCGCAAGACAGATCTCAAGTCCATCAATGTCATCACCAACGCGCTGAATGTGGCGGCGCTGCTCATGGATGTGCCGGCGGTGCGCCTGATCGTGCCGGGCGGCATACTTCGCCGCGAATCGAATTCCTTGTCCGGTCCGATGGCGGAAGCCGCGCTCGCGAATCTGCAGGCCGATCGACTGTATCTCGGCGCCGATGGCCTGGACGCGGACATCGGGGTCATGACTCCGCATCTGCAGGAGGCGGAACTGAACGCCAAGATGATCCGGATCTCGCAACAGGTGGTGGTGGTCGCCGATTCGTCCAAGCTCATCCGCCGCAACGTCTCGCTCATCGCCAAGATCGAGCAGATTCACATGCTCATCACCGACCGGGCCGCGCCCACGGCGGCCGTCGAGGCGCTGCGACAGCGCGGCGTCGCGGTCAGACTGGTGTGAAGAACACCCGCACCTGGACCCGGGCGCTGCTCGCGCTGCTCGCGCTCTTCGGCCCATGGGCGATCGACAGCGGCAGCGCCGGCGAGGCGTATTACTCGAGCGGTGATTTTGCCGACGTCGAGAAAATCGATGCACACGTTCACCTTCATGGCCGCGCCGACCGATTCATGGCGCAGGCCATCCAGGATCACATGCGTATCCTGACCATCAACGTCGATTATCCCGACTTCCCGCCGCTCGCCGATCAACAGCGCGACGCCGTGTCGCTCAAGCTGCGCTATCCGGGACAGGCCGCGTTCGCCGGGGCCTTCTCCGTCCAGAATTTCCAATCCCCCGGCTGGACCGAGGCCGCGCTGGCACAAGTCGGCAGTGCGCTCGCGCAAGGCGCGGTGGGCATCAAGATCTGGAAGAACATCGGGATGAGTCTCAAGGACCCCGATGGCCGTTACGTGATGCTCGATGACCCGCGTCTCGAGCCGATCTTTGCGAAGCTCGAGCGCGACCACGTTGTGCTGCTGGGACACCAGGCCGAGCCCCTGAACTGTTGGCTGCCCTTCGATCAGATGACGGTCAGTTCGGATCGGGATTATTTTCGCGAGCACCCACAGTACTACATGTACCGACATCCGGAGATGCCCTCGCACGATACCATCCTCGCCGCCCGTGATCGCATGCTGCAGGCACATCCGGCACTGCGTTTCGATGCCGTTCATCTTGCGTCCCTGGAATGGGACGTTGCGAAAGTGGCGGATTTCCTCGATCGCTTTCCCAATGCGAATGTCGACTTGGCCGCGCGGCTGGTGCATCTGGAATATCAGGCGGCGGCCAACCCCGGCAAGGTGCGGCATTTCCTGATCCGCTACCAGGATCGGGTTCTCTACGGCAGCGATGAGGCATACGGACCGGAAGATGTCGATCCGAAGGCGGTCGCCGCGGTGCATGACGGTTGGGTGGCGGACTGGAGATTCCTCGCGACCTCCACCGTGCTTCACTCTCCTGACTTCGCGCAATCCTTCGTCGGAATGCACCTGCCTCGCGACGTGATCGATAAAATCTACCGGCGCAACACCGAATCGATGTTCAAAGGAGCCTGGGCTTCGCCGTCGCGTTGAGCGGGCCAGGGCGCCGCCGGGCATGCGATCCCGATCGGGCTCGAGGCATAGGCCCGCACTCTCCGCCAAGGAGCTAGAGCAGCTTTTCGGGTCTGATCGGAAGATCCCGCACGCGCTTCTCGGTGGCATGGAACACTGCGTTGGCGACGGCCGCATTCATGCCGACGATGCCGATCTCGCCGATGCCCTTGATGCCCAGCGGGTTCACGTGCGGATCTTCTTCATCGACCAGCACGATGTCGATCTCGGGGATGTCGGCGTTGACCGGCACCAGGTAGTTCTCGAGGTTCGCGTTCATGTAGCGCCCGCTGCGCTCGTCGATGCGGCCTTCCTCGTGCAGCGCCATCGACACACCCCACACGACGCCGCCCATGTATTGGCTACGCGCCATGCGCGAGTTGACGATCCGTCCGGCCGCGAAGGCGCTGACCATCCGCGCCAAGCGCACCGTTCCAAAATCCGGATCGACGTGCACCTCGGCGAAGTGCGCGCCGAAAGCGTGCGTCGAGTACGGGCCTTTGACCCGGCGGTCGTGCTTGGCTTCGGCAAACGCGCTCATCGATGAGACGCCGGCACGCTGCAAGATCGCGACGTACGTTTCGCCGAGCTCGGGCCGCTCGCGCAACGCGATGCGGCCGCGCGCGAACGTCATGTCGTCCAGCCTGCGGCCGTGCAACGGCGAGGCGGCATCCGCGACGGCCGCAGCCGCGAGCTTGTCGCGCACGGCGATCCCGGCCAGATGGACGGCGTTGGCGACGCTCGCGGTCTGCTGCGAACCACCGGCGCGGGCTGCTTCGGGCATCAGCGTGTCGCCGAGATCGAAGCGCACGTGCGCGACGTCGATGCCCAGCGCTTCGGCCGCGATCTGCGTGAAGGCCGTATACGCGCCGGTGCCGATGTCGCACGCTCCGCTCGTGACGTAGGCGCTGCCGTCGGAATGCACGGTCGCCATCGCCGCGGACGACGAGCGATTCGCGGGATAGGTCGAGCTTGCCATGCCGTAACCGACCAGCAAGCCGTCCGCGGTACGGGTCGCCCGCACCTGCGGCGGTCGCTGCGACCAGCCGAATCGCGCTGCGCCCTCGGCGTAGCAGCGGCGCAGCGACTTCGACGAAAACGGTTTGCCATGCTGATCGGGGTCGGTCTCGGTGTAGTTGAGCAGCCGCAGCGCCAATGGATCGACACCGGTCGCGTAGGCCAGCTCGTCCATCGCGGACTCGAGCGCGAACGAACCGCTCGACTCACCCGGGGCGCGCATGAACGTCGGCGTCGCGACGTCGTAGCGCACCCCACGATGCGTCGTCACCTGATTCGGCACCGCGTAGAGCATGCGCGAGATCACGGCGCTGTTCTCGATGAAGTTTTCGAAGCGTGACGCCTGCGAGCGGACGTCGTGCGCGAGCGCCAGCAGCCGGCCCGACGTATCGGCTCCGATGCGCAGGTGCTGTTCGGTCCGCGGCCGATAGCCGTGACCGCCGAACATGTCGGGGCGGGTCAGGACGATCTTCACCGGCCGGCCGACGAGCCGCGCCGCCATCGCAGCCAGCGCGGTGTGGGCGTTCGTACCGCCCTTGGAACCGAAGCCGCCGCCCACGAACTTGGTCACCACGCGGACGCCGGACTCGGGAAGACCGAAGATCGCGGCGATGCTCTTGCGCCGGTCGAAGACACCTTGCGACGCGTCGTACAGCGTGAGCCGGTTTCCGTCCCAAGCGGCAGTCGTGGCGTGCGGTTCCATCGGGTTGTGAAATTCCGTCGGCGTCACGTAGGTTTGGTCGATGCGAACCGGAGCGGCGGCGAAGGCGGAGTCGAACGAGCCGCGCGCGCTGTCGGCCGGATTCTGGTTCGCCTCGGGCGGTTCGTAGGTCACCGCGCCGGGCGCGTTCATCGTCGTCGCCGGCGTTTCGGCGGCATACGTCACGCGCACCCGCGCGGCCGCTTCGGTCGCGACCTCGAAGGACTCGGCGACGACCAGTGCCACCGGCTGGCGGTCGTACAGCACCCGGTCGTCCTGCAGCAGGCGCAGTTTGCGGTCGCCGGGTGAGGCCGCGTCTTGGCGCACGCGCGGCGCGTTGTCGTGGGTCAGAACCGCCAGCACGCCGCGTCGCGAGAGCGCTTCGGTGCCGTCGATCGACGCAATCCGCCCGACGGCGATCGTGCTGGTGACGATAACGGCGTAGGCCACGTGCGCGGGCTGCTCTTCGTAGCTGTAGCGCGCGGCGCCGGTCACTTTGGCGCGGCCGTCGACACGTGCGAGCGGGGCGCCGATCATGCCGGCATCCCGACGCTGGTCAGGGCACGGATCATTGCGTTCTTCGCCATCCGTATCTTAAAGCGGTTGAGCCGCTGCGGAACCGCTGCCTGCAGTCCCGCCTCGGCCGCCGCGGTGAACAGGTCGCGGCTGGGCACCTTCCCGATCAGTACTGCCTCAGCTTCGCGCGAACGCCACGGCGCATGCGCCACCCCGCCCAAGCCGATGCGCGCGTCGCGGATCGTGCCGCCGGTGACCTCGAGCGCCGCCGCGACCGAAACCAGCGCGAATTCGTACGATGCCCGATCGCGCACCTTGATGTAGGTTGAGCTGCGGGTCAACGCGCTGGGCATGAAGGTCAGCGCCGTAATCAGCTCGCCGGGCTGGATGTTCGTGTCGCGCGACGGGTCGTCGGGCAGCCGGTGAAAGCCCAGGAACGGCACCGTACGTTCGCCTGCGGGGCCGCGCAGATGAATCGTCGCATCGACCAGCAGCATCGCGACGGCGAAATCCGAGGGGTGCACGGCAATGCAGCGGTCGTTGGCGCCGAGGATCGCCATCTTGCGATCGTCGCCGCCGATCGCGCTGCAGCCGCTGCCGGGACGCCGCTTGTTGCACGGCTGCGAGATGTCGCGGAAGTAGACGCACCGGGTGCGCTGCAGCACGTTTCCGCCGATCGTGGCCATGTTGCGCAGTTGCGCCGAGGCGCTCAGGTTGAGCGCCTGGGATATGGCCGGAGCGGCGCTGCGGAGGGCCGGATGATCGGCCGTATCGCTCATCCGCGCCAGGGCGCCGATGCGGAGCTCACCCGAAGGCGTCGTCTCGATCGCGGCGAGCGGCAGCGCGTTGATGTCGATGACGGCGTCAGGCTTCGCTACCTCGAGTTTGATCAGATCGATCAGGTTCGTTCCGCCCGCCAGGTAGGCGCCGCGGGCCGTTTGCGCGAGGGTCGAGAACGCGTCCTGCTCGGTGCGTGCGCGTGCGTACGAAAAAGGACGCATCAGGCGCGTGCCGCCGCGTTGACGGCCCGCACGATGTTGGTGTACGCGCCGCAGCGGCAGATGTTGCCGCTCATCGATTCGCGAATCTGCGCATCCGAGCCCGCGCGGCCTTCCGCGATCAGGCCGACTGCCGAGCAAATCTGCCCCGGCGTACAGTAGCCGCACTGAAACGCGTCGTTGTCGATGAAGGCTTGCTGCACCGGATGCAGCCGCCCGCCGCGCGCGAGTCCCTCGACGGTCGTGACCTGCTTCCCCTCGGTTGCGACCGCGAGGGTCAGACATGCGTTGACGCGCCGTCCGTCGACGAGCACCGTGCAGGCGCCGCACTGTCCCTGATCGCAGCCCTTCTTGCTGCCGGTCAATCCCAGCCGCTCGCGCAGCGCGTCGAGCAAGGTCACGCGCGGTTCGACCTTCAGCGGATAGGCTCGCCCGTTGACCTGCAGCATCACATCGACCGGCTCTGGTCCCATCAGCGCCGGTGCCGTCTGCGCTTCCACTGCCGCCGGTGCGGAAAGTCCCATTCCGAGCGCTGCCGCCGGCAGCGCCGTGCCGATCAGAAACCGCCGGCGTGAAAATGTGCGATCGTCCATGCTCGCGTCCCTCGTGCGTGGTCATACCCACTCGCGCGAGAACCGCACCGCACGCACCGATCAGAAGGCCTGGCGAGCGCTCTTACCGGCGGCCGCGCAGATCATGGACGCGTGGAGGGCTTAGGGTTCGTCGTCGGCCGCGCCGGCGACGACCACGCCGGGGTTCCGCACGATCACGCGGTCGTGCCGCGCATCGAAACGCACGCTCGAGCCGAAGGTGCGGGTGATCGTCGCGCCGGCGACCATCGTGCGGCCGCGCACCGTGAAGGGCGCGTGCGCGAGCGTGATCGCGTGACCGTTGAGGACGGCCTTGGCGTGGCCGGCGTGCATGACCAGGACGTCGGTGCCGCGCCGCAAGGTGACCGCGCCGCTGGCGGGGTCGAAGGTGGCTTGAGCGCCGGCGGCTTCGGAGACGACGCGCAGCGGCAGGTAGGTGCCGGCGGCGGTCGTGACCGGGGCGACGTCCGAGGCGATCCGCTGCCCGTCCACGCTGATGGTCGCTGGAGTCGACAGGGCAAGCAGCAACGACGCGACCAGGGCGGTCGCGGACGTTACGGCGAGCAGGCGTCCTTCAGGCAGGTGTGGCTTCACGGTGTATCTCGTGGAGGTAGTCCGGGTACTGGTCGGCGATGACCTTTTCGATCTCCAAACGTAACTTCCCCAGCAATTCGTTCTCGGGGAAGGTGCCGACGAGCTCTCCCTTGCGGTAGATCGCGCCCTTCCCTTTGCCGCCGGCGATCCCCACATCGGCCATTTTAGACTCTCCGGGGCCGTTCACGACACAGCCCATGACCGCGACCTTGACCGGGGCGGTGTACTCTTTGGCTATCGCCTCGACCATGCGGGCGAGGTTGACGACCTCGATCTCAGCCCGCCCGCACGACGGGCAGGCGGTGATGTCGAAACCCTTTTCGCGCAGCCCCAGGGCCTTGAGGATCCCCCAGGCGACCGGGACCTCTTCGACCGGATCGGCCGCTAGGGAAACCCGCAGGGTGTCGCCGATGCCCTCGAACAGCAGGATGCCCAGACCGATCGAGGACTTGATCGTGCCCTCGCGCGGCAGTCCGGCCTCGGTGACCCCGAGGTGCAGGGCATACGGGGAGCCCCGCTCGTCGAGCTGCTTGGCCAAGAGGCGGTAGGCGTAGATGGTGGTCAGCGCGTCGTGCGCCTTGACCGAGATGATGATGTCGGTGTGGCCGAGGTCCTCGAGGATCTCGACATGCCGCAGCGCCGAGGCGGCCAGGGCTTCGGGGCTATGGCCCAGCGTCGCCTCGAGGTCGCGCGCCAGCGAGCCCATGTTGACGCCGATGCGAATCGGGGTCCCGCGCTCGACGGCCAGCTTCACGACCTCGCGCGTCTTCACCGGATCGGTGATGTTGCCGGGGTTCAGTCGCAGCTTGGCGACGCCGGCTTCGATGGCGGCCAGCGCCATGCGATGATCGAAGTGGACGTCGGCGACGATCGGCACCGGCGAACGCGCGACGATGGACGGGAGGCCCGCCGCGTCGCGCGCGTCCTGACAGGTCACGCGGACGATCTCGCAGCCGGCCATTGCCAGCCCGTAGACCTGCTCGAGCGTCTTGTCGACGTCGGCGGTATCGGTTGTCGTCATCGACTGCACCGCAATCGGATGGTCGCCGCCGATCCAGACCTTCTTGGCGTCCTTCGACCAGTCCGACTTGTTCTCGAGCAGTACCGGCTTCGTCTTGCGGCGCAAACGAATCATCGTCTGTAGTCTACCAGACTCTCGCGCGGCATCATAATTGGCCGTGCCGCGATGCGAGGGCCGAGATGTCGTGATACGACACCGCGAGCATCAGGACGATCAGCACCGCGAAACCGCCGACGTGCACCAGCGCTTCCTTTTCGGGATCGACCGGCCGCCCGCGCAGCATTTCGACCAGGATGAACGCCGCCCGCCCGCCGTCGAGCGCGGGGATCGGCAGCAAGTTGAAGATGCCCAGCGAGATCGACAGCATCGCGGAGAGCCGTAGGAAAATGTAGGGCCCGAAATCCTGGGCCTGCGCCGACACTTGCGCGATGCCGATCGGCCCGGTGACCTGTCCGGCGACTTGCGCCGGATGCGTGACCAAACCGCCCAGCACGCCGAGCGTCGAGGTAATGAACGCGCTGAACTCGCTACCGGCGAAGCCGGCCGCGACCAGCACGCTGACCGGGTGCGTCGCTTGCAGCGGCGAGAACCCGAGATGCCCCTCTTTCGGGTCGGCGGGAATGCCGACCGGGACCGCGTCGAACGCGCGCTGCTGACCGGCATGCTCGTACACGACGTGGATCCGTTTACCGAGCGCGTGATGGATGGTGTTGACCAGCACGTTGCCGTCGGGCATCGCCCGTCCGTCGATCGAGATGATGCGGTCACCGGCTTGCACGCCGGCCCGATCCGCCGGCAATCCCGGGATCGACTGCTGGACCACGGTCGTCGGTTTGTCGCCCGGCACGCCGATGAGCGCCGCGGTCGAGAACAGCAGCACCAGCGCGACGATGAAGTTCGCGACCGGTCCGGCCAACACGATGGCGAGCCGCTGCAGTGCGTTCTTGGCTTGAAAGTTGTCGCTGTCGTAGGCGACGCCGTGACGGAACTGGCGCTGTTGCTCGGCCTCGTTCGTCTTGCCGTCCTCGCCCTTCATCTGGCAGTATCCGCCCAGCGGCAGCAGGTTGATGCGATAGTTCGTTCCGCTGCGCTTCGAAGTCCACTTCAGCAGCGTCGGGCCGAAGCCGACCGCGAAGTCGGTGACGCGCACGCCGCATAGACGCGCGACGATGAAGTGACCGTACTCGTGGAGCACCACCAGCACGGACAGGTTGACCAGGAAGACGATCAGTTTTTCGGGGTTCATGTGCTCCGTGTCGGACCCGCAAGCCGTTGGCGGACGAAGTCGCGGGCCAGCTCGCGTGCGGTCCGGTCGGCACGGCGAACAGCGTCGAGACTCGATTCGCTGGTAGCGACCCCTTCGAGAACGGTTTCGATGCAGGCCGGGATGTCCCCAAAGCGGACCTCGCCGGCCACAAACGCCTGGACCGCGATCTCGTTGGCCGCCGAGACGATCGCCGGGGCCGTACCGCCCAATTCGAGCGCCCGATAGGCCAGCCGCAGGCACGGGAACCGCTCGGGATCCGCGCGCTCGAAGGTGAGCGAGGTCGCGGTCGAACCGCGCTCGCCCCCCAGGGCCGCCAGCGGGTCGTCGTGGGGGCGGTCGGCCAGACGGTCGGGATACGCAAGCGCGTAGCCGATCGGCAGCCGCATGTCGGGCGGAGCCAATTGCGCCAGCACGTTCCCGTCGGTGAAGATGACGAAGCCGTGCGCGATCGAGGTCCGGTGAACGAGCACGTGGATCCGTTCGCCCGGGATACCGAAGAGCCGCGACGCCTCGATCACTTCCAATCCCTTGTTCATCAGGGTCGCGGAATCGATCGTATTCTTGACGCCCATCCGCCAGGTCGGATGCGCGAGCGCGTCGGCGACGGTCGCATCTTCCATCTCGGCGCGCGAACGTTCCCAGAACGGTCCGCCCGATGCCGTGAGGACGATCGCCGCGACGCGCTCGGGCGGCGCGCCCTGCAAGCATTGGAAGATCGCAGAGTGCTCGCTGTCGACCGGGAGCAGCCGCGCACCGCTGCGTGCGGCCTCGGCCGCCAGTAGATCGCCCGCGGCCACGATCAGTTCTTTGTTGGCCAGCGCGACATCGATGCCGGCGGCCACCGCAGCGAACACCGCTTCGAACGCGACCGCGCCGTCGGTGGCGGCGACGACGAGATCGGCGTTGGACGCGCACGCAACCGCATGCAATCCCTCCGTGCCGTGCACGACGCGCGCGTCGCCCGGTTCAAGCCGCGCGGCAAGTTCCTGCGCCGCCGCCTCGCTGCCGGCCGAGACGACCTGCGGATGGAACTGCGTGACCTGCGCCGCCAGCAATTCCACGTTGCGGCCCGCAGCCAGCCCGCTAACCGCGAATCGCTCGGGGTGGCGGGCGATGACGTCGAGCGTCTGGCGCCCGATGCTGCCGGTCGAACCGAGCACCGCGATGCGCCGGCGGCTCACGTGTTCACCAGCCGGTTGTTCGAGATCACGCCGATCAGGAACAGCGCGAAATAGAACGCGACGCCGGCGAAGATGTACGAGTCGAAGCGGTCGAGGACGCCGCCGTGTCCCCAGATCAGCGACCCGGCATCCTTCACTTTGGCATCGCGTTTGAGACCGCTCTCGACGAGATCGCCGGCTTGCGCCGCGATCGAGGTGATCGCGCCCACGATTGCGCCCTGCCACCAGCTTACGTGCAGCGTGGGGACCAGCGCGATCGCCGCACCGACGCCGACCGACGCCACAAAACCGCCGAGCGCACCTTCGACCGTCTTTTTCGGCGACAGCCGGGTCAGCTGATGACGGCCGATCGCGGTGCCGACAAGCATCGCGAAGATATCGGTGAAGGCGACCAGGAAGATCGCCCAGGCGATCCACAGCGCGCCGTCGTGCAAGGCGCGAATGGCGATGAAGTAGGTCAGCAGCTTTCCGATGTACAGCACGCCCAGCAGCGTGAACCCGCTGCGTGCGAAATAGCCCGCTTCGCCGGTGAAGGTTGCGGTGGCGAGCGCGACCACCACCGTCGCCGCCAGCAGAATGCCTTCGTAGCTGTGGATCAGTCCGAAGTGCGCCAACAGGATGTAGGCCCACACCGCGACCATCGCGACCGGGAGTTCGAGCTGCGGGCCTTTGCGCGC
Organism: Vulcanimicrobiota bacterium; assembly: GCA_003161555.1. Taxonomy (GTDB): domain Bacteria; phylum Vulcanimicrobiota; class Vulcanimicrobiia; order Vulcanimicrobiales; family Vulcanimicrobiaceae; genus Vulcanimicrobium; species Vulcanimicrobium vanleeuwenhoeki. Next base: position 24,688 of record PMOG01000045.1, on the reverse strand, counting down.
CGAGAGACCGGCGAACTCGTACACGCAGCCGGTCGCGATCAGGAGCACCAGCACCGTGAATGCCGGCGGCCAGGCGTTGCAGGCAAAGCCGAGCGCGGCCAAGAGGATGCCGCTGATGACGCGGCGCGCGCTGACGGCGGGCTTGCGGGCTGCTGCCAACGGGGCGGAACCCGATGCCGTGGTCGTGGTCGTCATGCCGGCCCGGAGGCGCGCCGCCGGCGTTGATATTCCGCGATGGCCTCGGCGAAGTGATCGCGCGAGAAGTCGGGCCAGAACGTATCGCGCAGCACCAGCTCGGCGTGCGCGACTTGATACAGCAAGAAATTCGAAAGCCGTGCTTCGCCGCCCGGCCGGATGAGGAGATCGGGATCCGGCATCCCAGCCGTCGCGAGGTAGCTCGCGAGCGTGTCCTCCTCGATCGCGTCGGGTGCGAGCGTGCCGGCCGCGACGTCGGCCATCATCGCCGCGATCGCGTCGCGCAGTTCGGTGCGCGCGCTGTAGTTGACGGCCAGGTTCAGCTCGAGCCCCGAATTGCGGGCGGTCTTGGCCACCAGCCGGTCGAGCGCGTCGCGCGAGGCCGGCGGCAGTTGGCGGTAGTTGCCGATCACGCGCACGCGCACGTTGTTGCGGCGCAGCTCGTCGAGTTCGTGCTCGGCGAAGTACACGCACAGGTCGAGCAGCAGCGAGATTTCGGTCGAGTCGCGCTTCCAGTTTTCACTCGAGAAGCCGTAGACGGTCAGCATCGGGATGTGCCAGTCGCTGGCCGCCCGCGTGATCTCGCGCAGCGCGACGATGCCGCGGCGATGGCCTTCGATCGCCGGGAGCCGGTGCGAACGCGCCCAGCGGCGGTTGCCGTCCATGATGATCGCCACGTGTTGGGGGAGCCGGGCCGGATCGAGCACGACGCCGCGCGGCGGCCGCAGCAGCGCGGCGGAGGATCGGTCGGCAACGCCGGCGGGTCTCATGGCAGTCGTTCGTACCCGTCGTAGCCGGCGATCAGCTCCCAGGCGCCGTCGCCGGCCCCGGCCAGCGGCTTCACCCGCAGGCAGCGCAGCGTGCCCAAACCGAGCGCAGGGTACGGTGGGGTCAGCACGCGCATGCGCAGCGGCCGGTCGGCCAGCGCCGCACGCGCTGCGGTCCACGGCAGCAGGGCAAGATCGGACGGCATCAGACCTCCATGATCTCCTTTTCTTTGCCGCCGACCAATTCGTCGATCTGTTTGATGTACTTGTCGGTCTGCTTCTGGACCTGATCCTGGCCGCGCTTGATCTGATCGTCGGTGATGGTGCGGTTCTTCGCCAGCGCCTTGATCTCGTCGATCGCCTTGTGCCGCAGGTTGCGGATCGCGACCTTGTGCTCTTCCGCCTTCTTGTGGACGATCTTGACCAGTTCTTTGCGGCGCTCTTCGGTCAGCGGCGGGATCGAGAGCCGGATCGACGCGCCGTCGACGTTCGGGTTGAGCCCCAGATCGCTGGTTTCGATCGCCTTGCGGATCGCGCCGACCACGCTTTTGTCGAACGCGGTCACCAGCAGCGAACGGCCGTCGGGGGAGTTCACGCTCGCAACTTGCTTGAGCGGAACGCTGGAGCCGTAGGCTTCGACGTGGAGGCGGTCGAGCAGCGAGGGCGCCGCCCGGCCGGTGCGGATCGAAGCGAAATCGGCGCGCGTCGCCTCGAGCGCCTTTCCCATCTTCCCGTCGCTGTCGCGATAGACGTCATCGAGCATGGCTCACCCCTTCTGCGTCGCTGGGGACCGGACTCCGCGAGACGATCGTGCCGATCGGTTCGCCCATCACGACCCGGCGGATGTTTCCGGACCGGAACATGTTGAAGATCACGATCGGCAGACCATTGTCCATGCACAGCGTGAGCGCGGTCGAGTCCATGACCTCGAGCCCGAGTTCCAGCACCCGCAGGTAGTCGAGCTGTGCGAACTTGGTCGCGGTAGGGTCCTTGAACGGATCGGCGCTGTAGACGCCGTCCACTTTGGTGGCTTTGAGAATCGCTTGGGCGCCGACCTCGACCGCGCGCAGCGCGGCGGTCGTGTCGGTCGTAAAGTACGGGTTGCCGGTGCCGGCCGCGAAAATCACGACGCGGCCCTTTTCGAGATGGCGCATCGCGCGCCGGCGAATGTAGGGCTCGGCGATCGCGTTCATGGCGATCGCCGTCTGCACGCGGCACGGCACGCCGATCCGCTCGAGCGAGTCCTGCAGCGCCAACGCGTTGATGACCGTCGCCAGCATCCCCATGTAGTCGGCCGTCGCGCGGTCCATCCCGGCCGCTTCGTGTGTCTTGCCGCGCCAGATATTGCCGCCGCCGACGACGATCGCCAGCGAAACGCCGTCGGCATGCACCTGCGCGATCTCGCGCGCCATCGCCGTAGTCGTGTCGACGTCAACGTCGGCGCCGTTCCCCGCGAATGCCTCGCCGGAGAGTTTGAGCAGGACGCGCTGGTACGCCGGACTCGACAACGGCCGCTCGCTACTCCTCGCCCAGGGCGAACTTGACGTAGCGGCGGACGCGAATCTTCTCGCCGAGCACGCCCGATACAGAGTTCACCAGCTCGCCGACCGTTTGCGCGTCGTCCTTGACGAACGGCTGCTCGAGCAGCGTGTGCTCCTCATACCACTTGTTCAATTTGCCCGAGACGATCTTCTCGACGATCTCGGGCGGTTTCCCGGGCGGCACCGTCTTCTCGAGCTCGGCCTTGACCTCGGCGGCGACCGTTTCGGGGACCTCGGCGCGATCGAGGTACTGCGGCGACATCGCGGCGACGTGCATCGCAACGTCGCGCACGAGCTCGCGAAAGCGCTCGTTGCGGGCGACGAAATCGGTCTCGCAATTGATCTCGACCAAGACGCCGATCTTGCCCCCGGCATGGATGTAGGAGCCGACCAAACCCTCGTTGGCGGCGCGTTCGGCCTTCTTCTCGGCCTTGGCTTGGCCGAGGTCGCCCAGACGGGCTTTCGCGCGCTCGAAGTCGCCTTCGGCCCAAAGCAGCGCGTTCCGGACGTCGGACATGCCGGCGCCCGACTCTTCGCGCAGCCGTTTGATTTCGTCCGCGCTCGGCTTGTATACGGTGTTCACGTCGTTCCCGTTGAATTTAAACCGCGGCAGGTTCGGGTTCGGCAGCGATCTGGGCGTACTGCTGGTCGTAATCGGCCGCGTCGTATGCGGACTCGGTCTCGGTCTTGCCTTCGATGATCGCATTGGCGATGGTCGAGACCATCAGCCGCACGCTGCGGATCGCATCGTCATTGCCGGGGATCGCGTAGTTGATCTCATCGGGATCGCAGTTGGTATCGATCACGGCGATGATCGGGATGTTCAGCTTCTTGGCTTCCATGACCGCGATCCGTTCTTTTTTGGGATCGACGATGAAGACCGCATCGGGGAGCCGGTGCATGTCCTTGATTCCGCCCAGAAACTTCTCGAGCTTCTCCAGCTCGTCGGTCAGCCGCGCCACTTCTTTCTTGGGAAGCAGATCGAAGGTGCCTTGCTGGCGCATCCCCTCGAGCTCGCGCAGGCGCGAGATCCGCTTCTGAATCGTCGCGAAGTTGGTCAGCGTTCCGCCCAGCCAGCGCTGGTTGACGAAGAACGTCCCGGCGCGCTCGGCCTCTTCGCGCACGACGTCCTGAGCTTGCTTCTTGGTGCCCACGAAGAGCACGACCCGGCCGCCCCGCGACATCTGCTTGACGGCGTCGTAGACGTCGTTGAGCATCGCCAGCGTCTTGGAGAGGTCGATGATGTAGATGCCGTTGCGCTCTTGGAAGATGTATGGCTTCATCTTCGGATTCCAGCGGCGCGTTTGGTGTCCGAAATGGACCCCGGCCTCCAGAAGAGCGCGCATGGTTACGCCTGATGCCATGAAATCGTGACCTTTCTGAGCCCGCGCTGCCGTCCTTGGCATCGTGATGGGCGCATGGCAACCGCGCGCGTCGTGCTCGCGGCCGCCTCTCCGGCCCTCCAGGCCGGTGAAGTGAGCCCCGTTCTGCGCGGGGCAACCCACAAAGTATACCATACCGGGACCCGCGGGACCCCGGGCCAGGCTCGCCTCAGGAGTCTGGTTGCCCCTCGGGCGGGGCTGGGCGCGGGGTTCGGCCCAGCGGTGCGATCCGGGGCTTGGCGCCTGATCGCGGCTCGGCCGTGCCGGCGGCGTCGCGGTTACCCCGCTGGATCTCTTCGTAGACCTCGGAGCGGTGCACCGGAATCGCGCGCGGTGCTTCGATCCCCAATTTTACCGTATCGCGCTCGACGGCCACGACCACGATGCGGATGTCATCGCCGATGATGATCGCCTGGTTGAGCTTGCGGCTGAGCACGAGCACCGGACGCCCTCCATGGCCAAGAAGCGCTCGCTTTCCCGTCTCCGGCGTTACCCTCCCGCCGCGGCGACGGACGCCGCCGGCCCGACGCGCCGGGGACGGTTCTCGAGCACGATCTGGCGCGCCGTGCGGGTGCGCAGGTTGACCACGATCGGCGCCGCCGGCTCGAGCGCTTCCGAGTCCCCGTCGACCAGCAGAAAGAGGCGCTCCGCGCCGTCGCCCAGGTCGAGCGAATCCTCGGCGTAGCCCGGAAGCTGCGGCGCGTAGCCCGGGACCCGCCGCGCCGCATCCGCCGTCGGGATCGCCACCGCCGGATCATCGAGGCTCTGCAGCCAGATGCGTCCGTCGTCATCGAACTCGAGCGGAATGAATCGCCGCAGCGCGCTGAATCCCGGCAATCCCCATGGGAACCTGATGACGTCGGACTCCCGGTAACAACACGAACCAAAACGCGGCAGCGCGATCGTCACGCCCGGCTCGTCATCGTCCGACCTCACCCTTTTGCTATCGGCCGAACGGCCGCGAAGGTGAAGTGCGCTCAGGCCGTGGCGGCGTCGACGATCAAACGGCCGAGCAGCTTCTCCGCGATCTCCTCGCTGGTGACGTCGTAACGTCCCTCTGCGATACGCAGGCGCAGTTCGGCTACCCGTGCGTGCCGGTAGAACGGCTCGACCAGCGCAGCTCGACCGAAGGCCGCACACCAGCGCGCCGCGCTCCAGCGGTGCCATGCCCGCGCACCCGCGCTGAGCGCGCGCCCGTCGCGGCGGTGCTGGCGCCGTGCGTTCCGGTACGCGTCCAGGGCGAACCCGATCTCATCCCGGCTGATCATCATGTTCGACCTCGTTTGCTCGAACAGCGTCCTTACTACAAGCCCTATCGTCGAGAGTTCAGGCAGACTTTAGGACGGCCCGACGCGTTCCGGGGCAACCTCGTCGCGCGCGCTCCACAGATCGGCCGGCAGCAACGAGGGATTCGGGAGCGGTACGTCCGGCGGCGGCGCCGCGAGCCCGGCCGCGCCGGGCACGGCCGCGGGCGGAATCGTGTTCGGCGTCACCGGATCGCCGCTGGTCCGTTCGGTGCGCACCCGCGCTGCGATGTCGCCCAAACGTTCCGCCACCGCAGCCGCACTCGGCGGACGCGCTGCGGGTTCGCGCGCCAGCAATTCGTGCACGAGCGCGGCGAGCGCCGGGTCGACGTCGCCGACGCGCGCCTGCAGCGGCGCCGGATCTTCTTCGAAGCGCCGCAGCGCAACGTCGATCGCGCCGGCGCCCTCGAAGGGCGGCGCGCCGGCCAGCGCATGATAGAGCACCGCACCGAACGCGTACAGATCGCCTTGCGCGGTACAAGTTCCGAAACGTGCTTGCTCCGGGGCGACGTACATCGCCGTCCCCAGCAGTTCGCCCGCGATGGTGAGTTCGCTGTCGTCGGCGACGCGCGCCAGGCCGAAATCGGTCAGCTGCGGCAGTCCCTGCTGATCGATCAGGATGTTGGCCGGCTTGACGTCGCGATGGATGATGCCGCGTTCGTGCGCCGCGTCGAGCGCACGGGCGATCGCGAGCCCGATCGCGGCCACGCGCTCCGAGGGGATCGGCCCTTCGGCGATCAGGGCCGCCAAGGAGCGGCCGTCGACGTAATCCATCACGATGTACGGCCGGCCGTCCTCGTGCACGCCCACGTCGTGCACCGTGACGATATTGGGGTGCACCAGGCTCGCTTCAGCCAAAGCCTCGCGCCGGAACCGCTCCTCGACGACCCCGGTCGCGTCGTGGCGGCGCTGCAGCAATTTGATCGCGACGACGCGATTGAGCACGGTGTCGTGGGCCTCGAAGACCGTCGCCATGCCGCCGTGGCCGGCGATGCGGTCGAGGCGGTAGCGCCCGCCAAGCAGCTCCAAGGGTGTCATCGTCTTCCCTGTACCCTGTGCGTACCCTCAGCGCGCGAACTGGGCAGCGTGCAGGGTGGCGTAGGCGCCGCCGGCGGCGATCAGCGCTTCGTGGGTACCCGCCTCGCGCACGCTCCCCGCTTCGATGTACAGGATCTTGGACGCGCGGCGAATCGTCGAGAGGCGATGGGCGATGATCAGGGTCGTGCGTCCGGGCAGCAGCCGATCCAGCGCGACCTCGATCAGGGCCTCGGAGTGGGAATCGAGGGCACTGGTCGCTTCGTCCAGGATCAGAATCCGGGGATCGCGCAGGATCGCGCGCGCGATGGCGATGCGCTGACGCTGTCCGCCCGACAGGCGTATTCCGCGCTCGCCGACGATCGTGGCATAGCCTTCGGGCAGCCGGGAGACGAATTCGTCCGCGTTCGCTTCGCGCGCCGCTGCGATGATTTCGTCGTCGGACGCGTCGAGGCGCCCGTAACGGATGTTTTCGGCGATCGTGCCGTTGAAGAGCTGCGTCTCCTGCGGGACGATCGCGATCGCGTCGCGCAGGTCGGCCAGGCGCACGCCCGCGATGTCGACCCCGTCGACGGTGATGCGGCCCTGCTGCGGCTCGTAGAAGCGCGGCACCAGGTTGACGATCGTGCTCTTTCCGGCGCCCGACGGCCCGACCAGCGCTACGATCTCGCCGTGGAGCATCTCGGCCGAGAAGTCTCGCAGCACCGGGCGTCCGGGATCGTAGGCGAAACCGACGTGTTCGAAGCGCACGTCGCCGAGCAGCCGCGCCAGCGGCTGCGCGCCGGGCGGATCTTCGCGCTCGACCGGGAGATCCAAGATCTCGAACACGCGGCCGGCGCCGACGAACGCGCGCGCGAAGTCGGCGAAGAAAATCGAGAAGCGATTCATCGGATTGATCAGCAGCGCGGTCGCACCCCAGAACTCCCACGCCCGTTCCGGCGAGAGCCGGCCGACGCCGACTTCGCGCGCGGTCACGACGATGACCGCGCACACGGCCAGCATCACCACCAGCGCGAGCACCGGCGCCTGCGTCTGGTTGAACTGCGTGACCTTCATGTAGGCGCCGAAGTAGCGTTCGTTGGCGCCGGTAAAACGCTCGCGCTCGAACTCTTCACGCCGGAAGGCTTTGACGACCCGCTCGTTCGCCAACACTTCGACCAGATTGCTGGCCAGATCGGCGATGCGTTCCTGGGCGCGTTTGGTTCCGGCGACGATCAGCGCGTTGAACCGGCTGACGACCCACGCGACGATCGGTGCCGCCACGAACAGGACCGCGGCCAAGAACCAATCGAGATAGATCATGTAGATCAGCGCGCCGACGAAGGTGACCGCGGTTTGGATGAACTGCGGCAGCGAAATCGAGATCGCGTCGGTCATCAGGTTCAGATCGCTCGACATCCGCGACTGCAGTTCGCCCGGACGCCAGCGGTCGAAATCGCTGAGCGGCATGCGCACGATGCGGTCGAACATCCGCGCCCGGAACGAGGCCACCATTCGCTGGCCGCTCCAGGCGGTCAGGTAGCCCTGGCCGTAGGACGCCGCGTTCCCGAGCAGCTGCGAGCCGATGACCAGCACCACGATCAGCACCACCGCTCCCAGTTCGGGACGCGCGATCAGGACGTGCGCCTGCAAGAGGCCGGCGACCCGGGCCAGGGTCAGCGGCGCCACGCCGGCCAGGACGCCCAGCAGCATCGCGACCACGAGCCGGCCGGAATAGGGACGCGCCTCGCGCAGGAGCCGCCGGAGCGTGGGGTTCACCGCGAAACCTTCGCCGTTCGAGTTCGGTACCTTCGACGTACGTTCACCGACCAAGAGGTGGTCATCAGCCGTGGATTGTTTCTTCCATCACGCCGTCCCGTCAATCGCGCTCTGTACGGGGTGCCGGAAACCCGTCTGCGCGACGTGCCGCTCCGCCGAAGGCGCCTGCCCGAGCTGCGTGCTCGCGGAACGCATCGATGCCGCACGCCGTTCGAACATGATCAACGGCGGCCTGGGCCCGTCGTCGGCAGGCGCACAGCCGCCGCCGCCTCCACCCACTCCCCCGCCGGCACCGCCGCGCGTCACCGTGATACCGTCGACCGCGCTCGCGAACGTGCGGCCCGAAACGCGCGCGCTGGTCGCACTCAGCTATCCGCTCTGGCCGCTCGCGCTGCTGGCGCTCCTCGACGCGAAGGGCTCCCTCGCGGTGCGCCGTCAAGCGTGGCAAGCACTCGGTTTCAACGCCGGCATGTGGGGCTTCGGCGCCCTGCTGAGCGCCATCGCGGCCATCCCGGTCCTGAACTTCGGCGCCTTGGCGCTGCTGCCGTTCCTGGTTCCGGTGTGGATCGTGGCCAGCGTCGTCTACGCGTTCCGCGTTTGGAGCGGTGACGACGTCAGCGTGCCGATCGTCAGCGACTGGGTTGACGCACGGATGCCGTCTCCGACGACGTCGAACTAGCAGCGCCCGCGCCGCGGGATCCCGCCGCTGAGCGGACCCAGGCTTCGACCTCCTCGACGCGGCGCGGGATCGCCGCCGAGAGGATCTCGACGCCGTCCGGCGTGATCGCGACGTCATCTTCGATGCGCACGCCGATGCCGCGATAGCGCGCCGGCACGGTCAGGTCGTCGGGCTGGAAGTACAATCCCGGTTCGACGGTCAGCACCATGCCGGCCCGCAGCGTGCCGAATTTATACGTCTCGGCGCGCGCCTGCGCGCAGTCGTGGACGTCGAGCCCGAGCATATGGCTCACGTTGTGCAGCGAGTAGCGCCGGTAGAATTGATTTTCGTCGCGCAGCGCATCGGCCGCCGACGCGATGATCCCCAGCCGCTCGAGACCGGCCGCCAGCACTTCCATGGCGGCGCGGTGCGGGTCGAGGAAATCGTTGCCGGGCGCGCAGCGCGCGAAGGCCGCCTCTTGCGCGGCGAAGACCAGCTCGTACACCGCGCGCTGCTCGGGCGTAAAGGTTCCGTCGATCGGGAGCGTCCGGGTCACATCGGCGGTGTAGAGCGAGTCCGCTTCGACGCCCGCGTCGAGCAGCAGCAGTTCGTGTTCGCCGAAGCGGCGGTCGTTGCGCGTCCAGTGCAGCGTGCACGCATTGGGGCCGCTGGCGGCGATCGTACCGTACCCGACATCGTTGCCGTCACGCCGGGCGCGCGCGCCGAACACGACCTCGACCTCGCGCTCCGAGCGGGCGGCAGCCAGACCGCGCACGACATCGTCGAAGCCGGCCTGCGTCGCCGCGATCGCGCACCGCAGTTCGCGGATCTCGAGCTCGTCTTTGATCAGCCGCTGCTCCGAAAGCTGGGTCGCAAGCGCAGCGTCGCGTTCCGACGGACCGCCCGGAGCGTCGAGGGCCGGGTCGATGCCGGGCAGCACGCGCGTCTGCGCGGCCGGCGCGTTCGCGCGGTCGGCGGCGAATTCGGCCAGCGGCTTGGTGGCGACGCCGAAACGCTCGGCGGTCTGGCGGAGGCCCAAACGCGGCCCGACCCACAGTTCGCCCTTGAGGCGGTCGGTGAAGAACGTCGCGTCCGTCTTGCCCGGATTCGGTTCGCAATACAGCGTTGCGTCCGGCTTACCGTTCGCATTCACGGTCAGCACCAAGATGTTGTCCGGCTCGGTATTGCCGGTCAAATAATAGAAGTCGGTACCGGGCCGGAAGCGATAGGTCGTGTCGTTGGCACGAACTTTCTCGTGCCCGGTCGGAACGATCAGCACTTCACCCGGGAACGCGGCGGCCAGCGCCGCGCGGCGTGCGGCAAAGCGTTCGATTCCCTCGATCGGCGCGGCAGGCGTGCCGGGCGGGGTCGCCCACCCGCTGGTCATGAACCGCAGCAGACCCTCGGGGATCCCGGTGTCGTGGGCGGCGCGTCGAGGCTGATCGCTCATCCCCACCGATTCGGCTCAGACCGGCGGCCGGCCCTCGCAAGACGACCGCACGTAGTGATGATCGAAGCCCCGGGTGCCGCCGATGATGTCCTCCGAGCGGCCGGTCCAGACGCGCGTGAAGCGCAGTCCTTCGGCCAGCGCGATCGAGGCCGTATTCCGCACGTCGATCCACGCATGGAGCCGCGCGATGCCGCGCGCGGCGAGGTAATCGCACATCGCGCCGACCGCCTCACGGCCGAACCCCCGGCGCTGGTAGGCCGCGGTGATCAGGTAGCCGATCGTCGCGGTCTCGCGGGCGTTCGCGACCGTCGCCTGGACGTAGCCGATCGCGGCGCCGCCCTCGCGGGTGAGCGCGACCCAGTTCAGCCACGTTTCGCCGTCATCGCCCGAGCCCGCCGCCAGCAGCGCGAAACGTGCGCGCAGCGCTTCGAGTCCGTCCGGCGGCCGGTCCGTTTCGTAGCGGTAGAGTTCGGGATCGCGCAGGCCGGCATACAGCGCGTCGGCATGTGCGGCCCGCAGCGGTTCCAACTGCAGGCGCGTCGTCGTCAGCGGCACCAGCAGCGGCTCCGCGGGGCGGCGGTCAGGCGGAGGCACGAACCTCGCGTGCGTAGCGGGCGAGAAACGCGCGCGCCGCCGCCTCATGATCGAGCCCGGGCGACGGATACGTGCCGTCGCCGAACAGCGAGAGCGTCAGCTGCCGTTCGCGCCGTAGGCCGACCGGATCGAAGATCGCAACGTCCGGCAGTCCGGCCAATTCCGGCACCCAGGCACGAATGTAGCGCGCCGAGGGATCGAAGTGGCGCGCTTGTTTGAGCGGGTTGTAGATGCGCGGATAGGCCGCCAGATCGGCACCGACTCCCGCGACCCACTGCCAATTGCCGGCCGCTAGCGCCGGGTCGTCCTCGATCAGCAGCTGATCCCACCAATCGCGCCCGGCCCGCCAGTCGACGCCCAAATCGAAGCACAGAAACGAGGCCGCGATCGCGCGTACGCGCGGATGCATCCAGCCGGTGGCGATCAGCTCGCGCATTCCCGCGTCGACCAGGGGAAAGCCGGTCCGCCCGATCTGCCACGCATCGAGCAGCGGGTGGGCGCGCGCGAACGCGAACCCGCGCATCTTCGCTTGGAGCGGCTCCTCGGCCAGCGATTCGTTGTACCAGCCGAGCTGCAGGAAGAAGTCGCGCTGCGCGAGCGCGCGCAAGAAGAGTCTGATCGACGAGCGTTCTTCGGCCATCAGAAACGGATCGGAGGCGCGATCGCAGGTCGCGCGCACGACTTCCCGCGCGGCCAGCAATCCGAACGAGAGCGCCCCCGAAAGCCGCGAGGTTTCGCAGGCCGCCGGGACGTTGCGCGCGACGCCGTAGTGCAGCACCGGCAACGCCAGAAACGCGCCCAGGGTGCGGCGCGCGTGGGCTTCGCCGGCGGGGCCGGTGTCGATGCCTTCGGCGCCGAATTCCTCGGGCTGCGGCAACGCTTCGCTGGCGATGTCGTGCGCTGCGAAGGTTGCGCTGCCGGCGTCCGGCGTCGGCACCAGCGTTCGCCACTGCGCAAAATACGGAACGAACGCCCGGTACCCGTCGCCGCCGCGGTGACCCGCCGCGGAATCCTCCGGCGGGACGGCCGGCTGATCGTGCACCGGGAGCGCGCGCAACCCGGCTTCTTCGAGCGCCGACTGCAGGTCGCGGTCGCCGCGCATCGTCTTCGCGTCGTAGCCGCAGCTCCAACCGACGACTCCGGCGCCGGCGGCGCGGGCGAGGCCGCGCAAGACGGGGCCGGGTTTGCCGCGCCGCACGATCAGCGAACTGCCGCGGCTGCGCAAGTCGGCGTCGAGCGAGCGAACCGCGGCGCAGTACCACGCGGCGCGGCGCGGCGAACGGCGCAAACGCGCGCTCGAGGGAACATCGATCACCAGCACCGGCACGATGTCGCCGTGGCGCGCGGCAGCGGCGAGGCCGGCGTGGTCGCTCAGCCGCAGGTCCCTCGTGAAAGCGAACAGCGCCCGGGCCACGCCGGGCCGCGTTCACTACGTCGTCGGTGGGGTCCTCGGCATCACAGCTGCTGCACGTATGCGGCCACGTCGTCGACGTCGCGTTCGCTCAGCGGTTCCGGATAGAGCTTGGGCATCGCCCCGCTGGGATTTTCGATCCAGGCGACGGTCGCCGGATACGTCTTGCGGCTCCGCTCGCCCGCCAGCGATGGGCCGATGCCGCCCTCGACGCCGGTCGCCCCATGACACTGCGCGCAGTTCGCGCTGAAAATCTGCTTGCCGCGTACGGGATCGCCCAGCGCGCCGGCGACGGCCGCACCGGCCCCCGTCGCCGTGACGGTCTTCGCGCCGTCGCTGCCCGCCGATTGGTTCGGTTTCGAGCACGCCGTTACGAGCGAGATCGCCAGCGCCGCGGCGGCGAGCCCGGCAGAGGACCTGGTCATCACCGGGCATCCCTTTCACGCCGCGAGGGGAGAAGGCTTCCCGCGCTGCGTACGTGGTGCGGCGTGAATCCGGTTGAATCGCGCCGGCGCTCGGCCCTCGAGGAAGGTGCGATCCGCACGCTGACGTGGACCGAACGCATCATCATCTTTGCGATCGGGGTGCTGCTGTTCGTCGGCGCGCTGGCGCTGCTCTTCCACGTCGCCACGCACGTCGCGCCGCTGTTCGCTTCGGACGACATCATCGGCGTGACGACCGAGTTCCTCGATATGATCCTGCTCACGCTCATGCTGGTCGAGCTCGCCTATACGGTCATCCTTTCACTGCGCGGCGCGATGCTGGCCGCCGAACCGTTCCTGATCGTCGGGCTGATCGCCGTGATCCGGCGCATTTTGGTCATCACCGTCGGACACGTCAAGCCGGGCAATACCACCGGCGCCGCCAGCACGCAGTCCCTGCTCGAGCTCGGCGTGCTCAGCGGCGTGATCCTCGCATTCGTCATCTCGATCGTCCTGCTACGAAAACGCCCCGCCCCCGAAGCCCTCGAAGACCGCCCTTAAACTCTTCCTTTTTGCGGCTTAGCCCGTAGGGCTAAACGCGAAGGGTTCGACGTACGTCGAACCCACCTAGCCGCCGATTTCGCTGAAGGCGCGCATCGCAGCCGACGTTTCGCCCAGCACGAGATGGTGCCGCTCGGGCTTGACGTGCATCGCGCCGCGCAGCAGCGCCACGATCGCCTCTTCGCCGCCGCCGGCTCGCAGCGGCGTACGCAGATCGATCAGGTGATCGCCGAACAGACACAATTTCAACCGCCCGTCGGCCGACAGCCGGACGCGGTTGCAGCGCTCGCAGTAGTCGTGCGCGAGCGGCGAGATCACGCCGATGGTGCCGGGCGCCCCGGCGTACGCGAACATGCGAGCGGGGCCGTTCCCGTGGAGATGCTCGAACGGTGAGAGCGCGCCAAACCGGCCCAGACGCTCGAGCACCTCGTCGGAGGATACCCAGGCTTGCGCCTGCATGTCGACGTTCTCGTGCACGGGCATGACTTCGATGAAGCGCACGTGCACCGCGCGATCGCGCGTCAGCGCCGCGAAGGCTTCCAGCTCGTCGTCGTTCGTGCCGCGCATCAGGACGCAGTTGATCTTCACCGGCCCGAGGTTCGCCGCGATGGCGGCATCGATGCCGGCCAGCACGCGGTCGAGACCCGGCCGCCGCGCGATGGCGGTGAACCGGTCCGGATCCAAGGTGTCGAGCGAAACGTTGACCCGGTCCAAACCCGCCGCGCGCAGCGTGGCCGCCTGCTCGGCCAAAAGCAATCCGTTGGTCGAGAGGGCGATGTCGTCGATCCCGGGGATCGCGTGGAGCATCGCCACCAGCCGCTCGAGGTTGCGGCGGATCAACGGCTCGCCGCCGGTCAAACGGATGCTGCGCACGCCGACCGTCGCTGCGGCGCGTACGATCTCGGCGATCTCCTCGTAACTGAGGATCGCGGGCTTGGGGATCCACGCCAGCCCGGCTTCGGGCATGCAGTACACGCAGCGCAGGTTGCAGCGGTCGGTGACCGAGATCCGCAGATAGGTGATCGGCCGCCGGAAGGCGTCGACGAGCGGCTCCGTGCGCCCGATCAGATCGATCACCGTCGAGTGGTTCCCCAGCGGCGGGGGAACTCCGGCTTGGGCCCCTCAGCCGCTCTCGTCGAACACCTTGTCGTCGATCGGAACGTTGATCCGGTAGTTCGCGAACGATGAGCTGATATCGGCATTGTAGTGCGGGACGTCGACCTTCCCGGTCTGCTGCTTCACGACGTAGTTGCCGTCGATCTGGTCGTAGATGTTGTCGAACTTGATCGTGCCGCCGTCCTCTTTATAGAAGTAGATCATCTCGGTGACGGTGGCGGTCCGGTCGTCGACTTTCACGTCGACGTGATCGATGCGGCCGTTCTTCTTGCGGACCAGGCGGAAGGTCGCCGTCGTGCCGTCGTCGCCGGTTTGGTTGACCTCGTAGAGACGGTCCCAATCCGACGGCGGCTCGATCTGGCCGACGACCTTCTTCAGCTGCCCGGCGATCGCCGGGACCGCATCGAACTGAACGGCCGTTTTATCGGGCCGCTTGTAGTAGGCGCGGCCGGCCAGAGTCGGGCTCAAGAACGGGAACGAGTGCAGTTGGATCGCGACGGTGACGTCGGCGCGGTACGAGCGCAAGCCGCTGTTGACGCGCTGCATGCGCGCGTAGAGGTCGCTGCCGGACTCCGCCCGAGCGGACACGGGCAGAACGGCCGTCAGCGCGGCGGCGAGAAGCGAGGCGAGCGTACGGTTCATCAGCATGGGTTCAGCATCGTGAACGCCCGCGCCGACCGATGTGGTTCCAGCGCGGCGTTCGCTTCCTCGCGTACGCTGGGAGCGGCATCCTCGAGGCAGGCTTTCCGCAGCGCGGCCAACGCCGACGGCGACCCGATCCGGCCCAACGCCCATGCGGCGTGCGCCCGCACCAGGGCGCTGGGGTCACCGCCCAGCGCCTCGGCGAGCGCCGGCACGTCGGCGCGATCGAGCCCGTTGCCCAGCGCGACCGCGGCATTGCGCCGCAGCACCGCGGCGCCGCGCCACCCCATCGCGGTGCGCCGCCAGCGCCGAAAGCGCGCGCCGCGTACGCGCAGCAGCGCGGTGAGCGGAGGAGCGGCCATGTCCTCCTCCAGCGGACGCGCCGCCGCGTCGCCGCGCGCGCCGGCCCTCTGCGAGGGCGGACACGCCTCGTTGCAGAGATCGCAGCCCCACACCCATGTGCCGACCAGCGGCCGCAGCGCGCGGGGAATCGCATCGCGCCGCTGGGTCAGATCGCTGATGCAGCGGCCGGCATCGATCGTGCCGTCGCCGCGCAGCGCGCCGGTCGGACAGGCGTCGATGCAGCGCGTGCACGCGCCGCACGAGGTTTTCAGCGGCGGGTCCGGATCGAGCGCGAGCGTCGTGACGATCTCGCCCAAGAACACCGCCGAACCGAGTCCCGGCACGATCGCGCTGGTGTGTTTCCCGATCCAGCCCAGACCGCTGCGCGCGGCGAACGCGCGTTCCGCCAGCGGCGCGGTATCGCAAACGATGCGCGTCGCCGGCGCCCCGGCGAGGACGTCGATGCGCGCCGCGATCTCGCGCAGCAGCATCTGCATCCGGCGATGGTAGTCCGCCGACCAGGCATAGGCGGAGACGCGTCCGCGTCCGGCGCGCTCGGGCGGAACGGGCGTCGCGTACGGCATCGCGATGCACACGACGCTGCGCGCTCCGGCCAGCAGCGCACCCGGATCGCTCGCGCGCGCCGCGTAGTCGCCGTCGTAGGGCCACGTCGCGAAGTCGCCGCGGGCGAAGGCGGCCTGCATTCGCGCGCGGGTCGGCGCATCGGCGTCGGCAGTCGCGATGCGCACCGCGCCGGCACCGCACGCACGCGCCACCGCCTTGACGGCGCGCGTCGCCTCAGAGGGTGGGGATTCCGCCACGGCGGCGCCCGATCGGGAAGGCCGCATCGATTGCGGCGATGTCCTCGGGCTCCAGCCGGAGGTCGCCGGCCCCCGCGTTCTCCTCGACGTGCGCGACCGTCGCGGCCTTCGGAATCGCAAACACGTGCGGTTCGCGGGTCAGAAACGCGAGCACCACCTGCCGCGGCGTCGCACCGTGGCGGGCGGCGATCCCCTCGAGCGCGTCGCGGCCGGCGCTTTGCGCCCAGGAACCCCGTCCGAAGGGCGTGTATGCGACGATCGCCAGGTCGTGCTCGCGCGCGTACGGGATCTCGTACGTCTCGACGGTCCGTTCGCCGAGGTGGTAGAGCACTTGGTTGCACGCGATCGGTTCGCGCGTCAGGGCGGCCGCCGCTTCCTCGAGATCGCCGGTGTCGAAGTTGCTCACACCGAGCGAACGGATCTTGCCGTCGCTGACGAGCTGTTCCATGGCGCGCATCGTCTCGCGCAGCGGCACGCTGCCGCGCCAGTGCAGCAGGTAGCAGTCCAGGTAATCGGTGCCCAGACGCGCGAGCGACGCCTCACAGGCGCGGATCGTGCCGTTGAAGGTCGCATTCGACGGGAGCACTTTGGACACCAAGAACAGTTCCGCGCGCGGCAGGTCCCGGATCGCTTCGCCGATCAGCCGTTCGGAGGCGCCGTCGCCGTACATCTCTGCCGTATCGATGTGCGTCATGCCGAGTTCGACCCCGCGGCGCAGCGCGCGCTTCGCTTCTTCCGCCTGCGCGCCGCGCACCGGCGTGTTCCAGGTGCCCTGGCCGATGATCGGGACGCTGCGCGTCAGCGGTCCGAACGGTCGCTGGATCACGGCAGAAAATCCTCCGGCACGGCGGCATCCTTCGCCGAGAGCTGCGGTTCCCCGGCGAGCGGCCAACGGACACCGATGCGCCGATTGCGCCACGACACCGCCCCTTCGTGCGCGGCGTCGTAGGGGACGCTGTTCTTGTAGTGGACGATGACGCCGTCGTCTTGCGCCAAGAACCCGTGGCCGAACCCGGCCGGAACGAACAACTGGTGATGGTTGCTCTCGCTGAGTTCGAAGCCTTCCCAGCGCAGATAGGTCGGCGAATCGCTCCGCAGGTCGACGATCACGTCGAAGATCCGGCCCTTGAGGCACTGCACGAACTTCGCCATCCGGAAATCGTAGTGCAAGCCGCGCAGCACGTTGCGCGACGACTTCGAGCACGAGTCTTGAGCCCAGTCCGCCACCAGCCCGAGCGCGGCATATCTCGGCGCCGACCAGGTCTCCTTGAAGTACCCGCGGTCGTCGCCGAACACATCGGGCACGAACACCCGCGCGTCCTCGAACGTCGTGGCCAGCGCTTGGATCACGTTGGGCGGCCGTTCGCGAGCAAGCTGCTAAAAGAGATCGAACGACGCATCGCGGGCGGCCAGCGCGAGCAAACCATCACGCAGGTGATAGACCCTGCCGAAGCCGGCTTCCTTGAGACGCTGCGCGGCCCAGCGCGACTTCGCGCCGATCCGGCAGGCGACGACGTAGGTGCGCGCCGTGTCCAATTCGTGCAGCCGCGCTTCGAGTGCCGTAGCCGGGATCGCGACCGCGCCGGGGACCTCGCCGAGCGCGCGTTCGTGCAGCTCGCGCACGTCGAGGATGATGGCGCCGTGTGCGAGCGCCGCGTCGAGTCCGTCGAGGTCGAGGTCGGGTACGGTGCGCGCCGGCGGCTCGCGGCGCGCCGGCGTGCCGACCGTACCGATCGTGGGCGCGTCGCCGCACAGCGCACAGGCGGCGTCCCGCCGGATCCGCACGTCGCGCACGCGCGCGTCGAGCGCATCGATCAGCAGCAGCCGCCCGACCAGCGGCTCGCCGATCCCCAGGATCAGCTTGAGCGCCTCGGCCGCTTGGAACGAACCGATGATTCCGGCCAGCACGCCGAGGACGCCGCCTTCCGAACACGACGGCACCAAGTGCTCGGGCGGAGGCTCCGGATACAAGCAGCGGTAACACGGGCCGCCCGGGGCGCCGAAGACCGAAAGCTGGCCGTCGAATCGGAAGATCGAACCGGAGACGTCGGGCTTGCCCTCGAGGATGCACGCGTCGTTGACGAGATAGCGTGTCTCGAACGTGTCGCTGGCATCGACGACGACGTCGGCCAAACGCACCAGCTCGCGCGCGTTGGCGGCATCGAAGCGCGCACGCACGGCATCGACGGCGACTTGCGGGTTGAGCGCGCGCAGCCGTTCGGCGGCGCGGTCGGCCTTGGGCGCGCCGATGTCGGCGGTGTCGTAGAGGATCTGCCGCTGCAGATTGGTCAGGTCGACCGTGTCGTCGTCGACGACGATCAGCCGCCCGACCCCGGCCGCGGCGAGATAGGCAAGGACCGGCGAGCCGAGGCCGCCGGCGCCGATCACCAGCACGCGCGCGGCCGCTAGGCGCTGCTGTCCGGCGAGCCCCACTTCGGGGATCAGCAAGTGGCGGCTGTAGCGTCGCAGATCGGCGCTGCCGGGCGTTATCGCGCGCATGCCGTCCTCACGCTGCGCGACGCGGATGCATCGCGCCGAGCCACTGCAGTACGGCGCTACGGCTCGCATCGCCGGCAAAGGTGTGGTCGCTGTCGACCGTGAGCAGTGTTTTCGGTTCGCTCGCGCGCGCGAACAATTCCTCGACCGACGCGCGCGTTACCATGCCGTCGCGCGACGCCGCGATGAACAGCACCGGCCGCCCGGCGAGGCCGGCGAGCCCGCGGTCGAGCAGCGGATCCCACTCGCGCGCCAACTCCGGCAGCGAGAGCCCGTCGACATAGGCCGCGCGCAGATCGACGACTCCGCGTGCGGCCAACGCGTCCAGCACGGCCGGCCGGCCGTAGCCGGTGGCAATGGCGATCGCTCCCGTCAGCCCGGCGTCGGCGCCGCCGGCGCACAGCGCCGCCGTCGCACCCATGCTGTGGCCGAGCGTATAGATCGTCCGGGCACCCCGCTCGCGTGCGAACGCCACGACCGCAGCCATGGCGTCGAGCAGGTCGGCGGCCGAGCGCAGACGGCCGCCGCTGGCGCCGAGTTTGTGGCCGGGGAAATCGAGCGAGTAGATGCCGAAGCCGTGACTGGCCAGAAATCCGCACAGCATGTCGAGGTTGTGCTTCGAACTCGAGTAGCCGTGGCCGACGACGAGCGTGACCTCGCGCGGCCGCCGCGCCTCGTACTCGAGCACCGCGACGGGGTTGAAGCCCGCATCGATATGATGCAACGCGACCTGCATCAGTGCAGCTCCGGCGGCGTGTTGGCGACCCAGGCTGCGCCGCCGTCGGCATAGATCTCGCGCTTCCACACGGCGACCCGTGATTTCAGCGCGTCGATCGCGTACCGGCAGGCGTCGAATGCGGCCGCACGATGCGGGGCGGCAACCACGACCGCCACCGACGGTTCGCCCAGGCCTACGCGGCCGGTTCGATGCACGAGCGCGATCTCCAGCGGACCGAAGCGGGCACGCGTTTCGGCGGCGATCGTCTCCATCTCGCGCAGCGCGAGGTCCGCGTACGCTTCGTACTCGAGCGCAGCCACCGGCCGCGGGTCGTCCGGCGAGGTCGCGCGGGTCGTCCCCAAAAACGTGACGACCGCGCCGTGCGCCGGGCCGGCGATCTGCGCCGCCAGGGCCTCGACGTCGAGCGGTTCCGCTCTCAGCGCGATCAACGGCTGGTCGTGCCCGGGCATCTCAGCCGCCGCCGACCGGCGGGAGCAGCGCGACCTCATCGCCCTCGGTCAGACGAGTCGCCGGATCCGCCAGCTCGCCGTTGTGCGCGAACCGCGTCGAGGCGCGGAAGGCCGCCAGCGGCGGCGCGCCGTCGGCGAGCGCATCCCACAGTCCTGCGATCGTCGCATGGTCGTCGAGTTCGATGTCGCGCGCCCCGAAGCCCAGCACTTCGCGCAACCGCGCGAAGGCGAGCACGCGCACGCGCACCGCGCCTGCTGCCACCTTCGTTAGTACCCGCCGATATCGGTGGTGTAGCCGCGCTCGGCCAGCCACGCGCGCGACGTATCGTGCAGACCGAGCAGTTCGATCCGGCTGCAGGTCAACTTGTGCAGCAGCACCTCCCAAAAGTGCTGGTCCTTCTCGTATACGTCGTCCGGGATCTGATTCTGCTCGCGCGTGAACTCGCGCAGCGCTTCCCAGTCGCGCCGCGTCAGGATGTCGCGCAGCTGGGCTTCGTACTCGTGGCTGGGCGCGGGCTGCATCAGGCCGACTTCCTGGCCGCCGACAGACAGAACCGTTCGATCGCTAGCGCGACGCCGTCGCGGTCGTTCGACGCCGTAACGTAGCGAACGGCTTCACGCACTTCGGACAGCGCGTTTGCCATCGCGACGCCGATCTTCGCCCAGCGCAGCATCGGGATGTCGTTGCGCGAGTCGCCGATCGCCATCACGCGGTCGGCCGGAATCTGGAACCCCGCGCACAGTGCGGCCAGCGCGTTCTTCTTGCTCGCTTCGCGATTGAGGACCGCGCACTCGACGAAGCTGCCCCAGGTTTCATGGCGGAAGTTCAACGGCAAGTCACCGAAGTTTTGGAGAATCGCGCGCACCGACGGCTCGCCGAGGAAGCGCAAGAACGTCGGCGCCTCGGTCAGGATCTCGCGCAGGGACGGTGTCTCGCGCCAGCCCGGCCCGCGCATGTCGTCCATCACGATCTCGGAACCGGTGAGACGATAGAACGCTTCCTCAATGTAGATCGCCGCGCTCAAACCGTGATCTTCGGCGAACCCGATCATCTCGACGGCGTACTTGAGCGGCACCGGGATGTGGGCCAGCGTCTTGTCGGCGCCGAAATCCTTGGTCAGCGCGCCGTGACAGCAGATTACCGGCAGGTTCAACCCGAGCTCCCGCGAGACCCGGATCGGCGTGTCGACCCCGCGGCCGGTCACCAGCACCACGCGCACGCCGGCGGCCAGGGCCTCGCGAATCGCGAGCCGGTTGCGCGCGCTGATCGTCTCGTCGGGGGCAAGCAGCGTCCCGTCGAGATCGAGCGCAATGAGATCGATCGCACTTGCCATGTCAGCTAGAGAGGAACGTGTTGGGCCCCGGTTCCGTCTCCACCCGCCGGAGCCGCAACGGGGACGACGCCGGTTACGTTGTCCGGGTATGCGGACCTTTGTTGCGCTCTTTTCGCTGCTCGCCGCGAGCACGGCGGCCGCGACGGCGCAGCCGGCGCGCTGCTCGACCGATGCCTTCCCGATCGGCGGCCAGTCGGTCTCTGTTACCGTCTGCGCGGCCCCGGCGGACGGTTCGTCGACGGCGCTCACTGAGACGGTCAAGAGCGGCGCGAAGTCGTTCAGCCACGCGACGTCGATCGACGTCCTCCCCGGTGCCGCAGTCTCACGTTCGGTCGATGACCTCTCGTTGGCGCCGCTGGGCCTCGCGTACACCCTGCACCTCACGCTGGCCTATCGCGGCAGCGCGGCCTCGATCGAGCACGCCCTGCTGCTGCCGGGCGCCGTACCGCTCAAGTAGGCGTCCCGCCACCCGCAACTGTTCCGTGGACGCACGGTTCCTGGGCACAGACATGCGCTGTTGTCGCGGCTGATGCCCTGTACCAGCATCGCCCCCGAACTCGACCTCGCCGGGCGGGGCCGGTACGTCGCCGAACATCTGCCGACGGGTCTGTTCCGTGTCGTCGACGACACTGAGGGAACGGTTGCGTGGCGTGTTACGCCCGACCCCTTTCCGCTCGCGCCCGCGACGGTCGCCGCGATCGAAACGCTGGGCGACGATCTGCTGGCCTTCTATCGGGCGCTCAACGCGCTCTACCTGCGCAGCGCGCGCGGCACGGCGCCGGCCTTCATCGCTGAAGAACTCGATCGCGGCAAGCCCGAGCAAATCGTCAAACTGGCACGTCAGAACCGCTTCAAACAGGACGTGCCGCGGGTCATTCGGCCCGATCTGATCCTGACCGACGACGGTTACGTCGCCAGCGAACTCGACAGCATCCCCGGCGGGATGGGATTCGTCGCGGCGATGGCGCGCACGTACTGCGACCTGGGCATCGACAGTATCGGCGGCGCCGACGGGATGGCCGAGAGCTTCGCGCAGATGCTCGGCTCGGTCGCCGGCGTAGCGCAGCCCCGCGTCGCGATCGTCGTCAGCGACGAATCGGACGATTACCGCGGCGAACTGCGCTGGCTCGCCGCGCGCATCGACGCGCTGGGTCTGGGCTCGTTCCACGTTTGCAAACCGCAGGACATCGTGTTCACCGAAGAGGCGCTCTTCGTGCGGCTGGACGACGGCCGCGAAGAGAAGCTCGACGTCCTCTACCGCAACTTCGAGCTTTTCGATCTACCCAACGTCCCCAAAGCGGAGTTGATGCTGTACGCGGCGCGCCACAATC
This sequence comes from Vulcanimicrobiota bacterium, assembly GCA_003161555.1. Taxonomy (GTDB): domain Bacteria; phylum Vulcanimicrobiota; class Vulcanimicrobiia; order Vulcanimicrobiales; family Vulcanimicrobiaceae; genus Vulcanimicrobium; species Vulcanimicrobium vanleeuwenhoeki. The sequence goes on along the minus strand of PMOG01000045.1, from coordinate 2,340 downwards.
GGGTCAAGATGACACCGCCGCCCAAGGCGCATCTCGAAGAGAAGTCATCCTTTGCCCTCTTCCATCATCCGCTGCTGCGCGCGTACTGGCAGGGCGAGCTGGGGCCGGCGGTCGACGAACGGCTGCAAGGCATCTTTCCGCGCACCTGGATCGTCGATCCGCGTCCGATTCCGCCGCAGGCGGCAATCATCGATCTCAACGCGGGCGGCGTGCCGGTCCGCGAGTGGACGCAGCTCGAGGATCTCGGCAAGAGCGAGCGCGACTACGTCCTCAAACCGTCAGGATTCAGCGAGCTCGCGTGGGGCTCGCGCGGCGTCAAAGTCGCCAACGATCTCAGCCGTGAGGCCTGGCGCGACGGGCTCCAAGCGGGCCTGGCCGCGTTCTCGACGACGCCTTACGTGCTGCAACGCTTTCACAAAGGCAAGCGTGTCCGGGTGCCGTATCTCGACCGAACCACCGGAGAGATTCGCGAGCTGGACGGTCGCGTGCGCTTGTGCCCCTACTACTTCGTCGTCGGAGAACGCACCCGGCTGGGCGGCATCCTTGCGACCGTCGCGCCGGCGGACAAGCGGATCATCCACGGAATGAGCGACGCGGTGATGGCACCCTGCCGCATCGCGGACGGCGGCGCCTGAGCACGGCCGAAGCGGAAGCCCGCCGCTGGGTCCGCGCACGACAACGCTGGTTCAATTTCCTGACCGCCGGACTCGTCGCAGTCGCGGTCTACTTTGCCGTGCCGCAGTGGCTGCACGGCGCCACTCGCGTCGTCGCCGCCTACGACGCTGCCGCGCTGGTGCTGCTGGCCTTGCTGTGGATGCGAGGGCTGCACAGCGATGCCCGGCTGACCCGCGCGCGGGCCGCGGTCGACGACCCGGGGCGCAACCTCATCCTGTTGATCGTGCTGGGCTCGGTCGTGCTCGGCCTCATCACCGCAATCGCCATTTTGGGTCACGGGCCTCAAGTGAAAACCGACGCCGAGCGCTGGGCCGCCTACGTGCTGGGCATTCTCGCGATCAGCGTCGGCTGGTTCCTCGTCCACACCGTCTATACGTTCCGGTACGCGCACCTCTACTGGTACGACGACGACGGCGACGGCGTGCACTTCGGCGGGATCAAATTTCCCGGCACGGAGGAACCTTCGGACTACGACTTCGCCTACTTCGCCTTCACCCTCGGCACGTCGTTCGCGGTCTCCGATCCGCAGGTGACCGAGACCCGCGTGCGCCGCGAGGTCATCGTCCATTCGATCATCTCCTTCGCCTACAACTCGGTCATCATCGGTATGGTGATCAACATCTTTGCCGGCATCTTCGCATCCGGCGCGCCCAGCAGCGGCGGGAAATGACGGAGCGCCGCCCCACCTAGCGGAGCACGCCCGCGCGGAGCCGACCAGCGGCGCGGCGAAACGCCGGGCATGGAGGCCCGCCTAGACCCCAGTCCGGCGACGCCGATGCCCTCCGGAACGGTGACGTTCCTGTTCAGCGACGTCGAAGGCAGCACGTTGCGCTGGGAGCACGACCGGGCGGACATGGAGGTCGCGGTTCGCCGGCACGACGCGCTGGTGCGCAGCGCGATCGTCGCCCGTCACGGCTACGTCTTCAAGACCGTCGGCGACGCCTTCTGCGCCGTGTTCGGCCGGCCCGACGAGGCGGTCGCCGCTGCGCTCGAGGCGCAGCGCGCACTGCTGGCGGAGGATTTCTCGGCGGTCGACGGTCTGCCGGTCCGCATGGCCCTCCACACGGGCACCGCCGAGGAGCGCGACGGAGACTACTTCGGCCCCACGGTGAACCGCGTTTCGCGCTTGCTGGCGATCGGCAACGGCGGGCAAATCCTCGTCTCCGGCGTGACGACGGACCTCGTGCAAGGAACGCTGCCGTCGCAAGCGTCGCTGCAGGATCTGGGTGCACATCGCCTGCGCGACCTCACCTATCCCGAACAGGTCTACCAGCTGATCGCACCCGGCTTACGCTCGGACTTTCCCGCACTGCGATCGCTCGAGGTCCTGCCCAACAACCTGCCCCTGCAGCTCACGTCGTTCGTCGGGCGGGATCGTGAGGTCGGCGAGATCGAATCGCTGCTCAAGAAACACCGGGTCGTCACGATCGTCGGATCCGGCGGCGTCGGTAAGACGCGCGCGTCGCTGCAGGTCGGCGCCAACATGCTCGACGGTTCGGGTGACGGCGCCTGGTTCGTCGAGCTGGCGCCGCTGGCCGACGGCTCGGTCATCCCGAGCGCGATCGCGTCGGCGGTCGGCATCGAACTTCCGGCCGGCGTTCCGCTCGACGCGCTGGTCGCGAAGCTGAAGGCAAAACAGCTGCTGCTGATTCTCGACAATTGCGA